>PLFE01000027.1 GCA_003136675.1 Bryobacterales bacterium
AGAAAATTTGGTTTGCATTCTGGACGCGACGGCTTTTATGGGCGCGATGCTTCGCACATAACCTGCGGACGCGAAGCCGACCCTGTGCGCCCAATCCATCTAACCTCGGCGCGGGGCGGTCAGCGGGCTCCGAAATAACGTAACTGGGTTCGTTCCTCACAGTAGGATTTCCGTGCAGTTTGGCGCGCTTCTCGCCCCTGTCAAACTCACCGGCGCGTGCCTCAACGTCCCGCGTAGAAGAAACATAATAAAACAGATAGAGAGAAAATTTGGTTTGCATTCTGGGTGCGACAGTTTCATAGGCACGATGCTTCGCACACACCTCGTCGAAAGGTGAAGCGGGGTAGTGAGCAGGTAAAATTTGCGGGGGAACTGGCTTCGTTCCTCACATTACGATTTCCGGGCAGTTTGCAGCGCCCTCTCGACCGGTCAAACTCACCGATGCGCGCCTCAACATCCCGCACAAAAGAAACAAAATAAACCAGCTAGAAAGAAAATTTGGTTTGCATTCTGGACCCTTGTGCGTCCCCAAACCGGGGCGCAGACACAGATTCGAGTCGGCCCATTGAATACCGGCGGGGTTGTGCACCATGCACAAGATTGCACAACGACGCACAATCCCGAATCGCGCCGCGGCGACAGTTCTAGACTTTAATGGGAACGGGTTAGATGTTAAAGTGAAGGTTCGCGAAGCCTGCAAAGCGGTTCAATCTGTTCCTCTTAGACCCATTTTGCAAGCTCGACTCTGGAAGCGAGAAACCATGACCTCTTCATTTCGCCGCATAACGCCCCTACTCATTATTCTTCTCGCCCTCGTGGCCGGATCGCCGCTGTTCGCATATCCCGTGGCCATCACGATCAACGTGACGTTTTCCGAATTGCCCGGCTGCACGGCGGGTGATGCGTGTGATCCCATCGGCCTCGGAGCAGGTGGCATCACCGGGACCATCGCGACCACCCTCGACAGCGCCACCGCCTCCGGAAGTTCGGCCACGTATCCCGCAACCGTGTACCTCACCATTCCCCAACTGGAAAACCTGATCCCGGCGAACACTCAGGAATCGGGCTCCATCACCATTTCCACAAATGGGCAGATCACGGCGAACTTCGCGAAAGGCCAGTATTCCTTCTCCGCTTCGGTAGTCGTCCCAGGGCTCAGCCTTCCCACGCCGTCCGCCTCGGCATTCGGAACAAAGAGCTTTAGCGCCCCGGCGTCCACAACTTCCTATGACCTCGGGGGCACCACCGGCGAGATTGGCGTCACCGGAACCATCACCGCCACGGGCCTCACCGCCACTCCGCTCTCTGGAATCTCCGCATCAGCCACCGAAAATGGCACAGCGCCCACGCCGGAGGCGATCAGCGTCTCCTCCAATGGCGCAGCCGTCAATTACACCGCCTCCGTCAGCCCCTCATCCGCCACCTGGTTGACTCTTACTGGCGCATCCGGAACCACCCCCGGCACCGTCAGCGCGAATTTCAACACCGCGCTCCCCCCAGGGGCCTACACGGCCAGCGTCCTGATCAATGACACCGGCGATTCTGTCGGGCCCATCAGTATCCCCGTCACCTACACCGTCTCCAGCGCCGGCGGCGGCGGATCGGCCTTACATGTTTCTCCAGGCTCCGTTACGTTCAATTTCTTCCTGCCATCCAGCGTGAACGGCAGCGAGACCGTCGCCGTCACATCCACCGGCGCAGCCGCCGGCTACACCGCCACGGTCTCCGGAGCGTCCTTTATCACCGTGACCCCCAGCAGCGGCACCACGCCCGGGTCGATCACCATCAAAGGCAGCGGGACGGGCTTAACCAACGGTACCTATCACGCCACGGTCAATCTCAGTTCCTCAGTCGGCGACGTCAGCATCCCCGTCACCATCAACGTAACGGGTGGATCGGGTGGAGGCGGCGTCAGCCCCATTACCATCTCCCCGAACACCCTCACCTTCAATGTGACGCCTGGGGTCAACCCCGCTCCCCAAACCGCCAAGCTCACTAGCGCTTCGCCCGTCAGCTTTACCGTCGGAAACGTAGACCTTTACCTTCCCATCTCGCCGCTTTCCGGGACCACGCCCGCTACCATTTCCGTGCCGGTTGACGTCAACGACCTCACTCCCGGAACGCATATCGACTATGTCCAGATCCAAACCGGTGGCACCTATGCGGAACTCACGGTCACGGTGAATGTCGCCTCCGTGTCGCTGTCGTCGACTACCGCTGCCCTCGCCTACATGTATCCGGCCACCGCCGGCGCTCCGCTCACCCAAACCCTGACGATCGTTCAATCGAGCGGTGGCGCGGCGGTTCCCCTTGTCGTGACGCCTAGCGTACCCTGGCTGACCGCGACAGTATCCGGGGACACCGTCAGCATCACGGCGAATCCGAATGGATTGGCCCAGGAAACCGTCACCGGAAGCGTCGTCATCACCTCCCCGCTGGGAAGTAACTCGGTAACCATCCCGGTGACATTTACGTTGAATTCCCCGCCGCCCGGATTGCTCTCCGTCGCGCCCGCCGCTTTAGCGTTCGCGTATCAAGTGAACGGCGCAGTCCCGCCGCCCCAGGTCCTGACTGTTTCCGCCCTGCCGGCCGGTTCCGCCGTCACGCTCTCCGCGTTCGGCGCGGCCTGGTTATCGGTTTCGAGCGTCGGCGTGGTCAGCGTGAATCCTTCGGGGCTGGTTCCCGGAGTCTACACCGGCTCGGTGCGGATCAACGGCACGAACTTTGCCAACGCTCCTGACTTCGTGCCTGTGACGCTCACTGTTTCGAACACGTCCACCTTCGGCGTCAGCCCGGCGACCCTCACCTTCAGCTATCAGCCGAATGGCGCGGCCCCCGCGTCGCAAACCCTCGCCGTCGCGAGCACGGTGAGTAACTTCATCACCGCAACCGCAAACGTGCCCTGGATCTCCATTTCGCCGGCCGCGGTTTCCCCGGCTGCGTCTACGCCCGCCAGCCTCACCATTACGGCCGTGCCCGGCGCCATGGCGAACGGCGCATACTCCGGTGTGATCACGCTCAGCGGTGGCGGAGCCATCGCCCAGGTGATCAACGTGCCCGTCACGCTCGACATCGCGGCCGTCGCCACCCCTGTTCTCACGGCCATCACGAACGCCGAAAGTTATGCAACTTCCGCTGGCAGTCCCGGCGGATTAATTGCGCTCTGGGGTACCGGACTCGGCCCCAACATTGCGGTTCCGCTCCAGTTGGCGACGGCTACCACTGTGGCGACTACAGCCGGTGGGACGGAGGTTCTGGCCAACGGGATTCCCTGCCCGATCCTGTTCTCATCGGACTTTCAGGTGAATGCCATCCTGCCGTTCTCGCTCGCCGGACAAACCAGTACCTTGATCACGGTCAGCTATCAGGGGGTGATTTCGAATGCCCTCACGTTAGCGATCGACCCCGCGGCTCCCGGCCTGTTCTCGCTGGATGGAAGCGGCGCGGGCGGCGGCGCTATCCTGAATTCCGACCTCAGCGTCAACACGCCCACAAATCCGGCGCCGGCCGGTTCCATCGTCGTGCTGTACGGTGGCGGAGCCGGACAAACCAACCCGGCTGGTAGTGACGGCGTAATTGTTCCGCCCACAAACCCGATTCCCGCGCCGGTGCTGCCGGTGACGGCAACCATCGCCGGGCAATCCGCCCAGGTCCTTTATGCGGGTGACGCCCCTGACCTGGTTTCCGGAGTGCTGCAGGTGAACGTGGTCATCCCCCCGGGGACGCCCTCCGGGCCGCAGCCTGTGGTCATCACCGTCGGCGGCACTGCCAGCAGCCAGGCGAACCTGCTCGTCAACGTTCAATAACTTTTCGGTAGAAAAGCCGCCGGCCCTCTCCGATAAGCTTTTGTGAGCCGGTTTTTTGAGAATGCGAACGAAATCTTCGAGGCGGCTTCCGCAGCGCCTTCGGGTTCGTCCGCCGCGCTCACGATTCTGATTCGCCCCAGCGGGCAAATCCACATTGTCGACGGGTCCGATTCCGCGATCGATGCGCTTCAGGCCGAGCACGGCTGCCGCACCGCATTCCGGGTGTCGCGGGACGGCCGCCGGGTCAGGGTCGAAGGCCGCGACGGAGCCTCTCGCTGCACGTTCGAAAACGCACAGAAACCCATCAGCACCCTGGGCCTGTTCCTGGACTGCCCCGCCTACATCCTATCCACGAGCACACGCTGAAGCCCGGCTGCCAGTCAGTCTGTGCGCTCAAGCATCGCATAACGCGGCAGCAGCGCCAGCATCATCCCAAAGAACACATGCGCCACCAGAACGGCCCGATCCGCGCTGTACAGCGGAATTAAGGGATCCAGGCGCCTCCACACATACCCGTACATGAAATAGTAGTAGCCCAGCGAAAGCACCACGCCAAACAGAAGCCGGCGCGCGTAAGGGGTTCCCTTCGGCACCACCCAGGCAAACAGAACTCCCAGTGCGGTGTACTGCAAAAGGTACAGCGCCAGCCCCGCCGTCGAATACTTTCCAAACCCGTTCCTCAGCGCCGGATCGCCCCAGAAAGAGGTCGCCATCAGGTTGGGAAGCCACCATACGGAGTGCTGCGTCAACATCGTCGCCAGACAAAGCCAGGAAAGCATTACCAGAGCTCCGGCCATTCCGGTCTGCAGACCTGCGGCTGTTTTCGTCATCTCTCTCCTTAGGGTAATCGCCGCAGCTATATACTTACGTCATAGCAAAGCCCAACGATGAAACGGCGGGGGTGGGCTATCGCGGCTCTACGGAACGAAAAAATTGAGACGGGCGCGGTCGATCTGGCGTCCAAGCCACATGCGTACTGAACCAATCCGGGTAATTGGCGCCGGGCCGGCCGGATGTTCAGCCTCCCTCAGTGCGCTGCAGCAAGGCGCGCACGTAACTATTTTTGAGAAAACGCGCTTTCCGCGGCACAAAGTGTGTGGGGAGTTCCTTTCCCCGGAAGCGGTTGTCATCCTGGAAAGGTTGGGCGTGCTGTCCGAATTCCTGGATCTGCGCCCGCACCCGGTCACTGAGGCCAATGTTTTCTTCGGCGCGGTGAACAAAAGATGGAAACTTGAGGAATCGGCGTTCGGAATCAGCCGGTATGCGCTCGATTCGGCCCTGCTCGGATGCGCCGTGAACCGCGGAGCGGAGCTGGTTCGCGAGGCCGCCGAGCCGAATCACGGCCTTACGATTCTGGCGCATGGGCGTCAGCATAGTTCCTCCCGCAAAGACCGTCTATTCGGGTTCAAAGCCCACTATTCGGGACCCCTTAGCCATTCGGTCGATCTTTACTTCGACCGAAAGATGTACGTCGGGATCAATTGCATTGAAGACCGCTTGACGAATGTGTGCGGCCTCGCGCCCGAATCTCTCCTGCGAGAGCACGGATTCGATCCCGACAGCCTGCTGGCGGCCATTCCTCGATTGAAAGAACGCATAAGTCCGCTTTGCCGCCAAATGGAATGGCTGATCACCGGCCCGCTGGTTTTCGGCGGCGGCTTTGGTCAGGCGGCTCCCGGAGTCTATCCGGTAGGCGATGCTTTGGGGTTTGTTGACCCGTTCACGGGTTCCGGGATGTTGGGCGCGCTGGTAACCGGGTTAGTGGCTGGCAGAAGCTGCGCCCAAGCGGTTCCCTCGGCCAGGTATCTAGCCGAGTGCAAAAGCATCTTGCAATCGCAATACGGCGCGGCGTCGTTATTTCGCAAGCTCGTTTCCTGGGGGCTGGCGGACAAGCTGGCGTGGCTACTGCCCGGTCAGCGGCTATTCAGTCTCACGCGGCCCGCGGTTGCACGGGCGTTATAAAACGGCGGGTGCCTGGAGGAAAGCACCCGCCGGTTGGCAACGCGCGAACCAAGGGGAAACCAGCTAGGAAAACCCCATCGCGTGTACCCACACTTACGTAGACGTTCTAGTTCGGCGGCAAGTTGCCGGAAGATTTGACGCGGCCCGCCGAGCCACAGTTGATCCGGATGACGTTCAAAACCGGCAATGCTGCACGGGAATATGTGGAGATTCGTCAAGCCTTGGCCGCGCTGCTGTCCCGGTGCACCGCATCCAGCACACCATTGACGAAATGGACCGACTCCTCTCCCGAGAACTGACGCGCCAGTTCCAGGGCCTCGTCAATCAACACTGCCGGAGGCGTATCGGTATGCAGCATTTCGTACACGGCGAGACGCAGGACGTTGCGGTCCACGGCGGGCATCCGTTCCAGCCGCCAGTGCTCCGCATGCTTCTGAATCAGCTCATCGATCTCCCGCGACCGGTCCACGGTGCCGCGCACCAGCGACTCCATGAATGGATCGCGCGCCACGCGCGGTTGGTCCTCTTCCCGCCCCAGCGACTGATAGAAGCCTTCAATCGAATCCGTGATGGGATGCTTGCGCATGTCCCACTCGAAAAGGATTTGCAAGGCGCGCTGACGGCCTTTGTGACGCGACGGCATGCTAAGTCTTCAACTGCCTCAGCAGGCTGGCCATCTCGATCGCCGTCATGGCCGCATCGAAGCCTTTGTTGCCGCTTTTCGCGCCGGAACGATCCACCGCTTGCTCCACGGTATTTGTGGTGAGCACGCCGAACGCCACGGGAACGCCCGTTTCCGCCGCGACGCGCGCGAGTCCGCTGGCCGCTTCGCCCGCCACGAATTCAAAGTGCGGGGTATCGCCGCGGATCACCGCGCCCAGGCAGATGATGGCGTCATGCCGCTTCTGAGCCGCCACGGCGCGGGCTGTGATCGGGAACTCCCAGGAGCCGGGGATGCGAATGATGTCGATCTGTTCTTCCGCTGCGCCCGTGCGCTTCAGCGCGTCCAATGCGCCCGTCAGCAGGCGATCCGTAATGAAGCTGTTGAACCGCGCCACAACGATGGCAAAGCGCAGACCGGCGGAGGAGAGCTGTCCTTCTATCACGTTCATCATTTTCCCGTAAACCGGGGCACGCGTTTCTCGAGAAATGCCTGCGTGCCCTCCCGCCGGTCTTCTGTCGCGGCGGTCAAACCGAACGCCAGCGCCTCGAAGCGGAACCCGGCGTCCATCCCCGCATCGTAACCCGCGTCAACGGCCTGCATGGTCAGTGCGACCGCCAGCGGCCCGTTGGCCAGAACCTTCATCATCCACGCATTGCTGAACGGAAGCAGTTCGGCCTGCGGCACCACATGATTCACGAGGCCGATCCGGTGGGCTTCCGCCGCATCGATCACCTCTCCGGTCAGCAGGAGTTCCAGGGCTCTTCCCCGCCCCACTAAGCGCGGAAGCCGCTGCGTTGCGCCGTAACCCGGCACGATTCCGAGCTTCACTTCCGGCTGGCCAAGCTTCGCGTTTTCCGAGGCGATCCTCGCGGTGCACGCCAGCGCCAGTTCCATTCCGCCGCCCAGGGAAAAGCCGTTGATGGCCGCCACGGAGGGTTTGCCCATGGATTCCAGCAGCCGGAACGTGCTTTGACCCTGCGACGAGAGCCGCTCCGCGCCAACCGCATCGATGGCCGCCAATTCCCGGATGTCCGCACCGGCCACGAAGGCCCTCTCGCCCGCCCCGGTCAGAATGAGCCCGCGGATCGCCGAATCCCTCGCCGCCGCCTCGAAAGCCTGCCGCAATTCGGCCATCACATCGCGGTTCAGAGCGTTCAGTTTCTCGGGACGGTTGATGGTAATTACGGCCACTCCGGCCGCTGCCCCGTCGGCACCCATCTCCATCCGTATGTTACTGAAATTCATATGGGATAATCGTCTTTACAGAGCCTCATCATACCGCAATGGACCGGGAATTCATCCGCAATTTCTCCATCATTGCGCACATCGATCATGGGAAGAGCACGCTGGCCGACAGGCTGCTTGAAACCACGGGTGCGCTTTCGCAACGCGAAATGATGGCGCAGGTTCTCGACTCCATGGATCTGGAGCGGGAACGTGGCATCACGATCAAGGCCCATGCCGTGCGCCTGAACTACCGCGCGGACGATGGAATTGATTACCAGCTCAACCTGATCGATACGCCGGGTCACGTCGATTTCTCCTATGAAGTTGCCCGGAGCTTACAAGCCTGCGAGGGCGCGCTGTTGGTGGTGGACGCTTCGCAAGGCGTGGAGGCGCAAACCCTTGCCAACACTTACCTGGCGCTGCATCATAACCTCGAAATCATCCCGGTTATCAATAAGATCGACTTACCCTCCGCCGAGCCGGAGCGCATCCGCGAACAGATTGAACAGGTAATCGGCCTGGATGCGACTGACGCCCTGCTGGTGAGCGCCAAGCAGGGAATCGGCATTCATGAAACGCTGGAGGCGATCGTCAAGCGCGTGCCGCCCCCGAAAGGTTCGCCGGACGATCCGCTGCGCGCGCTCATTTTTGATTCCTGGTTCGATCAGTATCGCGGCACCATCATCTTGATGAAGGTGGTCGACGGGCGCATCCGCATGGGCCAGAAGATCCGCCTGTGGGCGGAGGGACAGGTGTTCGAAGTGGAGGGCCTGGGCTATCAATCGCCCAAGGCGATTCCCACGCAGGAGCTCTCGGCGGGCGAGGTGGGCTACCTCTACGCCAACATCAAGACCGTGTCGGATGCCAAGATCGGAGACACGATTACGGATCACGATCACCCTGCGGCGGAACCTCTGCCTGGCTTTGAAGAGATTAAGGCGATGGTGTTCGCGGGACTCTATCCGGTGGAATCGCATGAGCATGGGTTATTGCGCGATGCCCTGGAGAAGCTGCGGCTCAACGACAGTGCGTTCAGCTTCGAGCCGGAAAACTCGGTGGCGCTGGGCTTCGGGTTTCGCTGCGGATTCCTGGGGCTGCTGCATCTGGAGATTGTTCAGGAGCGTCTGGAGCGCGAGTTCAAGATCGACCTGATCACCACCGCGCCGGGCGTTCGTTACAAAGTAACCACCACTAAGGGTGATGTGATTGAAGTCGATAACCCGACGCGCTTTCCCGATCCATCGAATATCAAGCAGATCGAGGAGCCGATTATCGATGCCAGCGTGATTACTCGCGACGAGTATATCGGCGGCATTCTGGCTCTGATGGAAGACAAGCGCGGGATTCAGAAGAAGTTCGAGTATATCGGCGCGGGGCGCGTGCTGCTTCTGTACGAAATGCCGTTGAATGAAGTGGTGATGGATTTCTATGACCGGCTGAAATCCGTCTCGCGTGGTTACGCGTCTCTCGATTACCACTTATCGGGTTTCCGCGTATCGCCAATGGTGCGCCTGGATGTGCTGGTGGCCAGCGAACCCGTGGATGCGCTCTCCATCATCGTGCATCGCGATGTGGCTTACGAGCGCGGCAAGATCCTGATCGAGCGCATGCGTAAGTTGATTCCCCGGCAGATGTTCGAGGTGGCTTTGCAAGCCGCGATCGGGAATAAGATTGTGGCGCGCGAGACGATTCCGGCGATGCGGAAGAATGTGCTGGCTAAGTGCTATGGCGGCGATATCTCACGCAAGCGCAAGTTATTGGAGAAGCAGAAGGAGGGGAAGAAGCGTATGAAGCGTGTGGGCAACGTGGATATCCCGCAGGAAGCTTTCCTGGCTGTGTTGAAGGTGGGTCCGATCGATTCGGATGATTAGGAGCATCGCTGTGACGCACTGTTTGCTATTCGCTATTCGCGAATAGCGAATGTAGAAATGGCTCTAAAACCTCAGGACATCTAGTGGTTCTCAAGATCGTGGCGTCGGGCCTGCGCAGGCCCGGGTACTCCAAACTCGCTGTGGACCTCGTGATGAGTCCGTCCGAGGTCCATGCCTGCGTGCACCGGGCGCGAGCCAGCCTCCTTCACCGACCCAAGTTGAACGATCGCCCGAACCTAGCCGCGCTTGAGGAGTTCCTGTTCCATGGCCTGAAGTTTGCGTTTCCAGCCGAGCGGGCGAACACACCCGTGGGGTTCCGACGGCGTAAGCCGCCGAGCCGCTCCGACTCCTGATCGCTCCGGGAAGCGAACCCATCCCAGTCTGGCCCTACGCGGAGGGGAAACATCGTGGAATTGCATTCGCGCCTCCTTACAAGACCGCACCCCAGGCAGCGCTGCGAGACCCATTATTTTACGAGTACCTAGCCCTGGTGGACGCTCTTCGGTACGGCCGCGTACGGAAATGTGGGATGGCACAGAAGGAGTTGTCCGCCGATTCCGGGAAGCGAATGCGATTCGAACCTTGAACAACTGATCGCCGCAGCCCGTCCACTGGCACCGCTGCTGGAAGAACTCGTGTTCGCTGGCGGTTCCGTAACGGCGTTCTGATTATGGACGAAGCAGCCGGCGACCCGCGCGCAACTCTCGATGTGGATGCTATCGCGGCAATCCATTCCTACGCAGCGTATGCAGCATTTTGGGGCGCGCCTCCGGGAGCTTGGGTTTGCGGAGGATACCAGCGAGGCATTTAGAGGCCGAGGTAAAGGCGGCTTTTTCAGCCGCGATCTGGAAGACTTAGTCGCTGTTGTCGACGGGAGGGAGAGCCTCGTTGCGGAGGTGCGGTCGGGGTCCTTGGAACTTCAGGATTACATTCGCTCCGCGATCAAACGATTGCTGTCCTCGACAAAGTTTCTCGACGCACTACCTGGATTTCTTCTGCCCGATGCAGACAGCCACGCTAGGGTGCAAACCGTTCGTGATCGACTAAATCGGCTCGTTGCGGGGTGACCGGGGTCCAATCGAGTCGGACGACTAGACGATCTTGAACACGGTTTTCCCAAAAGCGGACAGCCGGTTCCGCCTTAGTGAGTAAAACGGCGGAGTTATATGCAGCGGCGATGGAGAAAGAAGTGCCCATCAGTCCGCCATGACGATTGGGAAGAATCTTCATTACGCTCTCCGTCAGCTCCGTAAGAGTCCGGCCTTCGCCTTCACGGTAATTGGAACGTTGGCGTTATGCATCGGTGCGAACACGGCGATCTTTACGATTGTGGATGCGCTTTTCTTTCGACCGCTTCCCTATCCGAACCCCGAACGTCTCGTGATGGTTTCTACCTCCGTGAATCACGAAGGCGCGTCCGAAGTCGATACGAGTCAGGATGGCCGCCAATGGGAGGTGGTTCGGGATCACGCGTCGTTCCTCGACACCGCGGTCTACGGCTCGACCAGCGGCGTGAATCTGGTCGCCGGAGGCCGCGTCGAGTATGTGCAAAACCAGCGGGTAAGCGCGAATTTCTTCCACGTCCTGGGCGTTCCTCCGCTGGTCGGCCGCGAGTTCAGCCGCCAGGAAGATGTGCCGAATGGTCCGGCACTCGCCATATTGAGCTACGGGCTCTGGCGGCGAGTTTTCCACGGAGATTCGTCGGTGGTGGGACGCTCGATCGATCTTCGGGGCGCGCCTTACACCGTTGTCGGGATCATTCCCGAAAGTTTCCGGGCCTTGCCCACCGGGCTGGGCACCGACGCTTCGCCGGATGTTTGGACGCCGCTGCGCCCTTCCACCACGGGTGAAGGGAGCGGCGACAACTACGGCGTCATCGGACGGCTGAACTCCGGTGTCACCCTGGCCCAGGCGAACGGTCAACTGAATTCGATCATGCAAGGTCTGTTCTCGCGGATGCATCTCAACAAGGGTGTGACGATCGAAGAGAAGGCCCTTCCCCTTCAGACCGGAATCACCTACGATTTGCGTTCTCGCGTCCACCTCATGTGGGGCGCCGTTGGGCTGGTACTGCTGATCGGCTGCGTCAATATCGCGGGTATTTTGATGGCCCGTTCGGCCACGCGTTCGAGAGAGTTTGCGACGCGCCTGGCACTGGGGGCGTCACGCAGGCGCATCGTTGGCGAGTTGCTCACCGAATCGGTCGTGCTGGCGCTGTTTGGCGGCATCGCGGGCCTGGTTCTGGGGCAGTTTGCTTTGGATGGCCTGCTGCGCATGAACCCTGGCGGCTTTACACTGTCTGGTCCCGTGCGTCTGGACGTTCCCGTTATGGCCGTCATGCTCGCTCTGTCGCTGACTACCAGCATCTTTTTCGGCCTCTTCCCCGCGCTCGAAGCAAGCGCAGTGGATCTGCGCTCCGCCTTATCGGAGGCTGGCCGAAGCAACGCGGGCAGCCGGCGGCAATGGAAACGTCAGTCACTCGTGTTTGCTGAAGTAGCGCTTGGCGTGGTCCTCGTTGCCTCCGCGGGCCTTCTGATCAGAACGTTCATGACCATCGCTAATGCAGGCCCTGGCTTCGATCCTCACAACCTGATGATCGCTTCCGCCTCCCTCCAGGATGAACGGTATGCCACCGCCGCAGCTGGTTCGCGCTTGTTTCGGGAGAGCTTACAGCGGATTCAAACCATCCCCGGCGTGGAATCCGCCGCCGTGGCTCTGTCCTCCCCGTACACCCGGCCACTGAACGAAGGTCTGGCTGCGGTGAACGGCCGGCCTCCGAGCCAGGGCATCACTGAGTTCACCTATGCAACGCCGGGGATGTTCGAAACGCTGCGTATGAAATTGTTGCGCGGCCGCTTGTTCACCGATGACGATAATGCTGGCGCCGCGCGCGTTGCCCTAGTGAACGAAGCGTTCCTCAAGCGCTACCTGCACGCGAATGCCGACCCTCTCGGAGTTCCTATCAAGATTGAAAACAAGGATTGGCGGATCATCGGCGTCGTCAATAACGTGCAGGAAAAGAACGGCATCGGCGTGGGCGGTCCCATTGATCATTTCCCGGAAGTCTACGTTCCGGTCGATCAGTTTCCCGACGGCATTTTCGCCATGGCGAATATATGGTTCTCTCCGGTTTGGATCGTCCGCACCGCCACTGTCAACAACCATGGCGACAACAGTTCGATCGCGACCGCCATGCAGCGAGCGCTTGCTTCGGTTGATCCACGTGTGCCTTTCTCGTCCTTCAAGACCATGGCGGACGTTCGTGGCGCGGCGCTCCAGGAGCAGCGTTATCAGGCCACCATCTTTTCCGTGCTTGCCGGCTTGGCGACGCTGCTCGCTGCGTTGGGGCTTTATGGTTTGATTGCGCAGTCCGTTGCCCAGCGGAGGCGCGAAATGGGCATCCGGTTGGCGCTGGGAGCCACGGCAAACGGAGTCGTCCGCGCCGCCGCGCTGCCAGGCATTACGCTTTCCCTCGCGGGAATTGCTTTTGGCATCGTGCTCGCTTTACTTGCGACAAGATTGCTGAAGAGTCAGATCTGGGGTGTCGCTCCAACCGATCCTGCAACTTTCGTGACCGTCGCATTACTACTCATCGTCGTTGCAGCCGCGGCCAGCATTCTCCCAGCGCTGAGGCTGGCGCGGATTGATCCCGCCCAGACGTTGCGGGACGAATAGGGCCGGCGCGGCTACTCCAATTGCCGATCTAGCATTTCCCAGATTTCCTGGGAGCGCATACCGGCGAAAGCCTCCACCTCCATCAGGCGGTTCGCTTCCCACCGGAACAGGGTTCTCGCGTCAGGATCGACAACGTAGATT
>PLFE01000014.1 GCA_003136675.1 Bryobacterales bacterium
GGAGGCACAGTGTTTCTGGCCGCTGGTTTGACCGTATTTCGTCAGAATAGGCTCGAAGGGCGTGCAGGAAAAACCGTGTGTGCGGAATATTGCCAGCAACCTGCTGCCCGGTGCGTAAATTGGCGCGCGGTTGGTTCGGCGCTCAAATTGCGTCCGAGATCACCTGCCCGGCTGTCCATACAGGCAAAGGATCATAAATATGAGCTATCAAAGCGTCAATCCGAGTAACGGTGAAACCCTGAGGACTTTCGAGGAGCTCACCGACGAGCAACTTGAGGAGGCGATGGCAACTGCCGCCTCCTGTTTCGATGACTGGAAGCGCACGGGCTTCCTCGAACGGTCGGCGATCGCCGCGAAAGTAGCCGCGATTATGCGTTCTCGGATCGAGGAGTTTGCTCGCCCAGTGACGCTGGAGATGGGCAAGCTTATTGGTCAGGCACGAGGCGAAGTATCGCTCAGCGCAGACATTATCGAGTACTATTCCCGGAACGCCGAGACCTTTCTCGCCACACAGCACCTGAAGCCCGGTTCCGGGGAAGCGGAGATCGAAAGCAGTCCGTTCGGCGTGCTCCTCGGCATCCAGCCATGGAATTTTCCCTACTATCAACTCGCCCGCTTCGCCGGGCCTAACCTCATGGCGGGCAATGTCGTTATGGTGAAGCACGCGGGGTGTGTTCCGCAGTGCGCCATCGCGTTTGAGAGTCTGTGGCGGGAGGCTGGTGCGCCGGCGGGTGCCTACACCAATCTGTTGATCTCGCACGATCAGGTAAACCGCGTGATCGACGATCCGCGAGTCAAGGGCATTGCATTGACCGGCAGTGTGGAGGCGGGAAAGTTGGTTGCGGCACGGGCTGGAAAGAATCTAAAGAAGTCCACGATGGAGCTCGGCGGCAGCGATGCATTCATCGTGCTTGAGGATGCAGATCTGGACAAAACCGTGCAATGGGCGGTTTGGGCCAAGATGAACAATACCGGCCAATGCTGTGTTGCCGCGAAGCGGTTTATCGTNNAGAACTGGCGGACCGCTTTCTTGCGCAGTTCCGAAAGGCACTGACGACACTTGAACCGGGCGATCCGATGGACGAAGCAACCACCTTGGGGCCTCTCTCCACCGAAGGAGCGCTCTTACAGCTGCTGGATCAGGTTGCACGGGCAGTGGGAAAAGGGGCCACAGTTGTTATGGGGGGCAAGCGAATTGACCGGCAGGGCTCTTTCATGCAGCCGACGATCCTGACAGATATCGCGCCGGACAATCCCGCTTTCAGGGAAGAATTCTTCGGACCCGTGGCGCTTCTCTTTCGGGTAAAGAATGAAGATGCGGCAGTGACGCTCGCCAACGACTCGGATTTCGGGCTGGGCGGCTCGGTATTTACCAGGGACATCGCTCGTGGCAAGCGTGTGGCGAGCCGCATCGACACGGGCATGGTGTTCATCAATCATCCAACGTGGACGGCGGCGGACTTGCCCTTCGGTGGCATCAAGAACTCGGGCTATGGCCGCGAGCTCTCGCGCATGGGTATTCAGGAGTTCGTGAACAAGAAGCTGGTTCGGGTTGCTTCCATCGATGCTGCAGCATGAACTTCCACCGAAAACGGTACGAGTCGTGCCCGGAAAAATACATGCCGCCGCAGTCGAACAGTTCGGAGATCGCCTCGCACTTGTGGTATCGGACGATTCTGTCTCCTCAGCCCGGTCAGATTCTCGTCCAGACCGAAGCGTCCAGGGTGTGTAACATCGATCTCCATGCCGCGCACGGTGATTGGCCTTCGAAATCTTCTCTTCCGTTCATCCCCTGCCACGAGGCCATTGGACTGGGAGCGGTCCTGTGAAACGCCCGATGGCGCTGATGAAACGAAGGGAACGGCACCGCATGCAGCGCATCGGCTGGCTCCGGGCGGCTGTGTTGGGGGCAAACGACGGCATCCTTTCCACGTCAAGTCTCATGCTGGGTGTAGCAACATCCCGTGCGTCACACGCCAACATTCTTGTCGCCGGCGTTGCCGGTCTGGTCGCCGGAGCGATGTCCATGGCGGCGGGCGAGTATGTCTCGGTGCATTCGCAGGCGGATACCGAGCAGGCCGATCTTGCGCTTGAGCGCGCGGAACTCAAATCCGACAACCGGGGCGAACATGCCGAACTGGCTGCCATCTATGTAGCTCGGGGCCTCGATCCAGCCCTCGCCAAACAGGTAGCAGAGCAGTTGATGACCCGCGACGCGCTGGGTGCCCATGCTCGCGACGAGCTCGGAATATCTGATATCTCCGTCGCCCGCCCGGTTCAGGCCGCATTAGCGTCAGCGGGAAGTTTCGGCGTTGGAGCGGCGATGCCGCTGCTGGTCACAGTCTTCGCTCCGGAGTCGTCGTTGATCGCTCTGGTAGCCGGGACCTCGTTATTGTTTCTCACGCTCCTTGGGGCGTTGGCGGCGCGCGCGGGCGGCGCAGGGGTGATCGTCGGTGCCATGCGGGTTGCGTTCTGGGGCGCGCTGGCGATGGCTGTTACTGCGGGCGTTGGCGCGCTGTTCGGACCAGTCGTCTGATCTTTCATCTCCGCGCGAATTCATGAGGGACGTTCGTAAATCGGCATCGCGCACCTGCAGCGCAAGGCCCTTGAGCATTTGGATGCGGCCCTCCCAGCCGAAGCCCGGCCCTTGAGTAATAACGCGCTGTGTCGAGGTGAAGCACTTCCGGTTTCTAGCGGTCGCGCTCATGTTAAGCGTGCCAGCATATCCTCTCAACGCAGTCCGGGAATGCGGCACACCGAGCGTGCAATCATCAGTTCTTCGTCTGTA
>PLFE01000079.1 GCA_003136675.1 Bryobacterales bacterium
CGAAACTGTTGCAGACGGTTCACAAACGGTTGCAATCTGTTGCAAAGCGCGAAGAAACCTCTGTTTCGTAGCCCGTTCCTTTTTTCTTTAGCCGCCGTCAGCGGTAGGCTTCCCTGCGGTTGCGGACGCGCAGGATGCGCATGGTGTCGTCGTCCTGGTGGAAGCGGACGCGGTAGTCGCCGACGCGGAGGCGGAACTCGGGAGGGTCGATTCCCTGAAGC
This sequence comes from Bryobacterales bacterium, assembly GCA_003136675.1. Lineage (GTDB taxonomy): Bacteria > Acidobacteriota > Terriglobia > Bryobacterales > Bryobacteraceae > Bog-113. Next base: position 222 of record PLFE01000079.1, read on the forward strand.
CGTTTCACATTGCCGGCGCCGGTTTCGGCGAAGCGTTCGACGGACTGCTTGACGCGGCGGGCGATGCCCTTATCGAGACCGGCCATGTCGTCCAGTGCCGTCTCGGTCCATTCGATCTCCATTACTCCAAGCTCATCATTTGCTCATCATTCCAAACCCAGCCGCCGCATGGCTTCAGCGTGAGGAATGCCCTTGCCACCATTGTTCCTGAGCCAGTCGCGGGCTTCGGTGGCGGCGAGTTTGTCCTCTTCCGTTTCCGGTTCGTCATCGAGCGGCGCGTTGCGTAAGGCGGTGGCGACGGGATCGACAATCGTTTCCAGAAACTGCACCAGGCCGGAGAGCTGCGTCTCGGGCAAGCGGTCGATCAACTGATGGGCGAGTTCGCGAGTGTCGGTCGTCATCGGGGAGTAACTCCGGAATCGGCGTTGGTGAAGCGGCGCTCGGCGGCCTTGAAGGTGTTGCGTAAAACGATGCTTTCGATGACGGAACGAATGACGTTTTTTTCCTCCGGGTCCAGCCGGGAGGCGGCTTCGAACTGAAGTTTGAGGTCGTCGTCGGGGCCGCGTTCGTCCTGAGCGAATAAGAGCATATCCGCGCTCACGCTGAGCGCAACCGCAAGTTTGCGGATCGCGTCGAGCGTGGGCTGCGACTGGCCGCCTTCATAGCGGCGAATCTGGGAAATGTGCATTTCCACCATCTCCGCCAGGGCTCGCTGCGTGAGGCCCCGCTCCTTGCGGAGGGTGAGCAGGCGGTCGTGGAAGCGCAACTCGGGCGGAACCTTCTTCTTCACGAGACAAGGATAGAAGGGGGTAGCGGGAATGCTTGCCTTGTAAGTCCTCATATGCGACTATCAATATAGCATAAGAGAGGGTTGACAGGAATCTCTTGTGCAAGCCCCTTTTGCAAGGAGTTTCCATGAACAGGTGGCCATGCCGACTTCGCAGCCACTTGACAGGTTTGTTCACAGCTTTCGAGCACTGGGGGCAGGGTGGCAAGGGCCATCAACGGGAAGAGCGCGGAGGTCTTGGGAGGGCGGCGGTAGGTTCCCACCTGGGCGCGGGTGACAGAGCAAGCCTGAAGGACCCAAGCCGCCGCCGCGTCGGCCGTTGACGAGTCCGGCAGCAAAGCCGGGGACACGACCGCACAAGGAATCGATGGGGCGAACCGAGCAAACGATGGCGCGAAAGCGCCGGATTGGGCCATCTCAGGCACTAATGCTTGTCCAGCGTCTCGCGAACCTGTTTGAGCAAAATCTCGGGGGTGAACGGCTTCGTGAGGAAGGGGCGGGAGCGGTCGTAGTCACCCAGATGCGAATCCAGGTAGCCGGACATGAACAGGATTTTTTTGCCGGGGTAACGTTTTTCGATTGCGGCGCCGAGTTCATATCCGTTCATCACGGGCATCATGACGTCGGTGAGGATCAGGTCGATGCGGCCGGGGCTCGATTCCATGAGATCGAGCGCTTCTTTTCCATTCTGTGCCTGTATGACCGTATAGCCGCTGGTGGCGAGGACGGCGTAAACCAGATTGCGAACCGACTCCTCATCGTCCGCGATCAGAATGGTTTCCGATCCGCGCGGACCTCTGGTGCGCGGGGTGGGAACCGGCACCGGGACTTCCCTGGCCTGGGGGAAGTAGATCTCGAAAATTGTACCCGCGCCGGGCTGGCTGTAGACGCTGATGTAGCCGCCGTGCTGTTTGACAATTCCGTAGACGATACTGAGTCCGAGTCCGGTGCCCTGGCCGCGGGCTTTGGTGGTGAAGAATGGCTCGAAGAGGCGGGAGCGGGTTTCGGCGGTCATCCCGATGCCGCTATCGGAAACGGCGAGCATGATGTAAGAGCCGGGCGGCAGATCGGGGGGACGTCCGGGTTCACCGGGCTGGATTTCGATTTCGGAAGTCTCGAGGACGAAGCGGCCGCCGTTGGGTTGGGCGTCGCGCGCGTTCATGGCGAGATTGGCGACGATCTGCTCGATCTGGCCGGGGTCGGTTTCGATGCGGCTCTTTTTCGCGGCGGTGAGGAGAACCAGTTCTATGCCGGGCCCGAGGACGCGGGTCAGCATGGTCTCCATGTTGGCGATGAGCGGATTCAGATCGTAGGGTCTGCCGGGGACGTTCTGGCCCCGGCCGAAGGCGAGCAACTGGCGCGTCAAACCCGCAGCGCGCTCGGCGGCTGCCAGGATCTCTTCGGCGAAGCGGCGGAGTGGGTTTCCGGGAGACATCTCGGAGGTGAGCAGTTCGGCGAAGCCGGTGATGACGGTGAGCAGGTTGTTGAAGTCTCCGGCCACTCCTCCGGCGAGTCTGGCGATGGCGTCCATCTTCTGGGACTGGGTGAGTTGGTCCTGCAGTTGGCGGCGGGTGGTGGTGTTACGCAGGACGACGATGGCGCCGGTGATTCTGCCATCCCTGCCCCGGATGGGCGACGCGCTTTCTTCGACGGAATACTCGGTGCCGTCCCTGGCCGTGAGGATGGTGTGGTGTCCGAGTAGCCCCGTGGCATCGCCTTTCAACATGCGGGGGATGAGCGTGGAGCGGCTTTCTCCAGTGCCCTCGTCCCGCAGATGGAACGCGTCTTCGAAGGGCTGCCTGCGGGCGGTTGCGGGGTGGAGTCCTATGAGAGCGCCGGCGGCGGGATTGAGGTAGGTGATTCTGGCGCGGCGGTCCGTGACGATGAGGGCGTCGCTCATGCCTTCGAGGATGGATATATTGCGCTCGCGCACTTCGCGCAGTAGGGAAGTAAGCCAGGTGACGAGCAAGGCGAGGACGATGAACGTGACCAGCCGAAGACCGTCGGTCCGAGTGAGGAGAGTAAAGGTGGAGAGTGGCTTGACCAGGAAAAAGTCCGCCATGAGCGCGCCGGCAAAAGTGCAGAGAATGCCACCTTCGAGCCCGAACATCCAGGAGCAGGCGAGGACGGCGGCGATGAGCGGGAGCAGGTAGCTGGGTTCGAACAGAAGTCCGCAGGGAATGGAGATCGCGATGGCGACCGCGGTGATTGCGAATGTGACGGAAAAGCGGGCGGCCGGGGGCCAGCGCGCCGGATTGGGCACTAGAACTATGATAGGTAACCGGTTTCGGCTGGCGGAGGTACAATCTCGGGATGTGGTTTCGGGCGGTTGCGGTAATGATCGGGGCGGGTGTGGGCTTGTCGCTGCAGGCGCAGACGATTGTCACGTTTGATGTTCCGGGAGCGGTTGACACCGAACCGTATTGCATTAACAAACAGCGGGACGATTCTCGGCTCCTCTGTTGATGCCGCCCGGACGTCGCATGGTTTTATTCGAAGCTCGGGCGGTGACATCGTTACGTTTTCACTTCCCGACGCCGGGTCCGGTGGTGGCCTCGGCACGTTTCCCTCCGCAATCAATTCCGGCGGGGCCGTTGTTCGTTCCTATGCAGACCAGGGAGGCGTTTGGCACAGCTTCTTAAGATCCGCCGATGGGATGTTGGCTTCTTTTGACCCACCGGGCGCTTCGCTATCCGGCGCGATTCGTATCAATGCCAGTGGCGAGGTCGTGGGTGGCTACCAGGATTCGACCGTTACCAATTTAGGCTACATCCGAAGCCCGAGCGGCGCGTTTACTACTTTCAGCCTGGTGGGTACTGGGCTGGGTACAGTGATCGCGACCGTCAATAGCGCGGGAAGCTTTACGGGCTATTTTGGAGTAGCGGCTTTGTGTTAAACCATTGACGACTTCGTAGGGGCGCCACCCCGGGATCTGCTGCGCGCAGAGGCGGATGGGGTGACCGGGCTCGAAATCGCGCGCGGTGACGCCCAGGGCGACGGCTTTGCGGATCGCGCTTCGCCCCGATCGCCCTGTACGGACTGCGCGGCGAGGGCGCTCAGCGCCTTGGTTTAGAGGCCCATGTGAGCTGTCGCCACAAAAAACCAGAGGACGAGCAGCCCAACCGCGATTACCAGGAGGGCCATCAGGGTAGACATGGGACGTTCTGATGTCTCCCTGAACGTGCGGGCTTTCGGTACTCGTCGCCTGCGCTTCGGCTCTGGGACTAAGGGCGTCCAGTTTTCGTTCGTGTTGTCGTAGCGGTCGCGCTCTTCCTGCGTCCAATCCCGCATGTAGGGCTTTTCTTCATGAGCAGCGCGGCGGCATGCGCCCTTCCCTTTGGGATTTCAGAACGTAACTGTGTACTCGCCGCCGTGGTTGTCTTCGCACGGTCCCGAGCCGTAGCCATGGATGAGTCCGGCCTGCGCGGAGTAGTTGCAGCATAGCAACAAGACGTCCGGGCCGGTGTCGATCATGTTGCCCCTGCGCAGCGGCGGATTGTGTACCCAGCTTGAATTCGTCTGCGCCTGGCCGGCGCCGTTCGCGTAAACAGTTCCGTTCGGCCCGGTCGCTACGGCGCTGCCGGCTGCCTGGGTGTGAGAGGAGCCGACGATCACGTCGGGACCGCCGCCGCGAATCATCTCGCCGGTTATGAGTTCGCCCTTCGAGAGCCGGATTTCGAACGTGGGATTGCCGCCGAAGTGCGACTTGAACAGAACCTGCGCGACCGCGCCAGTCTTGAGATTATGACAGCTTCCCCTTTGCGGTTGCGGCGAGGAGCGCCGTCGCGGCCAGGAGCGTTAGTTAGAAGGAGTGCGCGTTTCATCTTTGGTGGTTGCCTTTTTGGTGGATTTCACTGTCGTACCCCATCGCGGGGCTGCGGCTTTCTTCGGAATCGCGCTACGTTTTTCAGGAGTCAGGGAATCAGCGCGGGCTGACCCTCCCATGGAGGCCATCTCTTTCGCGGTTATTTAATTTCCCTCGTCTTCTTTCGTTGCCGTCGGTAAACATCTTAACCATTCCTGCAGGCAAATGCTTGCCGGAAGGAATTTATTTCAAAACCCCCTGACTCCATACATGCCTGCAAGCATGCCAGGGATCATTAGCTTGCGTGCAAGCACAGAGGAAAAGTAACCCGAGGAGAAGCGATGCAACGACGGCGATGAGGAGGGGGCGAACAGCGGCTCGAAAGCGCGCTCGACTTGACGGCGGCTGAGCTCGAAGAAGCGCACGGCGTGGCGGAAGACTTCGCGTTCCCGTTACAGGGCAGACGAAACCGTCTGCCCCACCTGTGGTAAACCATGGACGTATGAAGCTGTTATATCTCGTAGTTGCGGCAGCGGGAATCGCGTTCGCCCAGGCGCCCAATCCGAATTCTCAATACCGTTTGGGGCCGGATTCGATGCCGCAGGACGGTGTTCCGAAAGGCGAAATCAGGGGACCGTTTACGCTGCCGAGCCGGGTGTACGCGGGGACGCAGCATACTTACTGGATCTATGTGCCGGCGCAATATGATCCGGCCGTTGCGGCCAGTCTGATGATCTTTCAGGATGGGCAGGCATTCAAAGATCCGGACGGCGATCTGCGGGCGCAGAACGTGATGGATAACCTGATCTACCGGCGTGAGATTCCGGTGATGATTGGGGTGTTCATCAATCCTGGGCGAACTCCGGAGCAGCCTGAGCCGAATCCGAAAGAGTGGGGCGACCACACGACGAACCGGCCTACGGAGTACAACACGCCCGACGACAAGTACGCGCGCGTGATTGTGGATGAGCTGATGCCGGTTCTGTACAAGGAGTACAACATTTCAAGAGATCCCGATCAGCATGGAATCGGCGGGTCAAGTTCCGGTGCGATTGCCGCGTTTGCGGTGGCGTGGGAGCGTCCGAACGATTTCCGGAAGGTGTTGAGCAATGTGGGGAGCTTTGTGAATCTGCGCGGCGGCGATGTGTATCCGGAGCGCGTAGCGGGGGCCGAGAAGAAGCCGATTCGGGTGTTTTTGTGCGATGGGCGGAATGACAATCGCGGGACTTATCATGATGGTCCTTATGATCCGCGGCACGATTGGTTCCTGCAGAATGTGCGGTTGATGAAGGCGCTGACGGCCAAGGGTTATGACGTGAACTACGCGTGGGGCATCAATCTGCACGGCCAGAAAATGGGTGGGGCGATTCTGCCCGATATGATGCGGTGGTTGTGGCGCGACGGGGTGGTTTCGACAGATCCGAAAGATATGGTGGAGCGGGGGTTTCGCGAAGCGGTGGTGAAGAAGACTCAGTAGCTCAGAGTTTGCGGACCATCCATGTCGTCATGGAGCGTTGATTCTGGACTACGGTGGTTTTTAGCGGGTCTGCCAGTTGTCCGCTGAATTGTTCTGTCAGGCGCATGAGGAGAGGTTCGTCGACTAAGTAGCGTTCGGAGCCGTCGGGTAATAGGTAGCGGCGACCTTCGATAGGTTGGACCTGGTGTTCGATGCCGATGGAAGAGGCCAAGCGGCAGAAGAGCAGGCCGCCGGGTTTGAGGGCGCGCCAGAGGCCGCGCAGCATGGCTCGAAAATGACGGTCGTCGCGGGCGAAGTGTAGTACGGCGCTGCTGATGACGACATCGAAGTAGGCTTTCGGGAAGGACATGGCCTCCACGGGTTCGAGGCGGAAATTGGTTTTGGGGAGATGCGTGGCGAGGGCGCGGACGGTCTCAATGGCTTCCGGGTTGGTATCCGCTCCGAAGACTTCATAGTTCTGGCTGAGCAGATAGACAAGGTTGCGGCCGGAGCCACAGCCTGCGTCCAGTATCCGCATTCCCGGCGTAATTCGGGAGCGGAGTAACTGATCGAACAGGTAGATGTCGATGGGGCCGAACTGCTGTTGGAGATCCACTAGAGCCTGGCGTGCAGGTTGCGGAGCTGGCGGACGCCTTCGGCGGAGACGATGGAATCGGGGTCGTGACTCAGCTTTTCGAGGGCGGGGATGTTTGACTTATCGCCGCTCGACGCGATGACCCGCGCCAGATATACCTTCTCATCGCGGGCGCCTTCATCGAGCACCTGAGTCAAGGCGCTGCGAACCTCCGGATTTCGCGCGGCTTCGGTGAGATAGTCCTGGGCCGCGGCGCGGTAATTACTGTTATTCAGCGAATAGACCAGGAGACGCAGCGGCGCGAACTCCGCGAGGCTGAGGTTGCCGTCCATCACCATGGCGAAAGCGAGGGCCATGCGCGGTGCGTTGCGGGGTTCCTGCTCGTAGAGGGTCTGGATGTGGCGCGCATCGTCGATACTGGCTAATCTGGCGAAACCTTCCGCGGCGGCGGCGCGGATGCGTTCATCGGGATTGGTGATGTAGGAATTGAACAGCGCGCGATCGGAAGGCTCGGGCATCATGGCAAGAGCGGAGATCGCGGCGCGCCTGACTTTATCGCGGTCGGTACGCTGGATGACTTCGCGAATCGCGGGCCGGGCCTGCTTGCAGGTAAGGACGCCATTGGCCTCCAGAGCTTCGGTTTGCACCTTCTCATCGAAGTCTTTCACGAGGAAGTGGATGCCGGGGCAGGCGGCGGGATCGCGAATCTTTTCCATGGCCACGAGGGATTCCAGAATGACATCGGAATCACGCGAACGCAGCGCCTCGACCAGATCGGGAACGGCCGGCCTAGCTCGCAGGATGCCAGCGGCGCGAGCGGCATTGGCGCGTGAATCGAGGCTGGATCCGCTTCGGGCTACCCTTCCGATTGCTTGGATGACATTGGGACGCACGATGACGTAAGAGTCGATTACTTCGTCGTCGGCGTCGCCGAAGCGGGAGCGGATATCGGAGCTGATCTTCCGGATGGGCGCGTAGAAGCCGGTCTTCATGTAGCCGGGGAGATAGACGTTCACCAGGCCGTTTACGGAAAGAATCTGCACCTGCGCGTCGTTGTCGCGAGTGGCGTCGACCAACGCATCCACGGTGCGAGGGCCGCCGATATCGATGATGCCTCGAACAGCTTCGAGCCGCACGCGGACATCCGGGTTCAGTAATAGGTGCTGCAACTGGGGGAGCGCGGATTCACCTTGTTTGGCGATTTTGCGAACTTCCTTGACGCTCTGCGCGTGGGCGGCAACGGCGAGGAAGATCAGTGAAATGGCGAGCGGGTGCATATTCAACGCGTGAATTCGACTTGAACGCGATTGGGGATCACTCCCGCCTCGAAGCCCAGATCGAGCAGTTTCTGCACCGCTTTCGGGATCACTTCCCCGCAGTCTACCGTGTATTGGTTGACGTACATGCCGACGAATTTCTCCGCCAAGCCTTTGTCGAGATCGCGGGCGAACTGCATGGCGTACTGCAAAGCGGCATCATGATTCGCCAGAGCATACTCCACGCTCTCGCGAAGCATGCGGGTACACTCCGACCGCACTTCCGCGGAAAGCGAGCGGAGCAGCACATTCCCACCGAGCGGCAACGGCAATCCGTAGGTGGTTTTGAACCACTTGCCTAAATCGACGACCTTATGGAAGCCGCTGCGGTTATAAGTCAGTTGGGCTTCATGAATAATTAATCCGGCGTCGGCGGAATGACTTTGCACGGCTTCCAGAATTTTATCGAAGGGCGTGACGACGGGCTCGAAATCCGGCTCAAGAATTTTCAGCGTGAGGTAGGCGGTGGTTAAAAGCCCTGGAACGGCGATCCGTTTACCCTTCAATTCGCTGAGCTCGAGCGGTTTCTGCGTCACTACCATGGGTCCATAGCCATCGCCGATGGAGGAGCCGGTGGCCATGAGGAAGTACTTGTCGGCCACGTAAGGGTAGGCGTGGAAGGAGATCGCGGAGAGGTCGTAAACTCCCTCAGTGGCTTTGCGGTTCAGGGTCTCGATATCCGAGAGCACATGAGTGAACTGGACGAGGGAGGAGCGCACCTTGCGCGTGGCCAAGCCGTAGAACATGAACGCGTCGTCCGAATCCGGACTGTGCGCGGCAAGAATCTCCTTAAGGCCTAATTTAGATTTCATAAGGGGGAAGTGACGGAGTACCGACTTTCAGTATGGCATGGGCCGTGGGCGGCGGTTGCTGGGCTATGCTAGTGGTGTCGTGATGCCCGCAGCTCCTATCCCGCCCGCGTTCGAACGCCTCGGGGGACGACGGTTTTCGTTCTATCCGGCAGTGCTGCGCGTGTCTTCAAATGAGTGGACGTTCCGGTACGCAACATGGTCGGAAGTGATGGTTCGGAATGCGGCGAATGCGCGCGATTTGTGGATCCCGCGACGGTTTCTGGGCGAACTGGTGGAGAGCGATGGCCCCCTCGTGGTGAGCCTGCTGGATACGCTGGAGTTGCGGGATGGCGCCGTTTATCCTCGACGGCCGCGGGTGATCGAAATGCCCGTGGCGTGCGATGCGCCTCGCGCGGGGGCGCGCGGCGGACCTGCCGCGGTCGTGAGTATCCGCCTTGAAGGAAGACACGAAAGCCGGGTTTCGCGGGTGGCGGGCAGCGCGGTGGCCTTGGGTGTTCTGGGATGCCTGGCGGTGGTGGGTTATTCGCTCGAAGGCGGAGACGTGCGAACGTTCCGGCACCGGGACCGAGTGGTCTCTTCGCTGGACCAAACTTACGTGGCTTTGAATGGCGGCGATACCTACCGGACGGTGGTGCAGGCGTTGGGCACGCCCGACCGGGAACGGTGGGTGAATACGCCGAACGGAAGCCGAATCCGCCTGCTGGAGTATGCGGACCGCGGGTTTCAGGCGGTGCTGGATGGCGACCGGTATGCCGGCGCGGTGGATGAACGCGGGCACATTCTGCAATCTGTACTGATGCCACGGGGCGAGCTGTCGACGGCTCTTCTGCGCGACCTTGCGGAATAAATCGCGGAATCAATCTTGAGGAATCAATGAAAAAGCTCTTGTGGCTGCTGATTGCGGTTGTGGGGGCTGTTTCTTTGGCGACGATTGCGACCAGCCGGGGTGAAACGATCAACAGCTTCTGGCTGGTGGCCGCGGCGATCTGCACCTACCTGGTGGCGTATCGTTTCTATGGCGCATTTATTGCGGCGCGGGTGATGGCGCTTGACGACCGCCGCGCCACGCCCGCGGAGCGGCTGCGCAATGGGCATGATTTCGAGCCGACGAACAAGTGGATTGTGTTCGGCCATCACTTCGCCGCCATCGCCGGACCGGGGCCGCTGGTGGGGCCTGTACTGGCAGCGCAGTTCGGCTACCTTCCCGGCACGCTTTGGATTATTGCGGGGGCCGTATTGGGCGGCGCGGTGCAGGATTTCGTGATCCTGTTCGCGTCGATCCGGCGCGACGGCAAATCGCTGGGGCAGATCGCGCGCGAAGAGATTGGGCGCGTGGGCGGTGCGATTGCGATGGTGACGGTGCTGCTGATTATGGTGATCCTGCTGGCGGTGGTGGGCCTGGTGGTGGTGAACGCGCTGGCGGGCAGCCCGTGGGGAACGTTTACGATTGCGGCGACCATGCCGATTGCGCTGATCATGGGAATCTATCTGCGCTACGTGCGGCCGGGGCGGGTGCTGGAGTGCAGCGTTCTGGGTTTTGTGCTGGTGGTTCTGGCGCTGGTTGGGGGACAGTGGGTTTCGCAATCCGCGACCTACGCACCCTGGTTTACGTGGACGGCGGTGACGCTGGCGTTCGCGATCATCGCCTACGGTTTTCTGGCTAGCGCGCTGCCGGTGTGGCTTTTATTGGCCCCACGCGATTATCTCAGTACTTTCGTGAAACTGGGTGTTGTGGTGCTGCTGGCGATCGGCATTTTCGTAGTGCATCCGGCGCTGGCCATGCCCGCTTTGACGAGGTTTACGGACGGCACGGGGCCGGTGTTCGCAGGCAAGGTTTTTCCGTTCTGCTTCATTACTATCGCCTGCGGCGCGGTTTCCGGATTTCATGCGCTGATCTCATCGGGCACCACGCCGAAGCTGATTGCACGCGAGACGCATGCGCTGCCAGTGGGCTATGGAGGAATGCTGCTGGAAAGTTTTGTCGCGATTATGGCCATGGTGGCGGCGAGCGTGATGCAGCCCGGGGTTTACTTCGCGGTGAATTCGCCCGCGGGGGTAGTGGGCAAGACGGCGGGCGCGGCGGTGGCGACGATCTCCGGCTGGGGATTCCCCGTGACTGCGCAAACGATGCAGAGTTTGGCGCAGAACGTGGGCGAAATTTCGCTCTACGGAAGGACGGGCGGAGCACCTTCGTTGGCGTTGGGGATGGCGCATATTTTTTCCGGGCTGGGCGGGTCGGGTGCGTTGATGGCCTTCTGGTATCACTTCGCCATCATGTTCGAGGCGTTGTTCATTCTGACCATCATCGACGCCGGGACGCGCGTGGGCCGCTTTATGCTGCAGGACACGCTGGGGCATTTGTGGAAGCCGTTGGGGCGCACGAGTTGGATGCCGGGGGTATTGCTATCGAGCGCGGCGGTGGTTTGCGCGTGGGGCTACTTTCTTTATAACGGGGTTCGCGATCCGCTGGGTGGAATCAATTCGTTGTGGCCGCTGTTTGGGATTGCGAACCAATTGCTGGCGGCGATTGCGCTCTCGGTGGCAACAACAATCCTGCTCAAAATGCACGGGTGGAAGTTTGCGTGGATCTCCGCATTGCCGCTGAGCTGGCTGCTGACGGTAACGCTAACAGCATCGTGGCAGAAAATCTTTTCGAGTTCACCGCGGATTGGATTTATCGCGCAGGCGGGCGCACTGGAAGCGGCATTGCGCGCGGGAAGCCTGCCGGCCGCAAGGATTACCGAGACGCAGACTTTGCTCTTCAATTGCAGGCTGGATGCGGTGGTGTGCGCGGTATTGGCGCTGCTGGTGATTGCGATCGTGATCGATTCGATTCGCGTCTGGATCGGGATCAGCGTGGGCGAGCCGGTGAGGTTGTCGCAAGGGCTGGAGGCGGGCGCGGCATGAGGTCTCTGTGGCAGTTCATAGTGGCGCTGGCGCGAGAGCTTGGCGATGAGGCCGCGTATGCACGGCATTTGCGCGCGCGTGGGGTTCCCCCTTCCGGCGCGGAATGGCGGAAGTTTTCGGATGAGAAGATGCGCGGGAAGTATTCGCGAGCGAAGTGTTGTTGAGTGGGGGAGAGTAAAGGATGAAACCGCGCTTTGTCTGGTGCTTCGCGCTCTTGTGGATTTCAGGCGCGCACGCCGCGGATCTGGATCAGATTATTTCGGCGGCGTTGCAGGAGAGCGGCGCGCCCAGCGTCTCCGTGGCGATCACCCAGGACCATAAGATCGTTTTTGAAAAGGCGTTCGGCGCGGCGGACGCGCACTCGCGGTATGCGGTGGGATCCATTAGCAAGGAGTTCACGGCCGCCAGTTTGCTGTGGCTGGAGGAGCAGGGGAAGCTTTCGCTGGACGACAAGGTGGCCAAGTATTTTCCGGACTTGACGAGGGCCAACGAAGTCACGATCCGGGAGATCCTTTCGCACACGTCAGGCTATCAGGACTATGCGCCGCAGGATTACATCATCCCGGAATGGACGGGGGCTACAACTCCGCAAGCCATTCTGGATCAGTGGGCCAAGAAACCGCTGAACTTCGATCCCGGTACGCGCTGGCAATACAGCAATACCAATTACGTGCTGGCGGGGGAGATCTTTGAAAAGGTTTCCGGTGAGAAGCTATTGGATTTTCTGAAGCGAGTGATCTTCGATCCGCTGGAGATGACGACCGCGGGCGATTGCAGCGACAAAATGGCGAACGACGCGGTGGGTTACACGCGCTATGCGCTGGGTCCGCCGCGCGTCGTGAAAAGAGAAGGGCCGGGGTGGTACTTCGCAGCCGGAGAGTTATGCATGGTGGCGGCCGACGTGGCGCGCTGGGATATCGGGTTTCTCGAGAAAAGGATTCTTTCGGCGCATTCCTATGAAGAGTTCACGAAGGAAGTGAGGCTGGCGGATGGAAAAGATACGCACTACGCGCTGGGTTTGCAGGTGAACGATTTCGCGGGTATTCCAGCGGTTTATCATGGCGGAGAAGTCTCCGGATTTCTGGCCGATAACTTCATCTTCCCGACGAAGAATGCGTCGATCACGGTGCTTTCGAACGAGGATGGAGTGAACCTGATCGGGCCGCTAGCGCGGAAGATTGCGGCGGCAATCTTCAAGCTAGAGCAACCGGCCGATGAGAAGCCGACAGAGAAGGAGCTGACGCAGATTCGCCAAATTCTGAAGGCATTGGCGAAAGGCAGGATCGACCGCGCGCTGTTTACGAGCAATGCGAATTCGTATTTCTCGACAGTGGCGTTGGGCGATTACAAGAATTCACTTGCGCCGCTGGGGAAGCTGGTATCAGTGACTCGGGAGAGCCAGCAGCTGCGCGGGGGCATGACGCATCGCGGCTATACGGCGAGGTTCGCGAAAAAGACTCTTACGTTGAATGTTTATGTGATGCCGGACGGGAAGATTGAGCAGCTACTGGCGGAGGGCGGCGTTTCGTAAGATGCCCAGCCAGGCTCCGGCGGCGGCGCTCACCAGGACCACGCCGGTGTGCCAGAGCATGACGTGGAAGACTTCGAAATTCGGGCAGTGCAGTTCCAGCATGGCGACACCCGCCAAGCCGGCCAGCGTACCGGCCACCGTGCCGGCGGAAACCGGATTCACGGCGAAGCCACGCCGCAGCACGAACCAGACTCCGAGCGCCGTGGGAACGGCAATGAGCAACCCCGCGGTGAGGCAGGCAATGCCCTGCGGGAGGAAGTTGATGGTTTGGTAGTCGCGGAAAAGGATGGCAAAAACGGCCAGGAGCGATAGTATCCCACCAACCAGCAAGAACCGAGGGGAGACGAAACGGCGGCTGCCCGGGGTTATTTCTCCAACGCACGCGGCGGCGGCCAGCCACAGCAGGAGGGCTAACAGCGGAAACAGGAGCGCGCGGTCGATGGCGGTGAGATTTTGAACGCCGTGGAAACCCAGAACAGCCGCGCCTGCTGTGGCGATGGCCGCCGCGACGAGAACCAGGCCACCCGTGAGGAGCCAACGGGGCGGCACCGGCCGGACGGGACGGAGATCTGCGCCGATGGACCTGGCGATGGAGTCGAGCAGCGCCGGGTTCACCGGATGAGGAGCGGCGGCGGCGTGGTTCAGGATTTCGTCGATGTTATCCATTTCGCGGGGCCTTTGCTGACCTTGCGAGCGAGCCTGGGCGGCCCATCCGATCCCTCAATTTCTCATACGCCCGGTGGGCTTTCTGCTTCACGGACCCAACGCTCGACGATGTGGCGCGCGCTACCTCCTCAAGCGACATGCCCACGATCTTCAGCATTTCGACCACTTCGCGCTGGCTCTGAGGCAGAGTGGCCAGGAGCGCTTCCAGATCCGCGGTGCTGCCGGCCTCCTTCTCCGGCGCGGCCGGTAACTCGGGCAGCTCGTCCAGCCGGTCCTCCTTCGATTTTGAGCGGCTCGCCTTTCGATAATGATCGACGCGAATATGTCGCGCGATGGCATAGAACCAGGGCAACACCGGCTCGCCCGCCCGATAGGTGTGCCGCGCCTGATGAATACGGAGCCATGTTTCCTGCAGCAGGTCATCCGCGTCCCCACGGCTGGCGAACTGAATGACGAAAAAGCGATGCAGTTGCGGGCTGAGCCGCTGGATTAGGGCTGTGGCAGCGGAGAAATCACCCTGTTGATATCGGGCCATCAGCGTTTCCAAGTCTCTATCCGCGTACATGGGTAAGCTACTCACCCATTATTAGCATTGGGTACGATTGATTCCGCCGCAAAGTTACGAAGTGAACACCGTAACTTTATGCCGCCGTGCATCGAAGCCACCTCCAGAGAACGCATTCAGGATTTTTCCAAGGAGAACAAATCGATGAAAAAGTATTACGTTAGCGTACTAATCGCGCTTATCGGATCGGCAAACGCGGCCCATGCCGGCCAGAGCAGCCTCATTGTAACGGCGTCGAACGCTTCCCCGAACCAGCTTCTGGTCTATTCCACCGGCGGCCAATTGATGCAGACCGTGGCGACCGGAGGAGACGGCGGCGTGAGTGGCAATTCGGGCGGTATTGAGGCGGCAGGCGGCATAGTTGCAGTGGTGAATTTCGGATCGCTGTCGGTGTCGATTTTTGAGCAAGGGGCGAACGGCTTCGAGATGAAAGAGCTGGTGCCGACGATATCGAGTCCGGTGAGTGTGGCTTTCGGCGCCGATCACCTCTACATCCTGGGGACTACCGAAGTGGAATCCCACCGGATCAGCGGATCGTCAGTGAGCGCGAACGCGGATGGAGAAGTGGGGCTGCTGGTGGCGGATGGGTCCGCGGCACAGGTTGGCGTGGTGGAGAACCAATTGATCATCACGGAAAAGAGCAACATGATTGAAACCGTGAATCTGCTGGGCGGCGGGGCTGTTAGTGGCGTGGCCAAGGAAGTGAAAGGGATTCCAGCCAATGTGAACGCACCGTTCGGATTGGTGACGCGCGGGACGAACGCATACGTTACGATCGCGCACGCCAACGAGATCTCTCTGGTGCGCAACGGGAGTGTTCTGGCTGTCACTAACTCCGGAACCCAGAGCGCGCCTTGCTGGTTAACTCTAGTGGGGCCGTATTTGTACTCCAGTAACTCCCCGAGCATGACCGTTTCACGCTACGCGGTTTACGGGCAACAGATTATTCAAGACGTGGCTGTTGCGGCGACTTTCGATGGCGACCCGACCGACATTGCAGCGGGCGCAGGATTCGTCGCGGTCATTGATGGCAACGGGCCGCTTTCCCATCTTTCGATTTTCAGCGTCGATTCGGATGGAGACTTAAGCTTGCTGCAGGCGGTGGATGTTATTAACAGCGCGGCGAATGGCGTCGCGGTAGTGCCAGGCGAATAGACCAAGATACTGGGAGTGGGTTTCAGATGCCGGGAGGCGAAACTCCCGGCTCTTGGTGTGTTCCAGCACCTATCTTTCAAGCGTACGGAAACACAGCAACACCGGCACTCGTCAAGGAGAGCGGCTAAGATGCTTATGATGAGGTGTTTGGATGAGTAACCGGTGCGGCAGTTTGGTCTACATTTTTTGCTTTTCGATTTCAGCGATGGCGCAACAGCCCGTGCCTCCGGGAGCGAATCGCCAGATGACGCTGGATGTGGTGGTAAACGATAAGTCCGGAAAGCCGGTGGGCGGGCTCGCGCAGCAGGATTTTACGCTTCTCGATAACAAGCAGCCGCAGCGGATTCTGTCTTTTCAAGAGAGTTCGGCCTCCGAACCACCAGTCGAAGTGGTTTTGCTGCTTGATGAGGCAAACACGTCGTTCGATCACGTCGCTTATGAAAGGGATCAAATCGAGCGGCTCCTGAAGCGGGATGGCGGCACACTGGCGCGCCCGATGTCGCTGGCGTTTCTCACCGATTCCGGACTTGCGATCGGGAGCACCACGACTCGCGACGGAAATGTTCTTGTGGCGGAAATGAATCAGAACAAGAACGGCTTACGCACCATCAACCGGTCGCAAGGCTTCTATGGCGCCGGCGACCGGCTGGAGATTTCTCTCCGCGCCGTGCAACAACTTGCCGATTACGAAACGGTGCGACCGGGGAGAAAACTGGTGATCTGGATTAGTCCAGGTTGGCCTCTTCTGTCGGGCCCGGGGGTCGAGTTGACGTCCAAAGACCAGCAGGGTTTCTTCGCGACGATTATCGGGCTCTCCGCCTCCCTGCGAAGAGCGCGGATTACTCTCGATAGCATTGATCCCCTGGGAACGGCGGATTCCGGGGGGTTGCGCACGACTTACTATGAGACCTTCCTCAAAGGAGTGAAGAAACCGAGCCAAGTGCAGATTGGCAATCTGGGATTACAGGTTCTAGCGCACCAAAGCGGCGGCCGGGTTCTCAATTCCAGCAATGATGTCGCCGGCGAGATCGCAACCTGCGTTACGGACGCAAGTGCTTTCTATGTGATCACTTTTGATGGACTTCCCGGCGATGGTCCGAACGAGTATCATGCCCTGGATATGAAGATGGATAAGCCGGGGTTGACGGCGCACACGCGCACGGGATACTACGCGCAGCCCTGACCTTTAGGGACGAGCGTTCCATTTCTCGTAGAGACGGGTGTGGCGCGATTCCAGGTTCACTGGTTTGCCGACTATAAATTCGGCCTTGATGCTGGTGGTGGCTTCGAGTGGATCGCCGTCGGTAAGAATCAGGTCCGCCAGTTTGCCTTTCTCGATGGAGCCGATCTGATCGGCGACGCCGAAAATTTCCGCGGCATTGATGGTAACGGCTTTGAGCGCGTCTTGCGGCGGCAGGCCGAAGGCTGAGGCGGCCGCGGCCTGGAACGGGAGATTGCGCGCGAATTCCACATCGAAAGTTCCGAAGCAGAACTTCACACCGGCCTTGAAGAGTTGGCCGGGAAGAGCGTACTGCGAATCATAGGCATCATCCTCTTTCAACGGGAGCGTGAGCGTCTCACCGAGCACAACCGGGATGCCGTGCTTGGCAAGTAACTCAGCGGTTGATCCGATGTCGTGAGGGTCCGCGATAATGATCCTGACTTTTTCCTTCTCGGCAAATTCGATGGCGTCCCTGATGGCGCGCTCTTTTCCGGCGCGGACCAGAATCGGGCGCCTGCCTTCGATGACCGGGATCATGGCTTCGAGTTTGGGATCAGGCTGGAAATCCGGCTCGCCCGCGGCCTTGGCGTGCGCGTAACGCCGCGCGTCTTCAAAGAAGTTGGCGATCTGTTCAAGCTTCACTTTGTATTCGCGTTCCAGCTCAGAGTAAGTTCGCTGGGGAGGGCCGCCGATGGTTTGCTCTCGTCGCGGGACGGAAGGAATGATCGGGAAAAGCATGTCGAGCGCGGCGCCGCGCTTCAACGCCATCTCTTCCCAGGTCCACCCGTTCAGATGCATGAGCGCGCCCTGGCCTGGCAGAATGGGCGCGTCGACGGCGGAGGCGGGGCTAAATTCCTCGCCGCGGGATGAGGGCAGACTGAGCACCGTTGTAATGCCGGCGGCGCGAACAATCTGCACGTGCTCGCTGGATGGGTTGAAGGCGACCTCGGCTTTCAACTGTGGGTTGAAGACCCCGATCTCATCGATGTCAACGGTGTCGCGGATGGAGGAAATTTCCGAGAGACCCACGTTCGACCCGGCATTGATCAAGCCCGGATAAAGGTCGAGTCCTTTGCCGTCGAACACCTTCGCTCCCCTGGCGGAAAGCTTCGTTCCGATAGCGGCTATCTTGCCATCCACAATGAGGACGCTGCCTCCTTTGATCTCCGCCGAGGTTACGGGGTGGATGGTGACGTTCTGGATGAGCAGCGATTCATGGTCAGCCGCGATGGCGGATACGGCAACGAGTAACAGCAGTGCTTGACTTCGCATCAGAGGGCCCCTTCCTGCGGCAACTTGCCTTCTTTTTTATCAACCGCGCGCCTCTCGGTATCAGCCTTCTTCTTCGCTGTGTCCTCTTCCGCCTTTTCTTTGGCAATCAGGTCTTTCTTGCGGTCCGCGAGGGTGATGCGATCTTTCAGATCCTGGTCGAGGTCGAAATAGGGATGCCCATCGATCCAGACCTTCAGCACCTTCGAGTAATTGGAGAGCGGATGCTTATCGTATAAGACAAGATCGGCGGATTTGCCAATTTCTATCGAGCCCACCTTATCCTCGATGCCGAGTTGTTTAGCCGGGTTGATGGTGACCATGGCGAGGGCTTGATCCGGAGTGAGGCCGCCATAGCGAACCATCTTTGCCGCGTCCCAATTCAGGTGCCGCTGCAACTCGTCGGAATCGGAATTCAGCGAGACCACGACACCCTTGCGAGTCATGATGGCCGCGTTGTAAGGGGTGGCGTCGATCACTTCATACTTATAGCCATACCAATCGCTGAATGTGGACGCACCCGCGCCGTGGGCGGCAATTTCCTTGGCCACCTTATAACCTTCCAGCACGTGTTGAAAGGTGCGAATCTTGAAGCCCATATCATCCGCGGTGCGAATGAGAGCCAGAATTTCGTCGGCCCGGTAGGAGTGGGCGTGAACGTAGCGCTTTCCTTCCAGCACTTCCACCAGCGGCTCCAAACGTAAGTCGCGGCGCGGCGGAATGGGATGAACGCCTTTGGCCCTGTCTTCGTTGTAGAGCTTCCATCTGGTCTGGTAGATTTTGGCTTGCGTGAAGTCCTCGCGAATTTCGTCCTCAACCCCGAGCCGCGTGCCGGGGTAACGACGCTGCTGGGCGGCGGGCGATGAGAACAACTCGGAAGGATATCCCTGACGCTTCGGATTCTCCCCCAGCGCAAACTTGATTCCAGGCTTAGCGCCCTCAAAGATCAGGCCCTTGGCCGGCTTGCCCCAGCGCAGTTTGATGACGATGGTCTGCCCGCCGATGGCATTCGCGCTGCCGTGCAGGACGTTTGACACCGTCAACCCTCCGGCGAGCGCTCGGTAAATGTTGATATCGGAAGGGTCGAGGACATCCGCGATATTCACCATCGACGAATCCGAGAGACTGCCCTCGTTGACGCTGCCTTCGACGGCCGTATGGGAGTGGCAGTCAATCAAACCAGGCGAAAGGAACTTACCCGAAGCGTCAATGATGGTTGCGCCCGCCGGCGCACTGAGATTCGTGCCAACCGCCGCGATCTTTCCATCCTGAATGAGCACGCTGCCGTTTTGAATGGTGCCTTTGGTGACGGTCAACAAGGTGGCGTTGCGAATGAGAATGGATTCCGCGTGAGCCGCACAGGTGAGCGCGATGAAGGCGAGTAGAGTGCGCATTAGTTCCGTCCTCTCTCTCCAGCGGGTGAGGCCGGTGGCACCTTCGACGGCTTGAATAGCTTGCCATCGACGAAGACATACTCCACTGTTGTCTTCTCTTCAAACGGTTCACCCTTAGTGACGACAAGGTTTGCGATCTTACCCTTATCGATGCTACCGACGCGATCTGAGAGGCCATAGACCTCCGCGGCCGACAGCGTCAGTGCGCGAATTGCGTCGGCCCTGGGAAGGCCGCCGTCAATGGCCCTTTTCAACTGCTTCCTGATATCGGCCGCTGAATCCGCGCCTTCTGAATAAAAAGCGAAGTGTACGCCAGCCTTGGTCAAGAGCGCAGGGACGGCAGGCGCGTTGGCGCGCATCTCCAGTTCGCGAAGACTGGGTACGTCCGTTGGGTCGGCTTCGCGAGCCTTCTCCGGCCAATGTAAGTTCACGAGTAGTGGCAAGTTGGCTTGCTTCAGGGCGTCGATGCGAAGAAACGCCTCGTGCATTCCATATAGAACCGCGGGACGTTTCAGCTCTTGCGCGAATGATGTCATCCGGTCGATCTGTTGAGCCTGGTCGGCAGGCAGTAAGATCCGCGGCGCTTCCGCGAGGCCTTCGAGATAGTGGTCATATTCCGGCCGGGGGGTTCCGCTTACATGCGCGGCATAGATAGATTTGGCTTGTTGGTATTGATCCAAATCAAGATAGAGCTGGCGCACATAGGAGATGACGCCCATGAGTGAGCCGGGAAAGCCGCTTCGGAATCCTCCGGTGCGCAAATTGATCTGTTCGCCGATGGGCTGGGCCACCACCATATCGGCGCCCTGGTCGCCGGCGAGGTCGATTAAAGCGCCCTGACCGGCGAGAATTCCTCGATTCGGGAAAGTAGCCGAAGTGGTAAATCCGATCGCGCGAATTCCTTCCAGGCGATGATCGGTGGGCTTCACCAAATCCGCGGCGCGCTCGTAACTGTTATTTTGAGGGCGGTCTTCCGGGCCGCGCACGCGTGGTTGCGGCGTGGCAGCCGGCTGCGGAGTGGCCGCTGGAGCGGCCGTGGCACGGCTTGCGGCCCCAGCCGCCGGCGCGACCTCCGGAATTCCCCAGGTGCTGAGCGCGTTGATGAACCCCGGGTACACGGTGAGCCCGCTACCATCAATGACCCAGGCGTCGGCCGGAATGGCGAGATTCGGACCTACGTCTACGATCATTCCATCCTTCACCAGCACGGTGGCTTTGGCCAATTCCGATCCACTGACGGTGACCACGCGCGCGTCTCGAATGGCAAACGACGATGGCGGTTCGGCGCGCAGCATGGCGGCCAGCGCGCAAACAAAGAACAATCCACACAGCCTCTTCATGCTTCCCCCAGTTTTGTTAAATTCTTAGATTCTTACACAAGGCGGGACGTAGCTGTGCGATTATTTACCAAACGGTGGCGGCGGCCGAGTCGCGGGGCCGACAGTGAGACACTTTTCGTATGTCCACAAGAATCCGGTGGGGCGTGCTGGGCGCCGCGAAGATCGCGGTGACGAAAGTGATCCCCGCCATGCAGTTGGGAGAATTCTCAGAAGTGGTGGCGATCGCCTCTCGCGATGGTGCGAAGGCAAGAGAGACGGCCGACAAACTAGGGATTGCCCGTTCCTACGGATCTTATGAAGAGCTACTCGCCGACCCCGACGTGGATGCCGTATACAACCCATTACCGAACGACTTACACGTCCCCTGGTCTACTCGGGCGGCGGAAGCAGGCAAGCACTGCCTGTGCGAGAAGCCGATCGCGTTGAATGTGGCGGAATTGAAGACTCTGATTGATGTTCAGCAGCGCACGGGCGTAGTGATCGGGGAAGCGTTCATGGTGCGTTCCCACCCGCAGTGGCTGCGCGCGCGCGAGTTAGTTCGTTCCGGGTCGATTGGCGAAGTTCGCGCCATTACAGGAGTATTCAGTTACTTCAACCGCGACCCGAAAAACGTTCGCAATCATGTGGAATTGGGAGGCGGCGCACTCATGGACATCGGCTGCTACCCGGTGCAGATTGCACGATTCATTCTGAGCGAAGAACCGCTGCGCGTGTCGGCCTTCATCGATCGCGATCCGGAATTCGGAATTGATCGCCACACTTCCGGGCTGCTCGAATTTAAGTCCGCACATGCGGTATTCACCTGTAGCACCCAGATGATCGCGCGGCAAAGGATCGAGATTCTGGCCGAGAAGGGGCGCATTGAAGTGGAGATCCCGTTTAACACGCAACCCGACCGGCCGTCGCGGATTTTTGTCGACCGCACGGGAGATCTATTTGGAGCCGGGGTAAGCACGGAACAGTTTCCGCCCTGTAACCAATACACGCTGCAAGGCGATGCATTCTCAAAAGCCATCCTAAGTGGAGGCGAGCCGCCTACGCCCCTTTCGGATTCACTGGGGAATATGGCTGTGATCGATGCGCTGTTCGAATCGGCAAGGTCGGGCCAAGCCGAGAAGCTGTGAAAACAACTCGCTTGCAGTTATGCGTGCTGGTGGCGCTGGTGCTGCTGGCGCGGTTGCCTTTTCTCAATCAAGCGGTAGCTGGTGACGACGTTTACTATCTGGCTGCGGCATATCATGTACAGATCGATCCGCTGCATCCGAATCATACCCACTACATTTTCCTGGGAGTCGATGTTACTTTCGAGGGCTATCCGCATCCCCCTGGGAACGCCTGGTTTCTCGCAGCCCTTCTGGCGGTGTTCGGCGATGTGCGCGAGATTCCGTTTCACACGGCCTATACCTTCTTCAGCCTAACCGCGGTGCTCTCGATGTATGCGTTAGGCCGGCGTTTCTCCTGTGCGCCGTTTTGGGCGGCGCTCCTGTTTTTGCTTGTACCGGCATTCTTCGTGAACGGCAATGGGTTTGAATCCGACGTCCCGTTGCTCGCCTTCTGGACCGCGGGCTCGGCGGCATTTATCTACGGCGTGGACGGAGAGCGTGGTTGGTTACTTGCATTATCGGCGCTGTGTTTGGCCGTGAGCGGCATGATCGCGATGCAATCGTTCGCGTTTACGTTCATTTTGCTGGCTTACTTATGGACCAGGAAACGATGGCCGGCAGGCGCAGTCGCCGTCGCTCTGACGCCCTTTGTTGTGCTCATCGGTTGGCAGGTTTTCGAACGCGTAACCAGCGGGCGCTTCCCAGCGGAGGTTTCGGCGGGGTACATGGTGAGTTATGGGTTGGAGCGTATCGCCATGAAACTTCGAAACGCGTTGGTGTTGACCATACATTCCTGCTTCATTGTATTTCCGGTTCTACTGCCTTTCATAGTGCGCGACGCCTGGCGGCGCAGGCACGATGCGGATACTCGATTTCTTTTGCTCTGGGCCGGAGGATTCCTGTTGATCGCGTGGGTACTCTTCTACGCTGGCTCGGCGCGATACCTTCTGCCGATGGCCGCTCCTGTGGTGCTGCTGGCTAGCCGAGCGCCGATGCGCTGGGTCCGTTTCGCGTGCATGGCGCAATTGGTGGTGTCCGGCGGTCTCGCTGTTGTGAACTACCAGCACTGGGAGGGTTACAGGGCGTTCGCGCGCTCGTTACAAGCGGAGACAAAACACAAGCGCGTGTGGGTATCGGGCGAGTGGGGGCTGCGGCATTATTTTGAGGCGGATGGTGCACTGCCGCTGCGCCGTGGGCAGTTAGTGGAACCGGGCGATCTGGTCGTGTGGAGTAACTTAGTTCGGCCAGTCGAATTCAGCCACGGGGGCACCGCGCTGGTGAAAGTAGCGCAGGCGGACATACGGCCCTGGCTACCGTTCCGCATCATCGGAATTGACTCGCGCTCCGGATTCTCCACGGCAGGGGGCGGCTTTCTTCCTTTCGACTTCCGCGGCGGCCTGATCGACCGGTTGGATGCTTATGAGGTGGTGAAGCAGCAGCCGAAAATGAGCGTGCTGGCCATGGGCGATCCTGGGGCGGGGTCGCAGATCGTGCGGGGTGTTTATGGGCCGGAAGCAGGTCCGTGGCGGTGGATGGCCGGCGAAGCGACGTTGCTCCTGAAGAATACGGGCGCGCCCGCGCGACTGGAGGTGAAGATCTACGTGCCCGATAACGCACCCGCGCGCGCGATAACCTTTGGGATCGGTAGTGAGCGGAAGACGGAATCCTTTGCCGGTCCGGGCAGTTACACGTTCTCCATGCCAGTGAGCCTCACCGGGAGCGAGCCGGTAACTATTGCAATTCAGGTGGATAAGACCTTTTCCGTGCAGGGCGACAACAGAACTTTGGGCGTGATCTTGAACGAAGTGGGCTTACACTAGGGCACTTTGACTTCTACCGCGGAACCCGAGTAACTGATCACCTGATCGGGATCGGTAGTGAGTGCCGGCCCGGAGCCGTGCCCAGGGCGCGCTACCACTAAGTGGAAAGTGCGTGAATTGAGCATGCCGGGGAAAGACCCCTGGCGCGCCGAGATCCGCAGGGCGCGCTGGGAATCGTCCCAATGCATCGCGATGGTCGCGTGAATTCCCTTTTCATAGTTATAGTTATCATCCTCGTCTTCGTAGAGCGTAAAATCGGCGTCGCCGCCCGGATACACGCGTATTTCGAGGGGATCGGCTGGTTTCTCGGTAGAGTATTCGACGTCAGGACCCATCGGAACGATCGACCCCGAACGGACAAAGAGCGGCATGGTGTTGAGCGGCGCGGGGACGTCGATCATTTTGCCGCCGGGTATAACGGTGTTAGTCCAGAAATCGCTCCACGACACTCCAGCGGGCAGGTAGAGGTGACGCGCGGCGGCGCCTTCCTCAGTAACCGGGCTCACCAGGATCGAGGGGCCGAAAAGAAATTGATCTCCAATGTTGAGAGCACGCTGGTCTTTCGGGAAATCCATTACCAGCGGTCGCATCGGCGTATAGCCTGCGCTGGTAATCCGCCAGGCTATTGAATAGATATAGGGCATCAGCCGGTACCGCAGTTTGTCAAAGTTGGTGAGTATCTGCTGAGCTTCAGGACCGTAAGACCACAGCTCATTCTCATCCGGCGAGCGCGTCCCGTGGACGCGGAAAATCGGACAGAATGCACCGAACTGGAACCATCGAACAAACAGCTCGCGGTAAGCCGGGTCGCGCGGGTGACCCAGAATAAAGCCTCCAATATCGGAAGTCCAATAAGGGATGCCGGACAGCTCAAAGTTCAAGGCGGCAGGAATCTGGCGCTTGAACGTCAGCCAGTCTGAGAGAACGTCGCCCGACCACGCGGTAACGCCGTTGCGTTGTATTCCCGCAAAGGCGGACCTGGAAAGAATAAAAACGCGCTTTTGATCCGATTCGGCGCGCTGGCCTTGCGCCACCGCCGTGGTGGTCATGAGCGGGAACAAGTTGGAGTATTTCGCACCGTTGCCGGCCGCGACTTTGTTGTACTCGAGTAAGTTTTCTTCCTGACCTTCGGTCTCCGGCTCGGTGGTATCCATCCACCACGCGTCCGCTCCGATCTTGAAGAGCGAATTGTCGATCAGATTCCAGTAATACTTGCGGGCCTCCGGATTGAACGCATCATACACAGCCGTACCTTTGGGATGAAACGCTTCGGCCTTGGTGCGGTCGATAAAGAAACCGCGTTTATCCATATCTTCATAAGTCTTTGTGCCGGGATAAAAGAATGGCCAAACGGAGATCATCAGGTGGACGTGGTCGCGATGCAGATCGTCGATCATGGCTTTCGGGTCTGGGTAATTCTTATTGAAGATGAATTCGCCGGTGCGCGTCCACCAGAACCAATCCTGGACAATGTTATCGAGCGGAATGTGGAGGTCGCGGTACTTATGGGCGACGGCGACTATCTGTTGTTCCGATGTGTACTTGTTTTTGCACTGCCAGAAGCCGTACGCCCACTTTCCGTACATGGGCGCAGCGCCGGTGAGAATGCGATAGTCCTGTATGATCTGATCGAAGCTGGGGCCGTAAAAGAAGTAATAGTCGATGACATCGGCCACTTTCGAGCTCACGTAAAGGTAGTGGATGAAGCGGTTGTTCACCTTTGACACGGAGTCGTTATTCCAGAAAATGCCGTAACCCTTGCTTGAGAGCAACAGCGGGACCGCAATCTGCGTGTTCTCCTGCGACAGATCGATACTTTCTCCGCGGTAATTCCAAACACCAGCCTGGTGCTGACCGAGGCCGTAGAAGGCTTCTTCCGAGCCGTAGATTTTGAAGACGTCCTCCGCGTTGTGAGTCTGCTCGCCGTTCACGGTGACCGGATCCATCTTACGAGGTCCGTCGTTAATGAGCACCTGCCGGTTCGCGTCCTGATACGTGATGTTCGCGTCGCCGCGCGAAATGATCAGCCGAAGCCGGGCCGTGGTGAGTGTGATGGCTTTCTCATTGGAATCGGTTTCGAATGGAGCCGCCGGCCAACTGTCTTTCACGACCACAAAGTCCTTCTTTTCGGGGAAGACAGCGTTGGGTGAGAATCGGACGCGAATCACGGAATCGGTACACACCTGCAGACGCAAAGCTCCGGTCTGCAAGGTAAGAAGAAGACCGTTAGCCTCGCGTTGTGTCGCCATCACGGGGTTATCCGGAATCCACTGCGAAAAGACGGGTGACGCCAGGAGGAGGAGAATCAGGCAGCGCATTTACTTCGTATTCTATTCGACCGTTCTATCCGGAAACGATCAACCTTTGGAAACACAGCGGAAAGTATCTCGGGCGATGAGGAGTTCCTCATCCGTGGGAACCACCCAAACCTGAGGCTTTGAACTCGAAGTGGAAATGCAGCCTTCGTGAGCGTGATTCGCGTTGTTGGCATCCACGTCCAGCGACACACCTAAAGACCTCAGGCCCCGGCAGACTTGTTCTCTGATTGCCGCTGCGTTTTCACCAATGCCGCCTGCGAAAATGATGGCCTCCGCGCTACCCAATACTGTTAAGTAAGCGCCAATATACTTGACTAACCGGTAACAGAAGACGTCGATCGCGTCTTTGGCGCGCTCATCGCCGGCGTCGCGCTTCTTCAGCAGATCGCGCATATCGCTCGTTCCGCCTGAGATACCCGCGAGGCCGGAGTTTTGATTGAGCAGGACCTCTGTACCGTGTACGCCCATAGGGTCGCTATTGACTATATAGAGGACCGCGCCCGGGTCTACGTCACCCGAACGTGTACCCATTAGTAGGCCGTCCATGGGGGTGAAACCCATGGATGTGTCAATCGATTTCCCGTGATCAATCGCGCAGATGGAGCAGCCGTTTCCCAGGTGGCAAGTAATCAAATTCAACTGGTCGCGCTTGGTTTTTTGTAAGTCTGCGTAACGCCAGGAGACATAGCGGTGCGAGGTGCCGTGAAAACCGTAGCGGCGCAACTTATCCCGCGTGTAATATCCGTAAGGAAGGCCATAGAGGAAGGCCCAGCGGGGAAGAGTCTGATGAAATGCCGTATCGAACACAGCGACTTGTTTGGCGGCGGGTAACAGGGCACGGCTCGCGTAGTAGCCCTTGAGGTTGTGTGGATTATGGAGTGGGGCGAGATCGGACACGCGCACGATCTCGCGCAGAACCTGGTCATCGATCAACACGGACTCGGTAAAGGTCTCCCCGCCATGGACGATCCTATGTCCCACGGCCTCAATCTGCTGAATGTTCTTCAGGGGACTACCCGGCGCGGTCAAGCGGTCAAACGCGGTTTGGATGGCGTCTTTATGCCGCAGAATCGCCGCGGTTTTAGTCTGCTTTTCGCCACCGGCGACCTGAAACGTACACACGGCGTCTTCAAAGCCGATGCGTTCGACAGCTCCCTGCGCCAGCGCCCGGTCTGAGTTGCCGGCAATCTGCTCGGCGCTGGTCACGATCAGTTGGTATTTCAGTGACGAACTGCCGCAATTCAATACGAGAATCAGCATGGATCAGTAGGGCCATTTCCAGTTCTTGATTTCCGGCATATCGTCACCCACTTCCCGAACGTACCGTTTATGTTCGATCAACTTCGAGCGGAACTGCTCGCGCGCGTGGGCCGCTACGTTCTGTATGCGCGGAATGCGATCAATCACTTCCATGGCGATATGAAAGCGGTCAATATCATTCAGGACGCACATGTCGAAGGGTGTGGTAGTGGTGCCCTCCTCCTTGTAACCCCGAACATGCAGGTTCTGATTCGTGCGCCGGTAAGTCAGGCGGTGAATCAGCCAAGGATAGCCATGATAGTTGAAAACGATCGGCGTCGACGTCGTGAATAATGAGTCGTAGTCCTTATCGGACATGCCGTGAGGGTGTTCGCTCTCCGGTTGAAGGGTCATTAGATCTACGACGTTGACGAATCGAATTTTCAGATCGGGCAAGTGTCCGCGCAAAAGCTCCACCGCGGCCAGTGCTTCTTGCGTGGGAATATCTCCACAGGAGCCGATCACAATGTCGGGTTCCTGCCCCTCGTCGTTACTGGCCCAATCCCAGATGCCCGCTCCGATGGTGCAGTGCTTGATGGCGGACTCCATATCGAGATATTGCAGCGCGGGCTGCTTGCCCGCCACGATGACATTGACGTAGTTACTGCTGCGGAGGCAGTGGTCGGCGACACTCAATAAAGTATTTGCGTCCGGAGGAAAATAGACGCGGATCACGTCGGCCTTTTTATTGACCACATGGTCCACAAATCCAGGGTCCTGATGACTGAAGCCGTTGTGATCCTGCCGCCAAACATGAGAACTGAGCAGATAGGTAAGGGAAGAGATGGGCCGGCGCCAGGGGATGTGCTGAGTCACCTTCAACCACTTGGCGTNNAGATGCTCGCTCAGCACCTCCATCACCCGGCCATCCGGTGCTTCGAATTCATCGCAGCCGGGGTGAATGGGTTCCATCGTGAGGCGGTTCGTCACTTCAAAGACCGCGCTGAGCCGGTTGGAAGCCGTTTCGTCCGGTCCGACGATGCGAAAGTTTGTGGGATTGAGTTGAATCACGTCTCTCAATAACTTGCCCAGTTCTCGCGTGGCCTCGCCAAGTGAGGTGCCCGGTTTGGTAACCGGGAGGGCGTAATCGGAGAAGTTCGGCATTACCAGCGCCTTGCGCAAGAGGCCACCGTTGGCGTGCGGATTCGCGCCCATCCGCAGATCGCCTTGCGGCGCGAGACTCGCATATTCCCCGAGGAATGTTCCGCCGGCGTCGAATAGCTCCTCGGGTTTGTAGCTGTGCATCCATTCTTCCAACTGCTTGAGGTGTTGGGGATTTTTGGCGGGGTCGTCAATGGGAACCTGATGCGCACGAAAGGTTCCTTCCACCGGCTTACCATCCACGAACTTCGGGCCAGTCCATCCCTTGGGCGAACGGAGAATAACCATGGGCCATTGCGGCCGCAGGGGCGGGTGCTGTTCCCGCGCCAGCTCTTGGATGGCGCGGATTTCAAGAATGATCTGATCAAACGTAGCGGCCATTTGCTGGTGCATGGCCTCAGGCTCGTGACCCTCCACAAAGAAGGGCTTGTAGCCATAACCTCTAAGTAACTCGACCAATTCATCATCTTCCATGCGGCCCAGAAGCGTAGGATTGGCGATCTTGTAGCCATTCAGGTGTAAGATGGGCAGCACGACGCCATCCACAACCGGATTGAGAAACTTGTTCGAATGCCAGCTCGCGGCCAAAGGTCCGGTCTCGGCTTCACCGTCGCCAATGACGCAGGCAGCGATCAAAGAAGGATTATCGAAGACCGCGCCGAAGGCATGCACCAGCGAGTAACCGAGTTCGCCGCCTTCATTGATGGAGCCGGGGGTTTCCGGCGCCGCGTGGCTCGGAATGCCGCCGGGGAAGCTGAATTGCCGGAACAGCTCACACATGCCGCGCTCATCTTGCGAGACCTTAGGATACAGTTCGCTATAGGTTCCCTCAAGATAAGTGTTCGCAACCATGCCAGGACCACCATGACCGGGGCCGCAAATATAGATAACATTCAGCTCTTCCCGCTTGATCAGCCGGTTCAGGTGCACATAGATGAAATTGAGCCCCGGTGTGGTTCCCCAGTGGCCCAGCAATCGCGGCTTGATATCTTTGACCTGTAGAGGCTCGCGCAGAAGCGGGTTATGCATCAGGTAGATTTGCCCGACAGAAAGATAGTTCGCGGCGCGCCAATAGGCGTGCATTTTGGCCAGTTCTTCAGCGTCGAGAGGGGTAGCTTGCAGCGCGTTCTTCGTCATGTTCTTCGTCGTAGAGATGCTATGGGGCGATTTTCGCATGCGGGGCGACTCGCGTTCGTTACGATTTCGTTTCTGATGCTCGGTGGATGCGGCCGATATGGGGACTTTGCGCTTCCGCGGCTCGCGGATGGGCGGAATGTCACACTCCGGGTGCGGCTTGATCCTCAGCCGGTGATTCAGCGCGAACCCGAGATTGATGTCCTGAATCCCTCTGTGGTGCGGTCGAATCCCTTCTTCAATCTTTATTCGGAGTTCGATGGGCGTGTATGGCACACGGCCCTCGCGGAATCTGCGGATGGCAGACATTGGACTAAGAAGGGACGCGTGCTCTCTCCCGATGCTTCAACCTGGGAGGGCGATTACATCGCCGCGAATGGGAGCGCGCTCATCGAGAACAGCAAATGGTGGTATTGGTATCAGTCCGGGAAAGGGATTCCGCGCATTGGACTCGCGCGGTCCGACGATGGGATTCACTGGCGCAAGGACCCGCAGCCGGTTCTGCTGCCAGGCCCGCGAGGCAGTTGGGATGAACGCGGCGTGGCCGATCCATACGTGTTGAAACTGGGGAGCGAATTCTACATCTACTACCTGGGGCAGAACCGCGCGCGCCAGCAGCAGATTGGCCTGGCGCGGTCGGAGGATGGAGTGCATTGGATGAAACTGCGCTCGAACCCGGTGATGGAAGCGCCAGACTCCGGAAACGGAATTGGGGAGCCCGCTGTCTGGCAATGGAAAGGCTGGTATTGGATGCTCTACACAGGACGCGGCAAGACCGAGCAACGCGAACTGTTTGCGGCGCGATCGGAAGATGGCGTGCATTGGGTGCGGGTTGGTAAACCGATTCGAGGAACAGAAGCGTGGGACAGCCAAGTGATCTGCGATCCCACTGTGGTTGTGGATGGCGACGTGACACTGCTGTGGTTCGGCGGCGGAGATAAGCCGCGGCCGGATGAACATCTTGATGGACAGATCGGTTTTGGCGTGATCGAGACTCAGCCGTGAAAATCGGAATTACCTGTTATCCCACTTACGGCGGCAGCGGAATCGTGGCGACGGAGTTAGGTCTGGAACTGGCCGCACGCGGGCATGAAGTTCACTTCATTACTTACGCTAACCCAATCCGGTTGGACCCGGGACTGCCGCGTATCTATTACCACGAAGTGGAAGTCACTCCCTATCCGCTGTTTCAATACCCCCCCTATACGCTGGCGCTGGCGTCGCGCATGGCTGAAGTGGCGGAGTGGAACAAGCTGGACTTACTGCACGTCCATTACGCGATTCCGCACTCAATTTCCGCTTTGCTGGCTCAACAGATGCTGGCATCGAAGCGCAGACTGCCGTTTATCACCACACTGCACGGAACCGATATCACCCTTGTAGGCACCGATCGCAGCTACTTTCCGATTACTCAATTCTCCATTGAGAAATCCGACGGAATCACGTGTATCAGTGAAGACTTGCGCAGGCAAACGGTGGAAGTGTTCGGCATTCAAAAGCCGATTCGGGTAATCTACAACTTCGTAAATACGGATATCTACCGGCCCGACCCGGAGCGGGAGCGCGCGCGTGATTATGCCCCAGCGGGTGAAAAGATACTGATTCACCTTTCGAATTTCAGGCCCGTGAAGCGTGTTCTGGATTGCGTCCGTATTCTGGCGGAGACGCGCAAGCACACAGCCGCCCACTTACTCATGGCGGGCGATGGGCCAGACCGGTTTGCGGCGGAAAGTCTGGCCCGCGAGCTGGGTGTGATGGAGCATGTTACGTTTCTGGGGAAGCAGAACCACGTGGAGCGAATGATCCCGCTGGCGGACGTCCTTCTGATGCCTAGTGAGATGGAATCATTCGGACTCGCCGCGCTCGAAGGGATGGCCTGCGGGGTACCGGCGGTGGGAACGCGTGTCGGCGGCGTGCCGGAGCTGATTACCAATGGCCTCGATGGGTTTGTGGAGAACGTGGGCGATATTGCGGCGCAATCCCAAAGAGTGGTGGAACTGTTGACAGACGATACGCTGCATGCGCGCATGGCGGAACGGGCACGGGAGAGCGCCTGTGAACGATTCTCAACAGATCGAATCATTCCGCTGTATGAAGTGGCTTATAACGAGCTATGCGAGGGTTGCTGAAACCCGCTTTGATCAGATAGCGCGCCAGATAAAAAGAGCAACCAATCGCCACCGCAAGCACCGCGTTGACCATCAGTACCGCAACGGCGGTGGACAGGAATGCAAATGCATCCACGGGGCGCATTCGCAGAAGCCTCTTCCAGGTGCTCCATTCGAGCAGGCAGATGCCGAGATAAGCGGTAACCCCAGCCAGCGCAGGGATAGGGACGTGGGCGATGGCGCCAGCGCCGAGTTCCATGAAGCCGAAGATGAAGCAGGCATGGAAAACATTCGACATCCGCGTTGTACCGCCGCACCGGACGTTGGCGAGGCTGCGAGCCGGGATGCCGACGCTCATGGGTGCGGCGAACATACCGGCGAAGAGATTCGCTATGCCGTAGGCGCCCAACTCCACATCGGCGTCAGTACTCTTCAAGTGCTTGTGGCGGCCGCGGAAATGCTCCACAATTCGCGAAGTGACCAATAAGTTCACCGAGGACACCACCGCGAGCCCAAAACCGGCGGGTACCATACTGAATAAGTCAGCGCGGTTCCAGTTCATACCGGCGAACGAAGGCAGAGCGAGTTGCAACAGTCCGACTTCTTTTTCGTGGATACCAAGAATGGCGGACGCGGCAACAGCTGCAAGCACGCCGATCATCGGCGCGGGCGCTTTGGGGAAGAAGTAGGCGGATGCAAACGCGCCGGCGATCACGAGGGCGCTGACAACCAGCGCGGCCATCCGGGTATCCGCCACATTCGATAAAACCTGCCAGCTTTGATAGAGCAGGTTATTGGATGTCCGGTTGACCCCAACCCTAACTCCCGTCATGGTGCTGAGCTGCGAGAGAAACATCATCGCGCCGATCCCGCAGGAGAAGCCCGCTACAACGGGTTGTGGAATCCTCTGTATGTGCCGGCCCAGGCGCAGCATGCAGAAGATCATCATAAAGAGAGCGGCGATGAGACAAACCTTTGCCGCCCCGCTGATGCCCTGCTTGTCAACGGCGTGTGCAATGAAGGGGACTGTGGCGCTGGCGGTGCCACCGATCAGGACCGGATTTCGACCCAGCAGGGCGGTGAGCGGCGCAGTAGCGATCGATGTGACTAGCCCCAGAACCGGCGGCAACCCCATCAAAGAGGCCATGGCCAGCCCGTAAGGAACCGCAATCAGCGCGGCGATGAGCCCGCCGAGAAGATCACCACTAAGAGTTTGAAGACTGTAGTGGAACCGGGTCAGGCGTTGTAGCACTTCAGGAAAGCGCTCTGGAACTTAGCCATCTCGTCCTTGGTTCCCACCGTGATTCGCACGTAGTTGGGCATGATGGGCCAGACGCGGCCGATGGCAACTTTTTCCTTCAACATAGCGTCCTGGAACTGACGCCCCGGCCGTTTTACGTCCACCATGAAGCAGTTGGTCTCTGAAGGAATGAAGGTGACATTGTTCTTAGACAAGAACGCAAATGTGTTTTCACGGATGTCGCCGATTGTCTTGCGCCGCTGCGGGACTAATCCTTTAACTTGCAAACTTGTCGATGCGCCGATCATGCCCGTGATGGGGTTCGCGCCGGCGCTCCATTTCAGCAGGGGCTCCAGAAGGTCGGGGCGTCCGATGGCAGCTCCGGCACGCAGGCCCGCCATGCCGTAAAGCTTAGAAAAAGTCCGGAGGATGATCACGTCCTTATCCTGTGCAACCAAATAGGAACTCATGGGTGCGTTGGAGATATGGATGTAAGCTTCATCGAGCAGCACAACCGATCCGGCCGGCTTGTTGGCCACCAGGTACTCGATGTCTTCTTTGCTGGTGAGGGTCCCGCTGGGGTTGTTGGGATTGCAGATGTAAAAGAGACCCGGCGTGGGGCTTGCCGCGATCATGGCTCTGACGTCGTGCGCGTAGGTCCTGGTGAGAGGGACGGTGATCACCTTCGCCCCGATGAAATTCGCAGCGCGCGCCGCGGCTTCATAACCCGGATCGCCCACAATGAGCGGTTTGTCTTTGCTGGTGTAAGAGAGAACCGCGCGGTGCAGCGGATCGCTGGAACCCGCGAAGGCCATCACGTAGTTGGGCTTCACGCCTTCCTGCTCCGCCAGAATCTTGTCCATCTTGAAAGTTTCCCCGTAGAGGTAACGGCCCCCTTTGGCAATGATGCTGTGGATGGCATCGGCGGCTTCGGGACACGGCCCCATGGGATTCTCGTTGGCATTGATCATCACCGTATCCGGAGGCATATCGCCGCGATACGATAACTGCGCCAGCGCCGGTTCGTTGTAAAAAGGCAGCGCCGCGCCTGCGGTGATGAGAGATGCAATCCTGCCGAAACTTCTGCGAGAGAAGCCTCTTTTGAGCAATTCCGTTTGATTTTCAAGAACAGTATTCAGTGACATAGCGCTTTTCCTCACACTTGAGCTAGGATTCGAAGCAGGGATTTGCCTAAGAGCTTATCATTTTGGGCCCGTAAGAATTTGCCCGGCCTCAAGAAGAAATTTGTATCGGCGCTATAAACGGCAGCGTGTGCGCTCCGGAAATCGATGGCGGTCCGCGGCCCGGCCAAATAATCCTGAAATCCGATCGCCCCGTTCCGCACACACTTCACGGCGGATAAGAGATGACTTTGTTACCGGCTGTGAAAAATGCCCTGGCGAAAGTGGCTGACGGATTGAAGCTGCTGGCGGACGCCAACGCCCTGCGGCCGCCCACCGAAGTGAAGAAACCAGGGCCGCCAAGACCTAAAACCATGCCCAGGAAACTTCTCGCCCTCGCGCTCTTGCTCACACTCCCAGCCGGCGCGCGGGCAGCCGGTTTTTCCATCATCGGAACGGACGCCGGGGCGTGGCCGCAGATTCTCTCGTCGGTGGGCCACTGGCCATCGCCCGCGGCCAACGCAACCATCTACGTGGGACGGCCGGGTGCTCCCGCGTCTCCCAATTGGACCGCGAAATTGGCGCACGGATCGGTCCTGATCCTCGAAGGCGAATCGACGCTCGCCGCCAGCTTCGGCTTCCGGCCGGCGAAGGACACCTTTTCTCTGGCGAGCCTGGTGGACGTGCACAATCCGGCGCTTCCCATCGTGCTGGAGCACGCCGTTGAACTGCATCGCTACGAAATTCCGGCCGGCGCAGAGGTGTTCGCAAAGGATCGATGGACCGGTGCGCCGCTGGTTGCCGGCTTCCGCAGCGGCGCCGGAGCCGTCCTTTGGGTCGCCGCGAACCCTGGCAAGAACGGCTACGAACGCTTCCCTTACATTCTGCAAGCGCTCAACGACCTGGGCCTCGAACCGGCGTTCCAATCGGAGAGGCTCTGGGCATTTTTCGATTCCTCTTACCGCACGCGCGTGGACCTGGATTACTTCGCGGCGCGCTGGCGCAAATCCGGAATCAGCGCACTGCAGGTTGCCTCATGGCATTTCTACGAGCCCGACGCGGAGCGCGACGCTTACCTGAAGCAGTTGATTGAAGCCTGTCACCGGCAGGCGATCACGGTGTACGCCTGGGTGGAACTGCCCCACGTCAGCGAGAAATTCTGGACGGATCACCCGGAGTGGCGCGAGAAGACCGCCGTTCTTCAGGACGCGCATCTGGATTGGCGCAAACTGATGAATCTTTCGAATCCCGATTGCGCGCGGGCCGTCAGCGCGGGCCTGGAATCCATGATCCGCCGGTTTGACTGGGACGGAGTCAACCTGGCCGAACTCTATTTCGAATCGCTCGAAGGCGCTTCAAACCCGGCGCGCTTTACGCCCATGAACGATAACATCCGAGCGGAGTTTCGCGCCCAGGCGGGATGGGACCCGATGGAAATCTACTCGACTCATAAGGATGCCGCGTCGCTCCGCGCGTTTCTCGATTTCCGCGCCGACCTCGCCTTTAAGATGCAAGGGGATTGGATGGCGCAGGTGGAGAAATACCGGTCATTCCGGCCGGATCTGGACGTGGTGCTGACGCATGTGGACGATCGGTTTGATACGGGGATGAAAGACGCGATCGGGGCCGATGCTTCGCGCGTTCTGCCCATGCTGAACAAACACGACTTTACCTTTCTGATCGAAGACCCGGCGACGGTTTGGAACCTGGGCCCCCAACGCTATCCGGAGATCGCCAAACGCTATGAGCCGATTACCCCGAAGGCCGAGCATCTGGCGATCGATATCAACGTGGTGGACCGGTATCAGGATGTTTATCCCACCAAACAGCAGACCGGAACTGAACTGTTCGAGCTGGTGCACCTGGCGGCTGAGGCTTTTCCACGCGTGGCGCTCTACTTCGAGAATTCGATTTTGCGGCCGGATCTGCCGCTCCTTCCGTCCGCGGCCGCAGTGGTAAGGCGCGTGGAACGAACGGGAAACAAGACCATCATTGATGCGCCATATGGCGTGGGCATCCCGTGGCACGGGCTGGCGTTAGTGGATGGGAAGCCGTGGGCGGCCCGGAGTGACTCGACGCTTTGGCTGCCGGCGGGAACGCACTCGGTGGAATCCGGCGCGAAGGCGCAGGTGGTGCGCTTGCTGGATTTCAATGGAATACTGGAAAGCGCCGATGAAGAGCGCGAGCACGGCCTTACCCTCACGTATAAGAGCGGCGGGCGCGCCATCGCCCGGTTCGACCGCCAGGTGAAGCTGCTATCGGTGGATGGGGAAGCTGCCGAGATCCGGACGGCTGACAATCCCGAGGGTCAGGTTTTGATGCTGCCGCGCGGCGAGCACACTGTTACAGTTGAGTGCCGGTAGGGCCGCGTTCCGCGCGATGAAAAACGCCCTCATCACGCGGCCTCCTTTCCCTTCGCCTTGCGGGCTCGAATGCCGGCCTTGAGGAACTGAATCGCCTTCTTCGGGCCGCCTGTCGAGGGAATAAACCCGAAATCGAACGGGAACATCATCCCTTGCGGCAGCAATCCGCCCAGCTTGCACAGGCCCGAAGCAGGGTCATGGTCGAACTTGCTTCGGCAACTCTTTGGCGTTTCGATGACCGGGGCACAAATGCCCTTCTTCGGGTCGAGACGGTGGGGAAGAGCGGTGTTAAGTCGGACATAGGCGAGCTTCCACTTTCACCCGCGTTGAAGCAGGATGGGCTAGCTTTTTCATAGCTGTCTCGCTAGGACTGCTTCTTCGGAATGTTCGCGCCCGATTTTCGAGCCTCGCTGAGCGCGATGGCCACCGCCTGTTTACGGCTCGTGACCTTCTGGCCACTGCTCGATCTCAGGGTGCCTTTTTTATTCTCATGCATCACTTTGTGAATCTTCCGCTCACCGGTGGATGTTGTCTTTGGCATGATTTCCTCCGGAAATCCGTTAGCGGTTCACCAGTTCACTTGCCAACTTGACAATAGCCGCCCTAACGACGATGGGTTCTACTCGCGTCCGGTCTCGGTCCACAGGAAGCCCATTTCATCGGCATAGTCTTCCACCAGCTGCGTCTGTGAAACGCCGGCGCTGTGGCCGCCCTTCAAGCTGTAGTGCAGCAACACCGGCCGGCCGCCACCGTTCGAAACTTGCATCAAAGCCGTCATCTTGCGAGCGTTCATGGGATCGACGCGCGTATCTCCGTCGCCCGTGAAGAACATCACCGCCGGATAACTCTTTCCCGCGACGACGTGCTGGTAAGGCGAGTATTTATAGATGTACGAAAAATCCGCCGCGTTCTCCGCCGAACCATATTCCGTTGTCCACGTGCGCCCCATCAGAAAACGCTGGTAGCGCAGCATATCCAGCAGCGGATAGCCGCACCAGATGGCGCCAAAAAGTTCCGGCCGCTGCGTCATCGACGCGCCCATCAACAATCCGCCGTTCGACCTGCCGCGGATCGCAAAGTGCGCGGGCAAAGTGTAATGCTCCCGGATCAAATACTCGGCTGCCGCGTACCAGTCGTCGAAGACATTCTGCTTCTTCTCGAACATCCCAGCTTTGTGCCAGGCTTCGCCGTACTCATTGCCGCCGCGCAGGCAAGGCAGCGCAAACCATCCGCCCTGCTCAATCCACCAGGCATACTCGGAGTTCCACACCGGCGTCTCGCTGACCGCAAAGCCGCCGTACCCGGTCATCAGCAGGCGTTCGCTTCCGTCGCGCTTCAGGCCCTTTCGGCCAGCGATGAACATCGGTACACGCGTGCCGTCTTTCGACAGGTAGAAGACCTCTTTTACTTCGAACGCGCTCGAATCAAACGGCACCTTCACCGCGGCAAACACGTCGGACTTGCCAGTGGCTGTGTCGTAGTGATAAATCACAGGAGGCGTCACGATCGACTGGAAGCCATAGAATCCATCCTTCTCCTCGGCACTGCCCGACAGCGTCGATCCCGCGCCAATCCCCGGAAAATCGATCTTGCCCGTCTCCTTGCCTTCCAGCGAGTAAACCGTAAGGTCGCTTTTCACATCCTTCAACCGCAGCACATACAACTTGCGATCTACCAGGCTGACCTGCTCAATCACGTCCTTGCCTTCGGGAATAATCGTTTCCCATTGATCCACGGGCTTGCCCAGCGCCGCTTTCAGAATGCGATGGTTGGGCGCCTTGTAGTCCGTATCGACATAGAAGGTGTCCCCTAAGTTGAACTCCCGGAATCGGCTCTCGACGCCATAAACCAGAGGCACGACGGGCGCGTTCGCGACACGGAGATCCTTCAGTAGAATATCCTCGCGCTTGGCCGGCACGCCGTGCCCGACATTGAGCACCAGATAGTGTCCGTTCCGAGTGACGCGCACACTGATGTTATCGATCTCGCCTAGCTTTTCCCCGCCATACTCGCGTCCGAAGATCAGCGCATCCTTCGTTACCGGCGTGCCAAACGCATGATAAAAGACGCGCGTCCCTTCATGCGGAAAGAACTTCGAGTAATATGCGCCCACGCCGTCGGGAGTGAGTTGCACGCCATAGTAGCGCGCGCTGGGCAGCATGTCCGCTGTGTCCTGACGGGTGCTCACATTCAGGAAATGGACCTCTAATTCGTCGGCGCCTCCTATGCGCACGCCGTACGCCATGAGCTTGCCATCATCGCTCAAATCGACCATCGCCACCGACGTGTTCTGGTCCGCGCTCAACGTATTGGCATCGATCAGCCGTTCATCGGCGCCGTGCAAGCCGGTGCGTAAGTAAATCGAAGATTGGTTTTCGGCAGCCAACCGCTTCACAAAGAAATACTTGTCGCCGCGGCGTTGCGGCACCCCGATAAAGTCCACGCGCAGCAGGCTCGCCATCTGTTCTCTCACCTGCGGCAGAATCTTCACCTGTTCCAGATAGCGCTCGGTGTAGGCATTCTGAGCGGCGATATAGGCACGAGTCTCCGGGCTGTTAGCATCCTCCAGCCAGCGGTAGTTATCGGTCACCGGGATGGTTCGATCTCCGGACTTATAATCGTCCACCACAGGGACGGCTTTGGCGGCCGGCGGTGCGGGAAGCGTGATTCCTGCCTTGAGAGATGTGAAGGCCAGCACCGCCAGTGCAATCGAGAACCTGGGTCTGAGTCGCATCAACTCCTGACTTTACTCCTAGCTGTCGTGCGATGCCACTCCCGCCGTCACGTCTTGCAGAAGTCTGGCGGCCTGCGCAGCATTCAAAATGTCCCGATCGAAGGTCAGGACCAGCCGGGATACGCCCGTCTTGTCGGGAGCTTCCAGCGACACCTGCAACTGCGGAATGCGGCTTTCCGTGTAGCCGTCGCGAACCGCTTGCGCCTGCTTGCGAACCGCTTCGCAAAAGGCCGGGAAGGTGCCCAGTTCGGTAACCACCGCAGTTCCTACTCCCACGCTTTCGCAGCCGATGCATTGCCGGCGCGCGGCCTGAACGGCGTTCCAAGCTACTACCTCAACGGAACTCGGGCGGATGCCGCTGGCGAGGCAATTGCGCCGTGCCCGCACCAGCAGATTCCATTCGATCCGGGCTTCCAGGCGGGAAGGGTTGACGGCAGCCGCCGCGCGCCCTCCGTTGTGCGGAACCATTTTGGGTGCGCCCCCTGCAACGGCGGCGAAATCAGTGAAGCGGATGGCTGATGTCATTTTGATATTCCCTCCTTTGGGAAGCGGCCCTTGGTTTCAAACTCAAGGGCCGTTGCACAGAGAGACGCGAACGAGGGAAAGACTCCGTCAAGAAAAATTGACGGACTTAACCGCCGCCACCCCCGCCGCTCACCGGGCCGCAACTGGTTTTGTCCGCTGGCGTCATCAGGGTGCTCACTTCCTGCTGCAGGCCGTCAAAATTTCCTGCGCGGAAGCGGGCCGAGACGTTTCGAAGGAACATCATTCGACGCGATAGCAACGCGTTGACCTCGTAGAGCCGGCCTACGGCCTTGAGATCCTCGATTTCATCGTCGGGATCTTCCTGCGGATCGTGGGAGTGCGTGGCCGGGTCCCAAATATGGACTCTCTCGCCGAACATCTCGCCGGCCAGGGCAGGGCCGAGGTCCGCACCGGGTTCCTCGCCTGTCGCCAAGATGCTTAGGGTGATGGGCTTGGGATCCGGCACCTTGCAACTCTCGGGACCGGGCGTCCAGTGGAACGCCCTGCCCGTGAGAGCCAATCCGTCGCCTTCGGAATCGTACGCGAAAACCGGGACCTGCGCCCACCTGATCAACTTTGCGGGCTGGACGCCAATGGCAACGTTAACCCATACTTTCTTGCAATAGAAGATCTTGCTTGGGCGGGGCATTCGGATTTTGGCGCGGTAGTCTGCTCCCGGAACGATGGAAGACGCGACGCTGATGGCGTTCTCATGTCCGCGCATTGAGTTGATCCGCGAGGCGGCGGCCGAGGGGACTCCGGTCACGGCGAGCAACTCCCGCGGTCCAAGGATTACCTTCTCAGCGCAGAAGCTCCCGGCTTTGTAAACGTGAGGCGTCACCTCCGGCATGTAGACATCTATGACGCTGCTGCCCGGCTCGTCGTGAAAAGCCAGCGCTCCTTGAAAAATGACATAGACTCCATATTTCGGCTTTCTTTCCTGCATTCGTTTTTCTCCTTTGCGATAGAAATCGCCAGTCGACAGGAAAGACGGAAATCACGCGGCCAGTCCTTCAGGACCGACGCCGTTTATCGTTCAAATACTGCGAAGCCGGCCCAGTAATATGGATGGCTCCACCGATCCTCGCCAGCCGTCTTCCACTCCGCGCGATTCAAGGCCGCCGCGACGGAGCGTCCCTGCACAAGCTCCCGGTAAAACTGCTTCACCAAATCTCGCGTCGCTTCAGAACTGATGCTCCATTTCGCCGCCACCACGCGTTCCGTCCCGGCAGTCAGGAGCGCCCGCACGAGGCTTTGGTTATTGATCGGGCCATGCAATTCGCCGGCGGCCGTCAGGCACGCCGAAAGGAATGCCAGCTTGCAGCCGCTCCAATCCTCGGTAGAGATTTCCAGCGCCGTCAGAAAGCGCGGGTCCCCCTGCGCGTCAGACGCCAGAATCAGCGCGCCGTCCCCGCCGTCGGACCAGCCATGCCCTGCGAAGTGAAAGATACTCGCATGCGGAATGGCCGCGCGCAGTGCTTCGGGAGTGGCCGATTCGTCCCGCAACAAGGCGGCGTGGGAAAGCGTTCCGCTCACGTCTTCAGCCTCCGCCCGGGCAGCCGACAAAAGCGGCAAGCGCATGCCACCGGGCGCGCGTGCGGACGGCGCGGAAACCACCAGCGCTGGAGATGCCGCATCGAATTGTTCCTCCCGCCCCGAACCCGCCGTGAACCTTCCCCCCAATTCCTCCGTCACAAAACGCCGGCCAAGGTAGGTCCCATCGGGAGTAGTCAAAGCATCAAAAGGCAGGCTCGCCGTCCATCCATCCGCTTGCAGCAGAATGCGCGAGCCAGCGGGCATCGATTCCAACTCAGGCGACAGCAGCCACTGGTAAAGCTGCCGGCCCGCTTCGCGCAACTCGGTCGGGCTCGAAGAGGGCGATGAGCACAATCGAACAAACCGGCGGCCCATTCGCTCCACGTCGGCGCTCGGCGCGGAAACCATGCGCGCCCGGCAACCGGACCCATTCCTGCTGAACACCGCGACCCCGCGCGGCAGCAGAGCGAACGCGACCAGCAGATCGAAGCCGTCGGACGCGGGGCGAGCATTATGGAAATTCAGGCGCGATGCCTGCCAGGTGTCGAAAGCCCCAGGGGCATCGTTCTGAATCAACTGGACCTGCGCCAGCCCGCGATACGAATCGAGAACCGCCGGCGAAGCGGAAACGTTCCGCGCAATCGTTCGCTGAAAACTCAAAGCCGCGGCCGGCCAATCGGACAGCGCAAAAAAGGCGAGCCCACGCGCCTGGTCGAGACTCATCTGGTCCTCCTCAACCACTCCCACCGGCTTCAGGGCGAGCGCATCCAGTGCAGCGAGCGCTTGCCTGGGTCGCCCGCTGTCGAGTTCGGCTTCCGCGTGGCGCAAGCGCCCAAACCAAAGACGCCCGCCCGTTCCCGGTCCATGTGGCAAAAGACCGAACAAACGTTCGCCTTCGTCGATCTCCCGCATCTCGCCGGCGCTGTCCCCGATGGCCCTCAGAAGAACCGCATGATCCATCCGGTCCGCGGCCTCCATCCCAACGTCTCCAGCTTGCGCCGCCGACCGGATGGCGGCCTCGTAAAGCGCGGACGCCGCATCGTCCCAACCCAGAGCGGCCGCGGAACGCTTCAGATCGCCCTCGATCTGCTGCGCTCGAAAATGCGACGCGGCGCTTTTCCAATACGCCTCCAATCCCGCCGGCGCGTTCCGCCACACGGCTTCATGGTTTCCTGTCGCCGCGTCCAAATCAGCCAGAAAGCCCACTGCGCGCAGGTGCAGATCTTGCAATCCCCGATCTTGAAGCTCCCCCGCGGTAGCCGCCATTTCAGCGCGCGCCTGCGCCGGCTCGCCCTCGGCATGCACGCACCCCGAATGCTGCAGGTGCAGTTGGCCCGCGATCCACGGATAAGGAACTCCCCGAAGGCGCGCCAGGCCCTGTTCTGAATCGCGAAGGCAATCGGAAAGCCGGGTCTGCACGCCGTCGATATAAGCGATTTCCGCGCGCAGCCGCATGGCCGCCGCAAACTGTCCTTCCCGTTCCAAAACCGGAAGCGCGGATTGCGCCAAAGGCAGCGCTTCATCGCTCCTTCCCGCGCGCACATCAATAATCACCTGCGCCAGTTGCGCGAACGGAAGCGGCGAGGTTTCCGAATGCACGGCTGCCACCGCATCGCGAATGGAACGGTCGCCGTTTCGCCGCTGCATCTCCACGCCCAGCACCTGGGACGCTTGCCGCGCCTGCTCGTTCACGGCCAGGTTGGGCAGCCACTTGGTCCAGAAGACAATCGAGTATCGCTCCGGCTCGAACCCGCCCTGGGCAGCAGCCAGGAACCGGCCGGGGTCCTGCACCACCGCCCCTTCCATCTGCTTGCGGGCGCGGCGGATCTTCTCCACATTCTCCAGACGCGTGCGCGCCTCCGCCGCCCAGCCGCCAGCGTCGGGCAGCTTCAAGAACTTCTGCCAAGTCGCCGCGGCCTCATCCAGCAGGCTCAGCTTCTCATAAACAATCGCCAGGTTAAACAACGCCGCTCGATAATCCGGCGATTGGCGAACCGCTTTCAGCAGCAGATCCAGTGCATGGCCATAATCGATGTTCCGTTTCTCGATATCGCCGCGCATGGAGTACGCGCAGCCGAGCGCCGTCAACGCGCGGGCGTCGGGCGCCGCCAGATCGGAAGCGTGCGTCAGGGTATCGATCGCGGATTCATAGTCCCGCTCTTCCAGTTCGGCGAGCCCTTTCAGCACCAGCATCTGCGCGTCGCCGGGCCGGGCCGCCAACCCACGCCGAATTTCCTCCTCCGCCCGCAACAGCTCGCTGGGCTTGTCGAAATTCGACGCGCCTCCGCCCCGGCGCGTATCCTCGACCGCGTATCCGGCGTCCGGCATGCGGTATTCGAATGGGCGCGATTCCGTGAACGCGCGCGCCAGCAGCGCCTCCGGCCGGGAGTTGTGCTCGGAAGACCACCAGAACAATCCGCTCGCGGCCACCACCAGAGTGGCGGCGATTCCCGTCCAGGCGGGGCTCCATTGCCTGCGCGTTTGCCCCGACAACTCGCGCGCGAATCCGCGCTGCCACTTCGTCGAGCCCGTACGGAGTTCTCCGGCCATCGACAAATCCTTCAGAATCGCTCCACAGAAGTCGCATGTGGCCGCGTGTTCCAGGATCTGCTCGTCCGCACCGCCCAGCAGCAATTCCACCGGAGGGCAGTCCGCAGTCCCAGACGCCCCCGCATCCGCGCGCACGCGGGAAAAAAAGGCCAGAGATCCCTTCCATCGATCCGCCGCCGTGCGGCACTCCTCGCACTCCTCGATGTGCTGAACAATCCGCGCGGCTACCGGGCCGTTTTCCGACATCGCCATGATCTCCTGGGCCGACAGATGCCCGTCTTCTTTTATGGGCATGTTCCCCCTAAGAACGACAAGACGGAATTCAACTACCGGCTCCTTCAGCAAATGCGGATTTTTTTTGCGACTGGAAATTCCGCACGCAGTCACGGACCGCGCCGGTCATCCGGTAGAGGATGGTTTCCACACCCCGCTGCGCCACGGCAAAGGTCTCCAGAGCCGAGATGGCTTTGGGCGTAAGTCCCTGGCGGTGATAGAGCCAAAAGATGGCGCGGTCCCGTTTCGGCTGG
This sequence comes from Bryobacterales bacterium, assembly GCA_003136675.1. Classification (GTDB taxonomy): domain Bacteria; phylum Acidobacteriota; class Terriglobia; order Bryobacterales; family Bryobacteraceae; genus Bog-113. The sequence continues at coordinate 44,521 of PLFE01000079.1, forward strand.
GACTCCAGGCAGCGCTCGATCAACTGGAGAAGCATGCCGCGCTCGATTCCGGCGAGGGCGTCGTCGGTCGACGCAGGTTCGCGCGTGAGCGCTTCCAGGCTGACGGCCCGTTCACCGGCGCCATGCTTTTGCGCGGACGCGGAACGCAGATGATCCGTCGCCACCGACGCGGCCACCGTGCGCAGGTAAGCGCAAAACGCGTTTCCATCCTCCGAGCGGAAGCTGCGCAACGCGCGGAAGTCATTGGCGCAGAGGCGCAGGAAAGATTCCTGCACCAGGTCGTCAATCTGGTCGCGCCTCGCCGCGGTCCATCCGCCCAGCGCTCGCACCACGCCTGAAACCAGCAGAGGCTGCGCCGCGTGGATGAAGGCCTCCCACGAGCGCTCGCCCCCGGAATCGAGGCTGCGCCGCAGCAATTGCAATAGTTCGGGGTTAGGCACTCGCGCGGATCACTACTACAAAATGATACCGAAAGTCGCGCGCATTAAGTCCAATAGTTGCGGTCGAGGCTGCAATATTGAATCGCTTCCGCAATATTTTTGGCCGCAATTGCGTCGGAGTTGGTCATCCCTGGGTTGAGAGATCTCGGTCTTTAGCTTCGCCGGATCAAAACGCCAGCGGAATTTCCGCGACGCCCAGGCTCTCGCAGAGCTTGCGCCACTGCTCCGGCGAGGTGGTGCCGAAGCGCAGGCCGGAGATCAGGGCGACGGGTTCGAGGCGCTGATTCTCTCGTCCGATCCACCGCTGCCCAGGCTGGATATGCAGAACCCAACCGGCTTTGATCAACGCCAGATTCAACGCCATCCACAGGATAGAGGCAACGCGATCTTCGCGCTGCTGCTTGGTCAGGAGCATGCCAGGCGGATCGGGTATTCGGGGAGGCGTCTTCTGAAACGCACGTACCAATTCCGGAAGTTGCCCAATCGAGCTGCTGCCCAGACTTTCCACATACGGAGTCACCGCCGCTTGCCAGAGAGGAGCGAAGACGTGCAATGCGGCGGTATCCCAGTCCATCTTCTTGAGCTTGGCTACTTTCACGGCGGGCGCGGCAAATGCAATGAGCTGCGCTTCCACGTCGCCCAGATCTTCCAGCAGAGTGGCTGCCAGCTCTTCGTTGTGAAGCTCCTGGGCGCCCGAAATCAGAGCCGCGTAGCGAACCCGATCCGCGAGCGGCGGGTGCGTATCGAAATCATTTTCACGCGGTTCGCTCATGGCCTGATCGAGCTTGCCGCCGGTTTGCTTCTTGATGGAAGGGGCGTTGAGGAATCGGGCAAATCCGTCTGCAAGGGGCGGGCAAAATCCCACGGCCACAGCCGGTTCGACCTCGCTCTTCCAAAACGGCGCAAATGCGAGGGCAGCCACGTGGATCGACTGGAGGGCCTTGATGAAAGCGGCGCTGCCCCCGATGTGGCAGGCCAGTTCATCGCATCGATACTCCTGGCGTCGCGAAAGAAAGTTCGTGACCCGCAGCAGAGCCTTGCCATACTGCTGCATCGCGCCGAACACCCCGATGTACGCGAGTCGAATCACCGCAAACGCCGTGAGCGCACGAAGGAATTGCGAGGCGCCTCCGGTGTGCAGGTTGGTCAGAACTCGAACCATGCTCGCGCGGGCGGAATAGAGCCACGGTCCCAGGCGGGTGTCGCCGCTGTAAAAGTGCGCGAACTCGTGAGCCAGGACGGCTCGGAACTGCGGGACCGTGAGCGCTCCCAGAAGGGGCAGACCAAGGCCAAGAATTCGCCCGCGTCCCCCGGGTTCGGCGACGAAAGCATTGGGGGCAAGGACGAGGTAAACCTCTCGCGGCATGGGCTCCGCCAGAGCCGCCGCGATGGATTCGATTTCCGCCGCCAGCTTCGGGTGTTTGACCAGATCCAGCAGAACGCCCGGCGGCTTGAATTTCTGTGGGCGGGGAATGGAGGACCACAGAATGGTGATGCCGGCGATCGCTCCAAACAGGAGCAGCAGAATACCCCACAATGGGCTTCTCTCCAGAACCCAAAACGGCAGAATGAGGCAGAGGATGCCGATCAGCAGATTGAGAAGATATGAGATCAGCACGGCAACGAGAGCGAGCAGCGTCCAGACACGCAGAGAGCGTGGCTCGGGGAGGATTGGTTTTGCTTGCGCCGCCACTGATTGAAACTATCACGAAAAAGGGCCGGTGCTAAGTCCAATAATTCCGATCCAGACTGCGATATTGAATCGCTTCGGCGATGTGTTTCGCCGCAATGGTCTCGGAGCAATCGAGATCCGCGATGGTGCGAGCGACTTTCAAGATTCGGTCGTGCGCGCGAGCGGAGAGGCTCATCTTCCTCACCGCCATCTCGAGCGTGCGCTCGCCCGCCGCATCCAGCGCACAAAGCTTTCGCAGCGTGCGCGGTGGTAATTCCGAGTTATTGCAGCCGCGCCGCGCCTGAATCTCCCGCGCCGCCGCCACACGCTGGCGCATCTCCGCCGAGGTCTCCGCGCTTGCGCCGGCACGCAGCTCTTTGTAAGGTACGGCCGGCACTTCGATGTGAATATCGATGCGATCCAGAAGAGGGCCACTGATGCGCCCCAGGTAGCGCTGAATGGTGCCCGGCGTACACCGGCATTCTCGCGTGGCATCGCCGTAGAAGCCACACGGGCAGGGGTTCATCGCCGCCACCAGCATGAAGCGCGCCGGGAAACTGAGCGTCATCGTGGAACGCGCCAGAGTTACCGAGCCTTCTTCCAGCGGCTGCCGCAGAAGTTCCAGCACATTGCGCGGAAATTCCGGAAATTCATCCAGGAATAGGATGCCGTTATGCGCCAGGCTGACTTCGCCGGGCCGCGGCGACCCGGACCCGCCGCCGATCAAGCCCGCATCCGAAATGGTGTGGTGCGGTGCGCGGTAAGGCCGGTCCAGAAGCAATCCCGCGCCCTGCGCCAGAACGCCTGCAATGCTGTGGACCTTGGTGGTTTCGATGGCTTCATCGAAACGCAGTGGAGGCAGAATGCCGGCCAGACGCTTGGCCAGCATGGTTTTACCGGAACCCGGCGGACCAATCATGAGCATGTTGTGGCCACCCGCCGCGGCCACCTGCAGAGCACGCTTCGCGGTGGTCTGGCCGCGCACGTCGGCGAAATCGGCCGACGCGGAGTCTGTCTCTTTCACAACGCGCGCGTTCGCCACGGCGGGGGAGAATTCCTCCGGGCGGCTGATCAGCGCTACGCTCTCCGCGAGGCTTCGCACGCCGAAGACGCGCACGCCCTCCACCACCGCCGCTTCGGCCGCGTTTTCGAACGGCAGCACCAGATTCGCGATGCCCTGCTGCCTGGCGCAGACGGCGATGGAGAGCGCCCCGCGCACCGGACGCACCGCGCCGTCGAGCGATAATTCGCCAATGGCCAGATGGTGATCGAGGTTTTTCACCGCTCCCATCGCGCCGAGAATTCCGAGGGCCATGGGGAGGTCGAAACCCGCCCCTTCTTTGCGAACGGTGGCCGGCGCGAGGTTAACGGTAACGGCTTTATTGGGATAGCCGAAACCAGAGTTCATCATGGCGCTCTTGATGCGTTCGCGGCTTTCGCGCACGGCGGTGTCGGGCATGCCGACCAG
>PLFE01000118.1 GCA_003136675.1 Bryobacterales bacterium
TACAGCACGCCGTTGCTTGCGCCGGCGCCCACAGTGGTGCCGATGCTGGTGATGAAGGTTCCCACCATGGTGGCTCCGCTGTAGACGTTAAAGAGTAGGGATCCCGTGGCCGGCCCCGACGCGCCCGTCGTTAGTACCTGTGTCGCGGTGACGCCCGCCGAGGTGACATTCGCACTTGAGTCNNGGGGGGGGATGTGGTGTTTCGCTTGCTCAAGGAATCTCCTCTTGAAGCGGCGGAAACGAGCTACGCCGGTTTTGCTGCGTTCGCGTCCCATCATACACCCGAACGCCGCGTCCGCAACAATTTTCTTTTTCGCTCACTCCGCGCGAATTACAAACGGCTTGTCGTCGGTGTAGAGCCGTTCGATATGTTGCTGGTACTTTTGTTCGAGGATGCGGCGGCGCACTTTCAGGGTCGGCGTCACGAGGTCGGTGTCCAGCATGGCTGCGTCGCTGAGGAAGCAGAAACGCTTGGTTTGTTCGTAGCGGGAAAAACCAGATTGCAGGGTGTCGATGGTTTGACGGAAGAGTTCGAGGATGGCGGGTGAAAGGAGGAGGTGTTCGTCTGGGGAGGGACCGGCTCCCTGACGGTCGCGGCTCNNGGCGAGCGGGGATGTGGCGAGCGGGGATGTGGCGAGCGGGGGTGAGGCGGGCAGCGCGGCCATGCGCGGGACAATGAGCAGCGCGGTGTAATTGCGGCCTTCGCCGACCACGAAGGCCTGCTCGATGTAAGGCGAGTGCAGCAGGGCCTGCTCGATGGGCGCGTAATAGATGTTTTTTCCGTTGGAAAGAACCAGCATTTCTTTGCGGCGGCCCGTGATGACGAGATACCCGCCGGCCTCCAAATGTCCCAAGTCCCCCGTCACGAACCAGCCATCGCGCATCACTTTGGCCGTGGCTTCCGGATCGCGAAAGTATCCCTTCATGACGTGCGGGCCGCGCGTCAGAATCTCGCCATCTTCATCGATCTTGACTTCCACGCCGGGGATGGGGCGGCCCGCGCTGCCCGGTTTTTCCTCGCCGTATTGATTGCAGGCGATCACCGGCGATGTTTCGGTGAGCCCATAGCCCTGAAGCACGTGGAAGCCAAGCGCCGCAAAATACCGCTCCAGCTTGGGATTCAGCCATGCGCCGCCCACGACGAAAGTATCCACATTGCCTAACTGGCGATGCACCTTGCGGAACATCAGGGCTTCCGCCAGGGGATGGAGTTTGGCGCGGAATGAGGGCTTGCGGTCCAAATGATCGTAGCCGGATTGCAACAGGAATGCCGAGATTTTGCGGCGGTGAACGGGCATGGCCGCGATGGTGGCTTCGATGGCGTCGCGCATTTTTTCGAGGATGCGAGGCACCGCGCCCATCACTTCCGGCTGGTAGCGCGCCAGCAGCTCTTTCAGCTTGTGCGGGTCGCCGTAAGCGATTGGGCCGCCGCGCAGGAAATACGAGTAGCACATGACGCGCTCGAAGACGTGCGAAAGCGGCAGCACCGAAAGCGCCAGGCGGAAGGGCCGGTCTGGAACCATTTTCATGGAACTCTCGGCATTGAAGATGAAGTTCCGGTGGGAGAGCATCACGCCTTTGGGAGCGCCGGTGGTTCCCGAGGTATAAACGATGGTGGCGAGAGAATCCGGACCTTCTTCCATGGCCTTTCGGCGAAACGCAGCGCGCTCTTCGGCCGTCACCGGCGCAACAGACGCCAGGATGGCGGGCAGGTTTTCGGCGCCCGCTTCGGGATCGAGAGCGACTAAGCGGGTGAGCTGCGGAAGTTCGGCGCGCACGGACTGAACGCGCTCCATCTGGTCCGCCGCGCAGAAGGCGATGCGCGCGCCGGCGTGCTCCAGAATTTCCTGCATCTGGTGCGCCACCAGAGTGGGGTAAACCGGGACCAGTACGAATCCCGACAGGTGTGCGGCGAACTCCACGATATGCCATTCCGGGCGATTGTCGGAATAGATGGCGATGCGGTCGCCCGTCTCCAGGTCGGATTCCGACAGCCATTTCGCCAGCTTGAGGACGGCGGTTTCAAACTCGCGCGTGGAGTAGGTGAACGCGTGGCCTTTCGATTCCCACTGGAGCAAAGGCTGGAAATCGAACTGTTCCACGTTCCAAAAGAACATTGCGCCGAGAGTGGTGACTTCAGATCTGTTCATGTCTGTTCATGTCTGCAAATGGAATGGCGCGCGCGGCGATGGCGGCTACTTGTCCACCGAAGGTTGAACTTAAGAATAAACCGGCGACGGCCGGATCTGGTAGCGGAGTGGGCGTTTCGCGCACGAAGCGGAGGGGGATACGGGGATCGGGGTGGTCGAGTCCGCGAATGGCGGGAACGACGCCGCGCCGGGCGCAGAGCAGGCCGATGGCCAGTTCGACGGCGGCGGTAGCAGCTCCCAGATAGCCGGTTTGTCCTTTGAGCGCGGAGACCGTGAGACCTGGAGAAAGTATTTCGGCGAGGGCGCGGCCTTCAGCCAGATCGTCGGCCTCGGCGCCAAGTCCGCGCGCGAACAGATACTCGGCATCCCCTCCGTTGTCCCCCGCATTCGCGCCTTGAATCGCCGAACGGAGATCATCCGGCGTGGCGGTCAAGCCTTCTTCATCGGCGATCTGCGAGGCCAGGCCCACGCCGTCGATCTCGGCCAGAATGGTTGCGCCCCGCTCGCGGGCGTCATCCAGGCGCTCCAAAATGAACGCGCATGCGCCTTCGCCCAGCACCATCCCAGGGCGTCCGGTAGCAAACGGGGTGTAGACCGGCGAAAGTCCGCCGCCGCTGAGCAGCCCCATCTTGCGGAAGGCGATGAAGGTGGAAGGGACCAGAAGGCTCTCATACGCGCAGACGATGGCGGCATCGCAGCGCTTCTCCTCCAGATCCAGAGACGCGTTGTAAATGGCGACGGCCGCCGCGGTCTCGCCCTGCACGTAATTGTTGCTCGGCCCTCTCGCGCCGAATTCGGTTGAAATTGCTCCAACACCGGCGTTCGACAAAGTTCGCAAGGAAAAGTACCGGTCGATAAACTTGGAGGGCATTCCTCCCAGGTACTTATAGTCCTGTTCCCGGCCCCCTTCCCAGGCGAGCGTTAACCCTTTGAAGAACTCGTCATACTCGAGCCCGGTCTGCCCGGACGCGACGTAGACGCCGGTACGGTCGGATGCGATACGGCTCTCCGGCAGGCCGCTTTCGCCGAGGGCTTCCCGAACAGATTTCAAAGCCATTTGCACCGGGCGGCTCAGAAGCTTTACATTCTTGGGGTGACGCAGAATGGTTGAAATATCGAAGGTTGGAGGCACCGCAGCGGCGGTTGCGCCTTCCGAATCGGGCCGGATTCGGATGCCCGTCTGGCCGCCCAACACCTGGGCGACGTTCTCAATAGCGGTGAGTCCCAGCGGCGTGACCAGCCCGATCCCGGTTACTGCGATGCGCCAGCGGCCGGCCACCTTGGCACTCCCCACTCTGCAAAAGATGACAAATGAATCAGCCTGAAACCGATGATCAAACGGACCCTGAGTTTAGCATAATCCGCCTAGAACTACTTTGAATTCTTGGCTTTTCTTAAGATGTTATCCTCAGGGTTACTTACCGCCATTGGGGAAGAAAAGGGTTTGAGAACACTTGTCATCGGGTTGGACTGCGCCGCTCCTGAGATTCTCCTTAAGCAAGAGAACCTGACGAATTTCCGCAAGCTGATGCGGCGCGGCAGTTACGGGCGGCTGGAGAGCGTGATCCCGCCGATCACGGTTCCCGCGTGGATGTGCATGTCGACCAGCCAGGACCCCGGTTCGCTGGGCGTTTACGGCTTCCGCAACCGCACAGACTATTCTTACAAAGGGCTGGGCGTGGTCAATTCGACTTCGTTCACCGCGCCGGCCATTTGGGACATTCTGGGCGCGCGCGGCAAACGCTCCATTGTGGTGGCCGTGCCGCCGAGCTACCCGCCGCGCAAGATTGAGGGGATCAACGTCGGCTGCTTCCTGACGCCCGATACGAAGGTGAACGAGTACACCTGGCCGCCGTCGATCAAGAAGGAAATCGAAAGCGTCGTTGACGATTATCCGGTGGATGTGCGCGGATTCCGCACGGACCAGAAGCAGTGGCTGCACGACCAGATTTACGACATGTCGCGGAAGCACTTCACGGTGATCCGTCACCTGATGAAAACGCAGCCCTGGGACTATTTCCAGTTCGTTGAGATTGGCCTCGACCGGATGCATCACGGCTTCTGGAAGTACCACGACAAAACACACCGGCAGTATGAGCCGGGCAACGAATTCGAGCACGCCATCACGGACTACTACACCTACCTTGATGGTGAACTCGGCCAACTGCTGGAGATCGCGGGGGAAGACACCAATATCATGGTGGTTTCCGACCACGGCGCACAGCGGCTGGACGGCGGCTTTGCCGTCAATGAATGGCTGCGCCGCGAAGGATTGCTGGTTTTGAAGGAGGAACTGACGCAGCCCACCGCGTTCAAACCCGACCTTGTCGATTGGAGCAAGACGAAAGTGTGGAGCGAGGGCGGCTACTACGCGCGCGTGTTTTTCAACGTGGAAGGGCGCGAGCCGCAGGGCATCATCCCGCAAGCGGAATACGAAGCGTTTCAGGACGTGATGAAGGCCAAATTCGAGGCCATTCCGGACGACCTGGGCCAACCCATGGGCACGCTGGTATTCAAGCCACAGGACGTTTATAAGGTCCGCAAGAACGTGGTTCCGGATCTGATTGTGCATTTCGGCGCGCTTTACTGGAGGTCCATTGGGCAGTTGGGGACCAAGGGATTGTACCTGCAGGAAAACGATACGGGCCCGGACGATTGCAACCACGCCCAGTTCGGTGCGTTCATTTTCGCGAGCCCCGGCGTCCCGCCGCACGGCGAAGTGGAAGGCATGCGTCTGCTGGATATAGCGCCGACGCTTCTGGATGCGATGGGCCAGAAGATTCCGGCCACCATGCAGGGAGCGAGCCTGCTTCAGAAGTTTGAGCAACCGGTCTAAAGTAAGGCCGGCGGCCTGCGCCGCTGGCCTGTTCGCTCTCAATCTGCTCTTCTGCTACCGTCTGTTCGCTCTGGACGCAAGCCCGGCGATCTTCTCGACGGACGCCATCTACATCAGCATCAGCCGCTACACGATGGACCACTGGCGGGACCTTTCGTGGTGGCCCATCTGGTATGGCGGCATCCCCGGATCGACGGTCTATCCTCCCTTGCTCCATGTTCTGACGGCGATGCTGGCGGCGGCGGAACACGGGGGCGTGGGACTCGCGCACCATCAACTTTCGGGGCTGGGCTATGCGCTGGGGCCGGTGACTTTGTTTCTGCTGGCTTACCGGCTGTCTGGGTCGCTCGCGACTTCAATTGGCGCGGGGCTCTTCTACACCATGCTGTCTCCCGCAACCTGGCTGCTGCCGTGGGCGCGGCTGGATGTGGGCGGTGTGTGGCGGCCCTTCCGGCTGCACATTCTGGTGGGTTATGGCGATGCCCCTCACGTGTTCGCGCTGGCCCTGCTTCCGCTCGCGATCCTGGCTTTGGACGTCGCGCTGAAGCGCGGTACCTGGCGATCCTCATTCGTCGCTGTACTGGCGATGGCGGCGGTGGCGTTGACCAATTGGATCGGCGCGGTTTCACTCGCCGGAGCGGTGCTGGCTTACCTGGTGGCAGCGGCCGGGAAGCGCTGGTTGCTGGCCGGTGGAATCTCGCTCTCGGCTTACGCGCTTTCGAGTCCGTGGCTTTCGCCGCGGAGTCTGGGCCTGGTGAGTTTGAACAGCCAGATCAAATCGGGAAGCGCGGTCCACGTGCTGGAATTCGCGCTGCTCTTCGCGCTGGCGATGGCGGTTTCCAAAATCATTCTCCGGCGGCTTCGCGCGCCGGCGCTGATTCAGTTCGCGGTGTTCTTTCTCATTTTCCCTGGCGGTTTGCCGGTGATCCACGGATGGTTCGGTATCGCCGTCATCCCGGAAGCGCATCGCTACCATTACGAGACGGAGATTGGCGTGTGCCTGTTACTGGCGGCGGTTCTGGTCCCGTTGTTGCAACGGATTCCGCTGCCCGCCCGGATCGCCGTTTTCGCGGTGGCCGCCAGTCTGGGCACATGGCAAGCCTTGGTCTTTTGCGGGTACGCGAGGGATTTGATCCGTCCGGCGGATCTGGCGGCTTCGATGGAAAAAAAGACCGCCATGTGGCTGGACGCGAATGCTCGCGGATCACGGGTCTACGCGCGTGGGACTGTGAGTTGGTGGCTGAATACCTTTTCGGACACGGCGCAACTGGGCGGCGGCGTGAGCCAGTCCATTCCGAGCCGCGCGAACTTTGTCGCGGAGAATACCATCAGCGGCAAAGACAGCGATCCGCGGGGCGAGCGGACGTTGATGTGGCTGCGCGCCTACGGCATCGACTACGCAGCGGTGGGTGGACCCAACACGCGCATGGTGACGGCGTTCTATGAGCACCCGGAACGGTTTGATGAGATCGGACAGAAAGTGTGGGCCGACGGAGGCGATTTCATTTACCGGATTCCGCGACGGGCGCGCTCGCTGGCCCATGTGATTCCGCGCGAGGCGGTGGCTGCGGGGGTTTCGGGCGCGGGGCGATACGTTGAGGCGTTGGAAGACGCCGGCGCCCCACCGGCGACGTTTCAGTGGGTGAATGCGCATGAGGCGCGCGTGACTGCGGACGTGCCTGCAGGCGATGTGATTTCGGTGCAGGTGTCTTATGCGCCGGGATGGCGCGCCACGGTGAACGGCGTTTCCCGCCCGGTATCGCCGGACGGCCTCGGATTGCTTACCGTGGTTCCTCAATCGAGCGGGCCATGCACGGTGGAACTGACATTTGGGCGAAGTTTGGAATCGACGCTGACGGCGCTGGCGGCGATTTTTGTGCTGGTGGTTTTTAGCGTGGCGTCCTGGTTCACGCGAGGGGTCAGCCGGCGCGCTTGAGTCCCAGGCGTATGGGCTTGGCTTTCGCTTGCTCCAACAGCGTCCTGAGCACGTCTGGATTGGTGCGTCGTACGCGCGATCCGGAGGAGCGAATCAGCGTACCTTCCTTCAACGCCCGTTCAAATTCCCGCTGAGTCTGCCGGTGCCCCTGAGGGCTTGCGTACCCGTCCATCTCCTGTCGTTGTACGCACCGTAATAGAGCGAACCGGGATTCGCGCGATAATCTGAACTTATGGCGATCCACCGGTTCGTGCTTCACAATGGCCGCATTCGGGAAGCGGGCGAGGCGATGCTGATGCCCGGCCAGCTTGGTCTACTGGCAGGCTGGGGCCTGTTCTCCACTTTGCGCGTTGCGGACGGGGTTCTGTTTGCGTGGGAGCGCCACTGGGCGCGCCTCTCACGGGATTCCGCTTTGATGAACGTCGCGCTGCCGGCCGATCCGGACGCGGTACACAGCGATCTGAGCAGGCTGATTGAAGCCAACAGCGCGCAGAACGCGACCTTGCGAGTGGTTGTTTTCCGGAATGGCGGAGTGACGTGGGAAGGCCCGCCGACCGGCCGCGCGAGCGACCTGATCGCCATGACAACCAATAACAACAAATGGGGCGATGGCGTGCGTTTGACGTACCAGGCGGGCGGGCGTTTCGCAGGCTCGGAATTCGCCCATGCCAAGATCACTTCCTGGGGCCACAATCTGCGCTTTTATGAGCGCGCGCATGAACGGGGCTTCGACGAATGCGTGCTGCTGAACGAGCGCGGCGAGGTGACGGAATGCACTTCGGCCAATCTGTTCGCGGTTCACGGAAGTGAAGTCTGGACCGCGCCCGTTTCCGCCGGATGCCTGCCGGGCATCACGCGGGAAGTGTTGCTTGAAGAGGTACACGTCCCCGGCGTGCGCGTGATCGAAAAGACGCTGCTTCCGGAAGACCTGGAGCGTGCCGACGAGGTGTTCATCACGTCGAGCACGCGGGATCTGGTGGGAGTGTCACAGATTGGCGACAAGAAGCTCAAGACCTGCGACACTGTGCGTGCAAAGTTGCTGGTGGAGTTTCGGCGTTACCTGCGCGATTACGTCGAATCCCGTCAAACCGTCAAACGCTAGAAATGCCTTACGCAACGAATTCCGGGGCCCGAATCTACTGGGAAGAACACGGGCGGGGCGAGCCCGTGCTGGCGATCATGGGGCTCAGCTTCCCGCTCGAAATGTGGCACCGGACGGTGCCGGCATTGTCGCGAAAATTTCGCGTGATCCTGTTCGACAACCGCGGCGTGGGGCGCAGCGATGTGCCGCGCGGTCCGTATCTGATCCGCCGCATGGCTTCCGACGCGGCGAGCGTGCTGGACGCGGCCGGGGTACCGAGCGCTCATGTGATGGGCGCGTCGATGGGCGGCATGATCGCCCAGGAGTTCTGTTTGCACTGGCCGGAACGCGTGCGGTCACTGCTGCTGGGCTGCACATGGTGCGGAGGGTTGCGCGCGGTGCGGCCCGATCTGAAATTTCTGCGCGAGATGCACGATTACCAGAACCTGACGCCGGAACAGAAGATGCGCGCGCTGATTCCTCTGCTGTACACGGCGGCGACCCCGCGCGAGCGGATCGACGAAGATATTTCGGTGCGCATGCGTCACATTCCCACGGCGCGCGGCTATTACAGCCAGCTCGCCGGCACTCTGCTTTGGAATTCCTGGAGACGTTTGCCGCGCATCCAGCAGCCGGTAAAGATCATGCATGGCGAACTTGACCGCTTGATCCCGGTAGAGAACGCGGCCGTGCTGGCGAACCGGCTGAGCAATGCGCGCATGGCGATTATCCCGGGCGCTGGGCATGTTTTCACTACAGACGCACCGGAGATCTCGAATTTTGAGGCGCGCACGTTTCTGGAAGAGATGTGCGACGGGGATAGCCGCAACAAAAACGGGCAGTCCGCATACGCGCCTGCCCGCTCGGAAGACCGGATTGTGTTCGAGTAGGCCGGAACTACTTGGCCTTTTTCTGTTTCTGCTGACCGACGCGAACCTTGTGCTGCGCGGCCTGCGCGTCTTTATAAGCCTTCCAATCGAAGCGCGAGGAGGCGTCTTTCAGGTAGGCATCCACATCCGCGCCCTTGGGGAGAACGGCCATCAGAGTGGCGTTCATCGAACCGTCGGGACTGGAGATGCGGAAGCGCTTAACGTTGGGGATTGCCATGATTTTGTTTCCGTCCGCCATTATAGCAGAGGCATGGAGCAATTCTCGTGTGAGGTCGCGCTCACTAAGGGGCCACAGCCAACGTATAAGCATTCGGAGAAGTCGATATCTTCAACTGACTCTCCCCACTGGCCTCACTGGCAACCAGGAAATTGAGCTGGCACAGGCCGGCTTCCGCCATCCCGGAGTAAAGCACCGGCGCCTCATTGCCATCCTCCGTAATCGTCGGACTTACGCAATCTCCCGTACCCCACGCGATCACTTCCTCGCCCGGCTGGGCCGGAGTCAACCCCGCGCTGCTGGGCCCCACGAGACTGTAGTTGGCGTGAGTAATCAATGGCAGTGAGACTCCGGAGGGTGCAACACTGAACAACTCCAAAATCCCGCTCGCGATGTTCACTGTCACGGGCGCCGAAGCCTGCCCGTTCACGGTAACGACAACCGGGCAGGAGGTCTGTCCCGCAACGCCAGACGGGGTCAGGGCGTTGATTTGCGTCCCCGAGCTATAGGAGATCGCGGCCGGCATCCCGCACACCGTGACGCTGGCGCCCCCGAGCGTAAACGTGTTTGGGTTGGTCCACTGAGCGGCGTTGCCCAGATTCTGCCCGAAGATCGTGAACCAGGCGTCCGGGGGCAAAGCTTCCACTTGCAGATCGGCTGCATTCACGATGCCGTTCGATGAAATGGAAGGAGCGGCGCCGGTTGGGCTGCTCGAGAACGCGGGCCAGAGAGCGCTGGTTCCCGCATAGGCCGCCTGCAATAGAAAACCTCCCGGATTCAGAGGCGTGAAGGGAATACGATATGTCCCGTCGCTGGCTGTCTGCGCGTTGCCGAGAGCCAGAGTCGGCGGTTCAAAGTTGAGCGAGCCCCGGGAAACCTCCGTGCCATTAGCTCCGAGGAAAACGAGCGAGAAGGACCCGCTGCCGACAGAGGAGGGTGAGACGCGGGCCCGGATCGTCAGGTTGTAGCCATCGCCGGGAACAACGGTTATGGGGCCGGAGTTCACAAATGTTTGTTGGTTGGCCGTGGCGGATATCAGGATCGATGGGCCGTTCGCATCGGAACCCGGCTGAACCGACGCAGTGCCATTTGGCTCGACTCCCCAACCCGCAAGCCCATTTGCAAAAGTCAAACTAGCCTGCCCACTGGAGCCTGCGTATTGGAACGAATAGACATTCACGTCGGCAGTGCCCACATCCCCGCACAAATTGACGCAGATCTGGATGACGGCCTGGCTGATTGCGGGTGGCACGGTGCCGCTGAGAACAAAATTCGCTACGGTCCCGGAGCCCGTGGTGGCCTGCGCGGTCAATGTGATCGGTGTGGAATTGATGGGTGCTCCCTGGCTGTCGAGCAAACTGCCGGTGGCCTGCGACCCCGAGATATTCAGGGAAAGCTTCGTGCGCTGCCGGAAGTAGCTGTCGATCAGATAGGTCAAGGCGGTTGGATCGGACTCCGGAAGAGCATGATGCGGATACGGGTACCACGACTGGAAAATCACGTGGCTGGGTATGGTGCCCCCTTGCGCTTCCCATTCGGCGTAATGGTTCTCGGCATCGGTCATCCACTGGGTGTCCGATAAATCCGTGGTCCACCCGTTGTAGATCATTCCGAAGGGAATGCCGCGCTGCTGGAGCGCTTCGCGGAGGCTTTCCACGGCCGGCTTCCAGTATTCCCCCCAGTTGACGTCGAAGTGGAAGAAAGCGAATGGAACACCCGCCGCGGCGCGCCACGCATCCATCCCCGCGGTGTACTGAGTGAGCCAGTTCGATCCGATGGGAACGGGCTCGATGTCTCCAACGATCACATTCGGAAACACGCTTCGGATCTGGACAACGCTCTGCAGCGCGTTCGCCGCAATTTCGGGTATGGTCCACTGGCAGGCGTTGGGTCCGGTGTACAGAGTGCTTGCATGGTAGAAGGGCTCATCAAAAGCAACGTACTGAAGATTGCCGCCCAACTGCTGGATGCGGGTGGCCACCGGGAGCGCCAGTTCTCCCGCGAAACCCTCCACTCCCATGCCGCATGACGCGGTCGGAGTCAAGGGAGGAAACTCCACAGCGAGAGCAATGTGCTGGCTATTCAGATAGGAGAAGATCTGTTGCAGTGTGGCGTCGGAGAACGAACCAACAAAAGTGGGACTGAGCATCTGCGTGAACATCTTGAACACCTGGACCCGGGACGATGCGGTGGTCCACTCCGCGCCGGGAGTAAACAGGTCGAGGTAATCCACGGCGCCGATGTTGTCGTTCCAGGCCGCCGGAGCGATAGGACTAAACCAGATCGTTTGCGCAGGTGCGGTCGTGGATTGGGCGGAACATGTTTGGGCAGACCAAAGCGTCCCAATCAAGAAAGCCATAAAAAGTCGTCTCAACATTTGCACAAAGTCCTCCCAATTGTTTAAGAAACGGCCATCCCGAACGCGCGGGTCTCGAAGACGGTCAGTTGGATTGGCCGCGCAGTGCCCGCAGGCGATGCTGCTGCTCCTCGGTGAGATTGTTCTTGATGCGGACCAGCAGCGAGACTTGTGCGCGCTTGATCTCGCGCTCCGCCGCCAGGACTTTATCCAGTTGCGCAGCCACCTGAGCCTCGTCCGCTTTCGATTGCTTCAGCAATCCGATCAATCCTTCCATATCGCTCTGAAGTTGCCATTGCAGTTCCGTGAAGCGCGTTTGAGCTTTCAACACTTCCGCGCGAAGGTAAGTTTTCTGCGCGTCGCTCAGGCCAATCGCGTTTTGGCGCGCCATCACAAGTTCCGGTGGAAACAGCAGGTCATTCAGAGGGTCGCCGGCAGGCGGCTGTTGCGCGCAGAGCGATGAAACGAAAATCAACAACGATGCGGCCGGTAACCGGAACTTATTGAGCATGTATTTCTCCCGACGGATGCATTTTGAAGAACCCTTCTCCTAGCCGTGGCTTTGTGGTCCACGCCGCCGCCACCGGAGGGCGCAGCAGCGCTTCAGTGGGTGAGCGCCACGTGGAAAGCGCTGTGACCCTAGCCTGAGGCGCGGGACGCCGCACCCACATGACAATCGCGAACATCGCGATCGAGATGGCCCACACCGCGCTACCGGCCACGGACCATCTCCACCACGCATGAGCAGCGGTCTGCCCCTGGATTCGCGCGATCACTCTCTCCGGTCCGTACAAAGGCGGCTCCACGGCGGCGCTGCGATGGAGAGCCTCATCGATCCGCGCCGCCGCCCTCTGGCTCGCCCGCAACGCGTCCTGACACTCGGGACAGATCAGGAGATGCGCAGCAAAGTCCGGCTGAGGCGTTTTGCCCAGGGCACAATCGGTAATTGCGTCCGCCCAGCTTGAACAGCCGTTCATCGCATCCCCTCGCGCAATAGCTGACGTCTGGCCAGGTGCAGCCTCGACCGCACCGTTCCTTCGGGGATTCCCAGAATCCCGGCGACCGTCCGAACGTCCATCTCCTCCACTCCGATCAACAGCACCACCGCCTTCAATTTATCCGGCAACAATTCCACCTGCGCTCTCAAACGGACCTCGAACTCCCGGTCCAACGCGAGTCTCTCAGGAGTTTCGGAAGCAGCCTGATTTGCTACCCATGCGCCATCCCGTCCCATCGCGCGGGTAGCGCCCCGCCGGTAGTTCAAAGCCAGCCGCCAACTTGCCTGAGCAACCCAGGGCCGAAACTTATCCCCATCGCGCAGGCTGTCGAATTTCCTGTACGCCATGAAGAACGTATCCTGGGCTACCTCTTCGGCGTCCGCCGCATTCCGGAGCACCGAATACGCGACCTGATACACCAACCGGTACGATTCACGCACGTGTCGTTCGAAATCCCCATTCTCCGGGCCCGGCTCGCGCATCGATGGTATTTTCGCTTAACGCCCCGGCCCTTTGTTCACCGCGATCTCCTGCTATAGAGACACCACGCCGCTGGCGGGCGTTCACTAAAATCGAATCGATCGGCCCAAGAAAAAGAAGATCTCCTGGTGAACGCTGCGTCGTTCCCGCGCGTCTTTTCACCGAGCGTCTTTTATGAAACCAATCTGGGCACGACCGATGCCGCGACACATTGCAATGATTGCAACGTTAGCCCTCGTCTCCGCCGGCGTGTCGATCGGTCTCTCACAAAATCGGACGCACCCGCGCTTTCTACCCCTTGACCAAATGGTCTTCATGATCCCGATTGGTGGCGCGGTCGTACCGGGTCCCGGCGCGATTTTTGAGATCGCAGTCATGAACCTCGACGGCTCGGGATTCCGCCAGCTCACGAACGACGGTACGTTCAAGTTTCTGCCTCACTTCTCGCCCGATGCGAAGAAGATCGTCTACACGAGATACTCGGTGGGTCAATATGGCGTGTCGAACGCCGTAATGGACCTCGCAATCTACGATCTCGCGACTGGTAGCGCGACGTCGATCACTCACCAGGGCACGGATGTGCAGGGCACCTGGTCTCCCAGCGGCCAGCGGATCGCTTATCTGAACGTGAGTACGCCTACTGAGATCTGGACGATCAATCCAGACGGCTCCAGCCCGCAAAAAGTCGCGAGTTCGAGCAATACCGTCGACGATATGCAATGGGGCGACATCGCCTGGTCGCATGACGACTGGATTCTTTTCTCCGTCGCGCAGAACGTCAACGGCTGCTTCAAAGTTCGCACCGACAAGATCCGTCCCGACGGTACGTCCCGCACGCAGGTGAGCGACGGAGGCCCGAACTGCACACCGCCCGGAGCCCAGCAGAGCGGCGACGCCGACCCCGGCTGGAGCGCCGACAGCCAAACGATCTACAGCTCGCGTGGCTTCCCTGTCCCGCCGGCGAACGGGCCACCCGGCAGCACCGAGCGCAAGCTCTACGCTTTCTCGAGCGACGCCTGGTACCCCGGAAAAGTGGAAACGGACCTCAGCCTTCCGGCGGAGCCGAGTTGCATTGAGGGCGTCCCCAAGGCCTCTCCCGACGGGCAACAGATTCTCGTCTACCGCATGTGCTTCGACTCGCCAACGGCCAAGCCGGGAATCTATCTGACGGACACGGCCGGGAGTTATCGAACGTTCGTTACTGAGGGGTTCGGGGCGGACTGGGCTCCCCTGCCCTACGTAACACTCCTGCCGCGGAGCGACGGTCGCGAAGCGCCGCCCAGGTAACGCGGTTGTCCGGGACCTCGAGTTGATTTACGATCGAGGAATGCCCGTCTCCGTCAACTTACAGACTGTCCACCCCCGCAAGTTGGCCGCGGTGCGGCGCGAGGTGGCGCCGGGCGCGGTTGGTTCGGCGTGGGGACCGGCCCTGGACAAGGTCTGGGAGTTCATTCGCAGCCAGCCGGGCCTGTGGACTGATGGCCACAACATTTTTCTCTACCACCACCCGACACAGCCGGGCGCGCCGATACTGTGCGACTTCGGTGTCGAGGTCACGCGCACATTTGAAATTGCGGGTGAGGTGTACGCGACCGAAACACAAGGGGGCGAGGCTGCCGTCGCCATCCACCGCGGCCCCTACAATCGCATGAACGAGGCGCGCGACGCGATCGGAAAATGGATGGCGGCGCATCGGAGGGAGTCCGCTGGGCGCTCGTGGGAGATATACGGAGACCCGACGCCCGACCCGGCTGACACTGAGACGACGATCGTGTACCTTCTAAAGTAGCGTTCGGGCGCTTCGGTGTTTGCTGTTGCTATAGTGGCGAAAGAGTGAGTCCGGCACTATGGAAATACGAACTACGGAACCTCTAGCCCAAGCACTGACGAGTGCGATTCACACGGGAGATGTTGAGGTATTGAGGCAGTTGCTGGATGGCGACCCTCTGATTTCCAATGCGCGCATCGTCGACCCAACGGGGGCCGGCCGCACATTGCTCCACATTGCGACCGATTGGCCCGGTCACTTCCCGAACTTGTCGCGGACCATCGGACTGCTCATTGATCGCGGCGCGGACCCAGATGCCCCAATGGCGGGCTGTAACGCCGCGGAAAGGCCTCTCCACTGGGCCGCGAGTAGCAATGACGTGAACGCTCTCGATGCCCTGCTGGATGGCGGGGCCAATATCGAAAGCCCCGGGGCCATTTTCACGGACGGCACGGCCATGTCCGACGCCGTCATCTTCGCACAGTGGAACGCGGCGCGCCGGTTACTCGATCGGGGCGCGAAGACCACTTTTACGGAGTCGGCGGCGCTCGGCCTGCAGGATCGTTTGGCCAGCTATTTCGAACAAGGGCCCAACCCAGCGAGCCACCAAATCACCGCGGCGCTCTGGAACGCCTGCCGGGGCGGCCAGTTGCAAACCGCCCATTATCTCACCAGGAAAGGCGCAGACATAAATTGGGTCGGCTGGAACAAGATCGCGCCGCTCGATGGTGCGGAGCAGAGCGGCAATCAAGACCTTGTCGCGTGGCTTCGGGATCAGGGAGCGAAACGGGCGCGCGAGCTAGACGGTAAATCAAGAAATAGCGTCGGATGAAGATCATTGCCATTGAAGAGCACTTTCTGACCAAAGATGTCCGGGATGCCTGGGCTCATTTAGCTCCTTCCGATCAGGACAGCGGCCAGGGCCTGCACCTTGGCGAGATTGAAGACCGGCTGGACAATCTGAGCGATGGCCGGATCCAACTGATGGACGAGAGCGGCGTCGCTGTACAGGTGCTGTCGCTCACCACACCCGCGTTGCACATACTGGAACCGGGCCAACGCGTGGTCGATCTGGCGCAGCGAACCAATGACCTGATCGCCGCCACGGTGCATGCCCGGCCCGATCGGTTTCAAGGCTTTGCCACGCTGCCCACGCCATCTCCCCAGGAAGCCGCCCGGGAGCTCGAACGGAGTGTTCGTGAACTCGGGCTGAAAGGCGCGTTGCTCTGCGGCCGCACACGCCAAAAGAACCTGGATCACCCGGATTTTCTTCCCCTCTTCGAAACGGCGTCGCATTTGCGTGTGCCGCTGTTCATCCACCCTCAAATCCCGCAACGGGCCGTGAGGGAAGTTTATTACTCCGGCTTCGATCCGCAGGTGGACCTGGCGTTTGCGACCTTCGGTCTTGGCTGGCATTACGAGAGCGGGATCCAGATGCTCAGACTCATCCTGGCGGGCGTCTTCGACCGCTTCCCCGATCTCCAGATCATTCTGGGGCACTGGGGCGAGGTCGTGCTGTTTTACACCGAACGCCTCAACGCGCTCAATCGGGTGGCAAAGCTGCAGCGGCCCATTCTGGACTACATGCGACAGAACCTCTATGTGACGCCCAGCGGCATGTTCAGCCAGTCTTATCTTCAGCGAACCCTGGAGATTGTCGGCGCCGAACGTATTCTTTTCTCCACCGACTTTCCCTACCAATACCGCCCTGGCGGGGGACCGCGCATGTTTTTGGAAAACGCGGCTCTCAGTGCGGAGCAGAAGGACAATTTCGCTCATGGGAACTGGGAGCGGTTGACTACCGGCTAGTCTTCGTCCGCAGCCGCTGATAGCGTAACCCAACCGATCCATTCGAGTACGCCTTGCATTCGGTCAACAGGAAGTCGCGCTGCGGGAACTTAGCAGGGAAACCGGGGACACCATCGCCCAGGAGGACAGGACCAACGCCGATGAAAAGTTCGTCCACCAAGTCCTGTTCGAGGAAACCGCGGGCCAATTCTCCTCCGCCCCCGAGATAAATGTCTTTGCCCGAGCGGCGTCTTAGCTTTCTCACCAAGGCAGTCAGAGATCCGTTCACGACTTCGAATCCTTCTCGTTTGCCCGGCTTCCATCGCCGGGAGACTACATAGGTTGCCATGCCCGGCGTTTCAGGAATCTCTCCACTCTTGCGCATTTTCACCCAGGTAGCGGCGGTCTTACGGCCCATGATCGTGGTATCGATCCTGGAAAAGAAGTCCGCCATCACGGATTCCCCTTCTTTGTCGATAACCAGAAAATCAAGGTCGCCGTTACGCCGCGCGATGTAACCATCAAGGCTCATTCCAAATCCCAGGATGACTTTTCGTATCACGGCGCGCCCGGAAGTTATCTTACCATTGGAGCACTTACTCTGCGCCGCCGTGAAGCAGG
>PLFE01000138.1 GCA_003136675.1 Bryobacterales bacterium
GCGCATCGAACGTCCCCGTCACCCCGCTCACCGTGATCAGATTCCCCTCCGCAAGTGTAAGTCCCATCCGAAGTCAAGTTTCCATTGGCATCGTAGGACAGCGTTCCGGAAGGAATCGTCGCCCAGGAAAGAAATACGCATTCAGCCGGTTCACAAACAAAAAAATAAGTCCAAGCCGCGCCAGCGCAGTCTCCGGCCACGCGTCTCCACCGTGAATCCTTCCACGCGATGCGAAGCTTGATCCGAGAGTGTAGAGCCGCAGTGATCCACAGGCACGGTGCTGGGTTCTTCCGAAAATTACTTTGGTCCCACGCAGAATCAATAACTTACGATTCCGGCTGTCGTGGGAAGAAAAGCGCTCATCAATCGCAATTTTCATCGATGTGGTTGAGACAGCGGTCTCATAGACGGTTCGTTTCGCGCATTTCATTTTGGGCACTCCCGCTCAGTTTTTCTTTGCGCCTCTGCACCTTACTGTGAAAAGCGACCGTCCAACAAACACGAGCTTGGGTTCGTTCCACACATTGTCGCGTCGACGCTACCGGCGGCGAAACAAAGACCCCGAAAGAAGATCAAATCCGTTTTTAGAAAAACGCTTCGGACGATAACCAAGGAAGCGTGTCGAAAAACCCCACCGGTAGTGGCCGGCCCACTCCCAACTACAACAAAGAAAGTGAGATAGGGCGTCGCTTGTTTTACAAAACTAACGCTCCGCGCCAACACCGGAGCGAACCGGACGGCCATCGCCGCCATAATTACCTTGACAACCAGACCATACTGACCACATACTCATAGTGTCTGAGCACTTCTGCCCACTCGCAGAGTATCTGAACTAAGTCAGGTAGTCTGATTCCCTCCACTTAGGCCACAGGCCCACTTTCCCATTGCGACCGAAATCTAGATGACCGGTACCCCGAGCCAGATCGAATGGGCGGAGTTGATTCAGCCGCGCGTGAACGCGGAGTTTGATCGTGTGGCGAAAGCACTGCGCTCGGCCGCGGCCAATCAAGTGCAGCAGGAACAAGTAAACACGGTAGCCATCATCGGGATTCTAGAAGAAAAGCGCGTGGAAGTCATGGCAAACGAGCGCGCTGGCTACTTTATCCGCGAATGGCAGGAAATAACAGACCAGGTGCGGCGCATGATCTCTCAAGATCCGCGGCATCGGGCCATTCAGGCGAACAGAGCAGTTGAACGGGAGAAATTAACAGCATGATGAACATTCGACCTTTATACGACCGCATTGTGGTGAAGCGGATTGAGGATCAGGAGACGATGCGCAATGGCATTTTCATTCCGGATTCCGCGAAAGAGAAGCCGCAGGAAGGCGAAGTGCTCGCCGTCGGCCGCGGCAAGATGCTCGACGACGGCAAGATGGTGGCCCTCGACGTCAAAGTCGGCGACCGCATCCTGTTCGGGAAATACGCGGGCAGCGATACCAAGCGGGACGGAATGGAATACATTGTCATGCGCGAAGACGATGTCCTAGGCGTTTTGAGCGCCCAGTAGTCAGAGTTGAACAAGAAGGAATTCATTTATGGCAAAACAAATTGTTTATAGCGACGACTCCCGCCAGGCCATCCTGCGCGGCGTGAACCAACTTGCGGACGCGGTGAAAGTGACGCTCGGCCCCAAGGGACGCAATGTCGTTCTCGAGAAGAAATTCGGCGGCCCCACGATCACCAAAGACGGTGTGACGGTGGCGAAGGAAATCGAACTAAAAGATCCGCTCGAGAACATGGGCGCGCAGATNNGTGCGCGAAGTGGCTTCGAAGACTTCGGATGTGGCCGGTGACGGCACCACGACAGCGACCATTCTGGCACAGGCGATCTTCCGGGAGGGAGTGAAAGCAGTCACCTCCGGCGCGAACCCGATGGATATCAAACGCGGCATTGATAAGGCCGTCGAAATCGCGGTCGAAGAGATCAAGAAGCTCTCGAAGCCGGTTTCGGGGGATATGATAGCGCAGGTTGGCAGCATTTCCGCAAACAGCGATTCCACCATTGGCAACATCATCGCCGAGGCCATGAAGAAGGTGGGCAAAGATGGTGTGATCACGGTGGAGGAATCGAAAACGATGACCACTGAATTGCAGACCGTGGACGGGATGCAGTTCGACCGCGGCTACCTTTCTCCTTACTTTGTGACAGATCCGGATCGCATGGAGTGCGTGTTTGAAGATCCGTATATCCTGATTCACGATAAGAAGATCAGCCAGATGAAGGACATCATGCCGCTTCTGGAGCAGATCGCCCGCGCCGGAAAACCGCTGGTGATTATCGCCGAGGAAGTGGACGGCGAAGCACTGGCCACCCTGGTAGTGAACAAACTGCGCGGCACGTTGAACGTGTGCGCCGTGAAGTCGCCCGGGTTCGGCGACCGCCGCAAGGCCATGATGGAAGATATTTCGATCCTGACGGGCGGCAAAGCGATTATGGAAGAAACCGGCCTCAAGCTGGAAGGCGTGAAACTGGAAGACCTGGGCCGCGCCAAGCGCGTCACGGTGAATAAAGACAACACCACCATCATCGACGGCGGCGGGACCTCGAAAGCCATCGAGGCGCGGATCAAGCAGCTGCGGACGCAGCTTGAAGAGACCACATCCGACTATGACCGGGAGAAGTTGCAGGAGCGGCTGGCGAAACTGGCCGGCGGTGTTGCAATCATCAAGGTCGGGGCGGCCACGGAAACCGAGATGAAAGAGAAGAAGGCCCGCGTGGAAGATGCCCTGCATGCCACCCGCGCCGCGGTTGAGGAAGGCATCGTTCCGGGCGGGGGCGTGGCTCTGTTGCGCGCCGCTGTTGCCCTGGAGAGTCTCAAGCTTGAAGGTGACGAGCAGTTCGGCGTTACCATTGTGCGCCGGGCTTGTGAAGAACCGGTCCGCCAGATCGTTCGCAATGGCGGAGTGGAAGGCGCCATCGTCGTCGAGAAGATCAAGAATCACAAAGATCCGAACTTCGGCTTCAACGCTTTCTCCGATCAATATGAGGACCTGGTGGAGGCCGGCGTGATCGACCCGACCAAGGTGACTCGTACGGCGCTGCAAAATGCCGCTTCGATCGCATCGCTCATGCTGACCACGGAAGCCATGATCTGCGCGGTTGAGGAAACCGAAAGCTAGATCGAGTGGGGCACCTCCCCGCAATCCAAGCGGGGAGCCCCAATGAAGCAAATCATTCTGAAACTGACGCCGGAGGAACTAAGACTCTTAGCGACTTTGGCGTCGGATCAGATTTTCCGCAGAGAGTTCATTGATTCGAGAATGCCCGGCAACAAAACCAACCTCGACGAGATTTCCCTGGGTAAGGCCCTGGTCGGGCGCATTCGCTTAATTTTGGACCCATGTTCTGCGAAGAGGAACCACCTGTAAGCAACATTCAGTACGCGCAAGAAGAGAGTAAAGGAATCGACAGTTATGACCAATATTTTTGTAGGTAATCTCAGTTTTCAGACCACGCAGGACGAGTTGCAGGATGCCTTCGCGCATTACGGCAGCGTAGAGCGCGTGAGCATAGTAACCGACCGTGACAGTGGACAGCCCCGTGGTTTCGCGTTTGTCGAGATGACGGAGAAAAGCCAGGCCGATTCGGCCATCAACGGCTTGAACGGCGCAGACCTTAACGGCCGCGCCATGAACGTGAACGAAGCACGCCCCAAGCCCCAAGGTGGATCCGGCGGCGGTGGCAAACGCGGCGGCGGCGGACGCTACTAAGTTCTGTTCAGTTTGTCTGACTCGATCACTTAATAAGTGATCGAGGTTAGTTCCGCGGTCCTTACGGCTGCGGGGGCAACAAACTCCGGCATCTTCAGTTCGGGCATGGGCTTTGCCGAGAATAACTTCCGGCAAGGCACGGCCAGCCAGCGGGCTACACGCGTGGCCTTCTGGCGTCGCGCGCTATCGGTGGAAATACCCGTGTTCGCGTACATTTGGCGATAGAGACGCGAGATGAACACGAACGCGAGCCTGCCGCGAAGTGTCGGCACGCAACTGGAACGTTTCCAGACTTCCTTCAAGGTATAGAAGGTGTCCCAAACCCCTTGTGTCCGTTCCCGGATCTCATCCATCGACATGGTCTGGTGCGGCGTGAACATTTTGGGGCGCACTTCCGCCGGAATCAACCAATAGCGCGTGATGGGGATGCCGGCCACCTGGGGAACATTCCCCTCCATACTCTTTTCCCAACGGTCAAAATCCACCGTACCGGGGAAAGGAGTCATCATCACGAACTGAGCAAAAGTCAGGTTGGCTTGCTTGGCCAGCGCGGCAGTGGCGGCAAAGGTGTCGGCACGGTCTGAAGAAAGCCCAAAGATAAACGAGCCGAGAACATGCACGCCATGGTCTTTGAAAGTCCGTAGCCGGGTAGCCAGATCGTCCCCCGCTGAATTGAATTCCTTAAATACCGCCTTCAATCCTTCCGCCGTTACCGATTCCACACCCACCAGCGCGCCCTTGATGCGGGCTTGGCGCATGGCATCCAGGAAGTCTGTATCTTCGCCGGCTTCCATGGTGATTTGCGTGTAGAAGACCATATCGGAGGGAAGCTGAGCCAGCTTATCCATCAACTCGAAGCGCTCCGCGCGTATGCCTTGTAACTCCGCCACGCGATGCACGTTGCCCTGCTTTTCAGCCAGGCGAATGTCGGTTAAGGTAACCGGGTAAAAGTTATCGTCCGCCAGCGCGATGAAGCGAAACCCGAGCCGCCGCAACTGCACGATTTCCGAAATCACGATGTCCGATGCGCGCTGCCGCGGTTTCTGGCCGTCCGTGCGCCACACGGAACAAAACGAGCAGTGCTTGGGGCACCCGCGAACCGTTTGCACAGAGGCCCACATATAGCGGTTGCGCGGCGCCAGGTCCCAACGGGCAGGTAGAAACTGCTCGCCCGAAATGCGACCGCCATCGTACGTTTCCTGAACAATGCCATGCGTCAGGTCGAATAGCACCTTCGACCAGATGATGTCGCCATCGCCCTTCACGACGACGTGAGCCCCACCAAGATCCCGCGCTTCATCCGGGTACAGAGTCGCGTGGATACCTCCGTAGACCACCCAGGCGCCGCGTTCACGAGCCAGCCGCCCGACCTCCATGCCGCGCAACGCATTGCCGGTATGGATTCCAATGCCCACAATGTCGCCGGGTTGGATTAATTCGGGCTGAATGAGCTCCAGCGTCTCGTCGGTGATGACGGGGTCACCGTACTCGCGGGGGGTGGCTGCGGCAAGTACGTACAACCAACGTGGGGTAATGACGCCGATCCCGAATGAAATATCACTAGGATTCACCAAGTGAATGCGCATGTATGTATAAGTTTCCGGCTTCTTGTCGACTGTGGGACTACTTGGGTCTAACTCTCTGGTGGGGAGGGACTGCACATTGAGCATAGCAGACCAACCCGTGATCCGCAAAAACCACAAAGTAACATGGGTGCGGCTTTTTGGAAACCTAGTAATTTTTCGAGGGCGGCGTGGGATGTCGTCGAGCTTCAGCCTTGGGCGATGCCGTCATCCTGCCAATGGTGGCCACAAACATCGCAGCTCCAGTTGAACTTCGAGTCGAGGTCCGGGTCCGCGCCCGGTTCGGCCTCGCGACCTTCAAAAACAATTTCAGAGCTATGGCATTTGGGGCACCGCGCGTCGCAGGCGATGTCGTCGAGTTCATCGGCAGGGTCGGGCGGGTAAAGCCCGCGAGTCGCCGCCGCGGCAGTCTGCAAATCTCTCTCCAAAATCTTCAAATCGACTCCGCCTGTGAAGCTCGAACGGAACTCGTCCAGATTATAGAGATTGTCGGGGCCCAGGCAGGACGCCACTCCGGCGTTTTCAAGGATGTTCTTTAACCAGCGCGCCTCGGCGAGGTCCGCGACGCGGCGGAACACCACGAGATTCAGGTCGGGCATGTTGAAAGAGTTTCGGGGCGCCGGGGCGTCTCGAAGCGCCACGTGCATCCCCCGCGAGGATAGCTCGGCAAGAAGGGTCTGCCTGGCGATATCCGTCAGTGTGTAAGCTTCGTCAGCCAGCGCTTCGAGCTCACCGTCGCCCATGTCCGCGTACAGCTTCCTGAGTCTGGCGGTTTGCTCCGTCCAGTGGGTTTCCATCACTCGAAATCATACCCGGTCGTAGAATAGGACCGTAAGTTCCATGGCTCGTGGATGGGAAAGCAAATCCGTTGAGTCCCAGCAGGAAGAGGCGGAAGCCTCGTCCGAGAAGCGGGTTCCGTTGACACCCGGGCAGCAGAAGATCCGCGCCTTGCAGCTATCGCGTAAGCACGTGCTCGATGAGATGGCCCACAGCTCCAACCCGCGGTTTCGCGAACTGAAGCGGCGGGCGTTGAATCATCTGGAAATGGAAATCGCGCGCCTCGCGGAAATGGAACCTCACGAATAGTCGGTCTCCTGCAAAATGAGGCACTTCAAATAGTGGGTTTCCGGAACCGTCAGTAGCACCGGATGGTCCGCCGCCTGCATGCGCCGCTCCAGCACGCGAAGATTCCGCCGGGTCTCTGTCGCCGCCTCCGCGATGACGCCCAGAAAGTCGGCCTCGCCCATGTGGTGCGAGCAGGAGCACGTGATCAATACACCGCCGGCGCGGAGCAGCGACAAAGCCCGCCGGTTGATTTCCTTGTACGCTCTCGCCGCCTGTTCGATGTGGCCGCGTGACTTTGCGAAAGCAGGAGGGTCGAGGACGATGGTATCGAAAGTCCGGCGCGCAGCGGCATAGCCCGCCAGCTTGTCGAACACATCCGCCTCGATAAATTCGACATTGGCCACGCCGTTCGCTTCCGCTGCTTCGCGCGCCCTTTTAGTGGCCGGCTCGCTGGAATCCAAAGCCTCCACGCGTTCGCACGCGCTCGCCATATTCAACGCGAAACCACCAGTAGAGGTAAAGCAATCGAGCGCCGCGCCGCGCGCGTATTTCGCCGCAGCCAGGTAATTCTCGCGTTGATCGAGAAATCCGCCAGTCTTCATCCCCTGCCGCAGATCCGCCCGCAGCTTCAGGCCGTTCATCTCGAATTCCACCACCTCCGGAACCACGCCCGCCAAGACCTTGGTCTCGCGCGGCAAGTCCTCCTGCGTCCGCACCGCGGCATCGTTGCGAGCCAGGATTCCCGCGGGCTGGAACAATTCTTCCAGCGCGCGCACAATCAAAGGTGTTGCGTGTTCCATGCCCTGATTGAGGGCCTGCAGCACGAGGATATCGGCGTAGCGATCGACAATCAGAGCCGGCAGCCCATCGGCCTCCGCGTAGACCAGCCGGAACGCTGTGGTTCCGCTCACCACTTGTTGGCGGAATTCCCCGGCCGCACGCAGTCGTTTTTTGAAAAACGCTGCGTCCGTTTCTTCCGCCCGCCGCGAGAGCAGTCGAAGAGCGATAAGCGACCGGGAGCTGTAATGCGCTACTCCCAGCGTGCGGCCTCCGCACACGACGCATACGTTCTGCCCGCCCAGCGCGGCGTCCACCGGGTCCAATATGTCGCTGCGAAAAATCCACGGATGTCCGGCATCCACACGCGACGCGGCCTTGCGATTCACTCGTACTTTTTCCACTTGATTGAGCTTCCCACTTATAGTTTGGGCCATTCGATACGATGAGTGTTCATGTCTCCCGCCATCGTGATCCGCGACCTGCGCAAGCTCTATGCCAACAAGGCCGCGGTGGACGGATTGACGCTGGAAGTCCCGCGCGGCAGCTTCTTCGGCTTCCTGGGTCCGAATGGGGCGGGCAAGTCCACCACCATCCGGATGCTCACCGGACTCGCGCCACCCTCGTCCGGCACCATCGAAATCCTCGGCTATCCCATGCCCGGAAAAGAACTGGAGATCAAACGGCGCATTGGCCTGGTTCCCGATGAGAGCCTCTTATTCGACCGTCTGACCGGCCCCGAGTATCTGGAATTCGTGGGCCGCATGTACTCTCTCGACCGCAAACTTGCCAAAGAACGCGCGCGCGAGCTGCTTGATCTGTTTGAACTCTCGGGGGACACCAAGCAGATCATCGGCGAATACTCGAAAGGCATGCGGAAGCGCGTGGCCATGGCGGCATCCCTCATCCACAGTCCGGAACTCTTTCTGATGGACGAGCCTTTCGAAGGAGTGGACGCGGTGGGCGCGCGGCTGATGAAAGACATTCTCCTGGACCAGGTCCGGAAAGGCGCCACCGTTTTTCTGACATCCCACGTTCTTGAAGTGGTCGAGCGCCTCTGCGACCACGTGGCGATCATACATGAAGGCCGCATCATCCGGCAGGGGACCATTGATGAATTGCGCGATTCCGACGATTCCCTGGAGCAGGCCTTCGTGCGCATCGTCGGTTACCGCGAGCACGAGCGGCTGGATTGGTTGTAGGATGATTTTCGCCATCTTACGTGCGCAGCTATTGAGCCTTCGAGGCTTGGGCATGACACGCGGGGCGGCGCGGTGGTTCGGAATTATCCCGTCGCTGCTGTACTACGGGTTCTGGACCATGGCGGCATTTGGGATATTCTCTTTTTGCCGGATTGAAAATGAGCGCGAGATGCTGGCGCCCGCTCTGTCCGCCGGCCTGCTCGCCGTTTTCCTCTACTGGCAGATCGCGCCGGTTCTCACCGCCAGCATGGGCGCATCGCTGAACCTTCAAAAGCTGATTGTTTACCCGATCAGTCTCGATAAGTTGTTTGCGGTTGAGGTCATGCTGCGGTTCTTCACCGTCGGGGAGATGCTTCTGGTAATCGCCGGGGCGGCGAGCGGACTATTGTTTAATCCCCTTTTCGGCGGATGGAAGGCAGCCCTGTGGATCATCCCCTCAGGGCTTGTTTTCATCTTCTTCAACCTGATTCTCGCGGCGGGAGTGCGTAGCCTGGTGGAGCGCGGGTTCAAGCGAAAGGGCATGCGTGAAGCGGGCATGCTTGCGTTTGTTCTCATCTGCGTTTCGCCGGGCATCATTCTAGGCCTCAAGATCCCTTTTCAAAAGTTGACGAGCTACCTGCCTCTTCACGGTTTGTTTCCGTGGGCCATCACCGCGCAGATATGGATGGGCATCCCGACACTGGAAGGGGGCGTCGCTTTCGCTGTATGGATTGCAGTGGCTTACCGGTTTGCCCGCCGCCAGTTTTACTCGGCGCTGCGTGAAGATCCCTTCGCCGGGCGAACGGCTATAAAGCCAGGAAAAACAGGAGCGTTCTCGCTAGAGGTGGTTTTCACGCTTCCCAATCGGGTGCTACCCGATCCGCTGGCGGCCATGGTGGAGAAGGAACTGCGCGCGCTGAGCCGGTGCGCGGCTTTTCGACTGGCCTGCTTTATGGGATTTACCTTCGGCATTCTGGTGTTCCTGCCACAAGCGATCGGGCATAAGTCAAAGAGCTCTTTCATGGGAGAGCACTTTCTCGCCGTGGTCAGCATCTACTCGATGATGCTGATCGGATACTACACTTTCTGGAACGCTTTCGGTTACGATCGCTCCGCGGCGCAGTTCTATTTCGCCGCGCCGGTCCCGTTTCGCAGTGTGCTTTACGCCAAGAATATCGTCGCCGTCTTTATCCAGTTCATCGAGGTTTCGCTGATCACCGTGGTGTACGTGTTTGTTCCGCTATCGTTTCGTCCGTTCGCCGTGGCGGAAGCGTTCCTGGTCACGGCGGTCTCCTGTCTCTATGTCTTTGCGATCGGGAACATCACTTCCGTCCGTTTCCCCATGCCGATGGACCCCGACCGCATGGCGCGCGGCGCTTCATCGCGCAGTAAGAGCGCCCTGCTGATGCTGTTCTTTCCCGTTGCCTTTCTTCCGATCGGCCTGGCCTATTGGGGCCGCTACGTCTTTCACAGCGATCTTGTTTTCTTCGCGATGCTACTGCTGGCTGGGATGATCGGCGCGGCCATCTACTGGGTGGGTATGGAGTCCGCTGTCAACCTTTCCCTGAATCGGCGCGAAGAGATGATTGCAGTCCTTTCACGCACCGACGGCCCGCTCTCGATTGCGAGCTAAAACGCGGAAATTACGCGCCGCCCATCAATCTTGTATTGGCCTCTCAACACCCTCGCAATCGCCAGCGAATAGATCCGATGCTCCTCGGCCAATATACGTGCCGATAGACTCTGGACGGTGTCACCATCGAGGACGTCCACACCCGCCTGCATCACGATGGGACCGGCATCCAGATATTCATCGACGAAATGCACGGTGCAGCCGGCGATCTTGACCCCATGCTCCAATGCCTGGGCCTGCGCGTCCAACCCCGGGAAGGCCGGAAGTAAAGACGGATGTATGTTCAACACCCGCCGTTCGTAGGCGCGAACAAAACCGGCTGAGAGCAAACGCATATAACCGGCGAGGCACACCAGATCCACATGGGCCTCGTCCAGGACGGCGCGCAACTGGACGTCATAAGTCTCGCGATCGAATCCACCGGAGGGTAAGGCCACCGTGGGCAACCCCTTGTCGCGAGCGATGGCAAGCCCTGGCGCGCCCGCCCGGTTACTCACTACGACGGCGATTTCAGCTGGAATACGTCCAGCAGCTACATTGGCCGCGATTGCTTCGAAGTTAGATCCGCGACCCGAGAGGAGGATACCCAGCCGCTTCACTCATACTCCACGCGCGGACGATTGCTCTTGCGCTTGATGACTTCCCCAAGCGGGAAAGGCTTTTCCTGTAACCCGGCAAGAATCGCCATCGCACGATCCGCCTTCTTTGCGGCCACCACGAATATCATGCCGATACCCAGATTGAAGGTTCTGCGCCAATCGTCTTCCGGAACGTTCCCCGCGGCACGGAGTAGTTCAAAAACAGCGGGAACCTTCCAGGCTTTCAAGTCAATGTGCGCCGCCAGGCCTTTGGGCAGCACGCGAGGCGTGTTATCGGTAATCCCGCCGCCGGTTACGTGAACCGCGCCTTTTAGTACACCTGCTTCATGCAGCGCCCGCAGCGGCTTCAAATAGCTCCGATGGACGGTGAGAAGTTCTTCCGCCACCGTGCGGCCAAGGTCCGCCACGTAACTATCCGGATTCAGTCCGGCTACTTCGAAAAGTACCTTGCGAGCCAGCGAATAGCCGTTAGTGTGCAGGCCGGTCGAAGGAAGAGCGAGTAGCATATCTCCCCTGGCTACTTTGGCGCCCGTGATGAGCTTCGACTTCTCGGCCGCTCCCACAATAGTTCCCGCCAGGTCATATTCACCATCCTGGTACATGCCGGGCATCTCAGCGGTTTCGCCGCCAATGAGCGCGCACCCATTCCGTTTGCAGCCCCGAGCCATTCCGGAGACCACCGCGGCCGCGACCCGGGCATCCAGCTTCCCCACTGAGAAATAATCCAGAAAGAAGAGCGGCAACGCGCCCTGCACGGCTATATCGTTCACCGAGTGGTTGACCAGATCTTCGCCGATAGTGTCGTGCTTGCCGGTGAGAAAGGCCAGTTTCAGCTTCGTCCCCACGCCGTCGACAGAACTGATCAGAACGGGATTCTTCATTTTCGGAAGCTCGAAGCATGCGCCGAAAGTCCCAATGTCGGTGAGTACGCCTTTGGTAAAGGTTGCCCGGGCCATCCGTTTGATTGCGGAGACGGCGCGGTCTGCTTCGTCGATGCTGACGCCGGCGTCCCGGTAGGAGATACTGCGTGCTTTTGCCATGAAAGCGCTGGAAAGCCATTATAACTGGGTGGGCAAGGAATCCAACACGAAGGTCACAGGGCCGTCGTTCACCAGCTCTACTTTCATATCGGCGCCGAAGACGCCCACTTTAGTAGCCGCGCCGTTGTTGATGAACGCCGCAACCAGGTAATCGAACAGGGGCCTGGCAGCCTCGGGACGCGCCGCCATATCGAAGCCGGGACGCCTGCCTTTCGAACAATCCCCATAGAGAGTGAAGTTCGGGACAATGAGCACGGACCCTTCCACTTGTCTTAATGTAAGGTTCATCTTCCCGGTCTTGTCTGCCCCGCTCGTATCTGTAAAGATGCGTAACTCGGGCACACGCCTGGCCAGATAGTCCGCTTCGACCTGAGTATCTGAGCGTGCAATACCAGCCAGAACCAACATTCCGGTCCCAATTTCCGCGATAATTTTATCGTCGACAAGCACTCTGGCTTGGGTCGTCCTTTGAATAACCAATCGCATTTTATCTCTTTATCATGAAAGATTTGTTATAGTGTGCGTGGGAGAATCTATGCCAAAAGGCACTCGAAACGAAGATACAACCTTGCTGTCCATGGCCCTTTTGGGCTTTGAGGTAGAGAAGAAGAGAATCGAAGAGAAGATAGCGGAACTTCGGGCGCGGGTGGGTGGTCATGCGGTTCCTGCCGCGGCGAAGAGCGGCTCGGTTGTCGCTGAACCTGCCAAGTCTGGCCGCAAGCCGCTAAGTGCCGCGGCGCGCAAGCGTATAGCCGCCGCCCAGAAGAAACGCTGGGCAGAACATCGTAAGAAACTGGCTGCCGCGGCAGCGTCATAATCCATCGCCTCGTAAGCGATCACCAACCGGGCCGGAGAGGGTCCGGCTGGGCAATAAGTCATTATGGGCCGCAACCGCAGGAGCACCTGCCAGGGCGGCCTTTTTTTGTGTCATTCCGTNNGTATTCCCTATCGTTCTGTATCATGAAGCCATGGGGGAACTGGCGCGTATTGGAGTGGCGATTGACGCAGATCTTCTGGCCGAGTTTGACGATCTGATCGCTCGCAGATCCTACACCAATCGCTCGGAGGCTTTCCGCGACATGATCCGGGAAGAACTGCTGGAAACTGCCGGAGAATCACCAGAGAGTCCGGTGGTGGGGACCATTACGATGGTTTACGATCACCACGTGCGCCTTCTGAGTGACAAGCTGGTGGACATGCAGCACGATCATCATGACCTGGTGCTTTCCACGCTCCACGTTCATCTGGATCACCACAACTGCCTCGAAGTTCTGGTAGTTAAGGGTAAGTCTGTCGAAGTACGGAAGCTTGCCGACGCACTGATCAGCACCAAAGGAGTGAAGCACGGGAAGCTGACTCTCACCGACCCCGGGCGCGTGTTGTAAGACTGGAGGGCACAGACACTGAAGTCCGCGCCACCGAAGGCCTACTCCAGTTTCCGAACTGATATCTCGCCGCGATCCGAGTTCAGCACAATGGCGGGGCCTTCATCCTTCGGGCTATGCAATGAATTCTCGCGTCCTTCGGACCCTGCGATCAGTCCATCGCCGAAATCGTTATTGATGTCGCCCTGCTGTGCGGAGGCTTTCAAATCGAAAACACCGTCCGGCGGGAGGGAGATATCGACGTTGCCCTCATGGGATTTCACATCCATGCGAGCCAGCTTGCCCTTGCCCGGCTTGAGTTCCACATCACCGCGGCCGACTTCAATGTCCACGGGGCCGGAGTACTCATCCAGGTGAATATCTCTCGAATGCATCACCAGCCGCACGGGCCCCACCAGGTTCTCCGCGCGGAAATCGCCGAGGTCCATCGTGATGGTGCCGGGAAGCTTTTCCACTTTCACATCCGTCTGTTCGGATTCAAAATGCAGAGGCATCGCCAGGTTCTTGAAATCGAGCGTGCCTGAAAACTGTCCGTTGATGGTTACCTGTCCAGCGATATTCTCCAGTTGGATATCGCGGCCTTTGCCCTGCAGGTCAACCGTGCCCTTCACATTGCTGGCCCGCACAAGGTCGGAATGCTCCACGTCGAGCCTGGCATTTCCGCCAACATCCTCCAGCCGGATTTCACCGCGCTGGCTCGAAATGTCCACATCGCCCGTCAAGCTATTGATGGTGAGATCTCCCGATCGCCCGCGCGCTTCCACATTCAGATTGCGCGGTACCCTGATATCCAAAGTCACCGATAGGCGCGCCGGATCTGAATTCGAAGGTTCCGTCGCGCGCAGATAAAGCGCGTCTCCCTCAGGAACGAGTTTCAGCGATGTCTGCCGGTTCACTCCATCCGCCGCGTTCTTATCGTAAGCGCGGATGGTTTGCTGTCCGTCCACCCGAACGTCTGAGCCATCTCCTCCGGTAACGGTGATGTTGCCCCTGAGATTATCGATCACCAGGCGCTTGGCTGTCCCGGCGGGCGCAGTCTGCGTGGTGGGATAGTCGAATTCCTCGCCGAAGAAACGCACCCCGCCCGCCTTCAGATTCGACCAATGCCAGTTCGGGTTGATGTGATGTGGAATGGAAAGCGCCGCGCAGAGGAAGACAAGGCCCAAAATCCATCCAAAACCCATGGGACGCGAGGCGCCCCTCTGGCCGCCCGCGGTATTAAACGCGATCAGCACTTCCACGATGCGGATGAATCCAAACCCGATCAGGAGAAGCGGCCACCACTCCGCGAGCAGGCTCGCGAGCGGAATATCGGGGAGCGCGTTGTTCAGAAGAAACAAGGCGCCCAGGCCAATCAGGGTGATCGGCCAGGCAAGAGAACGGCCTCTCATCTGCGGTACTCTCCGCTCGGGCGGGGATCGGGGCGTTCGAAGCCTTCCGGCGGGAAGCTACCCGGGTAGGGCGGCGTGGCCGGTCCAGGCGGAATATAGCGTCGCCGCGAACCGCCCGCTAAAGCGAGCACGCCGCCGACGATCAGCAGAATCGGCCACGTCTGCCCAAATTGAAAGGGCGTCAGATTATCCAGCAGGAACAGCACTCCGATGGTGATCATAATCACCGGACCCCGAAGCGCGTTCACTAGTTGTTGATCATTGGCGTTCATCGGTCAGCTCCTGAACCGCGGGATGAACGGCGGCCACAGAGGTGCGGTGGTCCACCCGCGCATACAACATATAGACGCCCAACAGGATCAGCCCGGCGGGCCAGTAGCGCATGATGCGTTCCATCGGGATCAGCCCGGTGGTATTCAACAGCAGCAGGATTCCCAGCCCGATGAGTACGACCGCTGCGAGAGGGATCCCGTTGTGAGAGCCACGCAGGTTCACAATGCTCGAGAACTCGTCCACCGGAAGACCCTCACGTTTTTTCTTCGCGGTATGGTACGCCTCAAGCACCATGTAGAACCACCAAACCGCAATCATGAGGCCCATCAGCGGCTCGGGGCCGTCGTTGTTGACGATCGTGATGATCAAGCCAAAAACCACGGCATGGATCAAGCCTTTGGCATATTGGCCGTTGTAAATGGCGCCCACGCCCGGAATCATGCCGAGGACCACAGCAGCCGCGGGGGACGGCCCCGATACCGCCGTGTAAGGCGATGCGGAATAGGGCGAAGACGGCGGCACATAGCCCGGTTGCGGGATCGGCGGGGGCGGCGCCGTGAACCCCGACGCGGTGGATTGCGCACCCTGCGCGGATTGAGCGGCCTGCGCGGCCGGAGCATGCTCAGCGCAATAAACCGCTCCATATTCTTCCACGCGGCACAACTCGCATAGCGGCTTGCCGCAGCTGCGGCAATATGCCACCGCCGCCTTTTCCGCATGATTTGCGCACATGTTCATTTTCCTGCCTCCTTTTTCCCCGGCGCCGTCTGACTGGAAGCCGCAGTCCCTGCCGGCACTGCACCAGCAGACACTTCACGAGCCTTGACGGCATTCCGGGCCGCCGCCTCGTTCGCCGCGGAATCCTGTTCTTCCTGCTGGCGCCAATCGTGCACCCGCGATCGAATTTCGTATACCAGCCGAATGCTCTCGTAGGCCATCACGCCGCGGTCCCAGGTGCGGTGCACCCGGTCGTCGAACGCGCTGACGATCTTCACCGGATCGATGTCGGACTGGGTCAGAGTCCGGTTGGGCACACCGGCGCAGCGCGACATCATGGCCAGCGACAGCACTGTCATCATCGCGCCCATCACCACTCGCGGCTGCCGGATCGGCTCGAAGAAACGGCCCAGCCACCCGCGCAATCCAGATTCCTTGGCCGGAATCTGGAAGAGAATCCGGTTCACCAGCACGGGAGGCGGTTCCACTTCCTCGGCTTCCCGAAGCACCACCAGCGCATCCTGAATGTCGGTCAGGAAGGCGCGGCACGATGGGCACTCGCCTAGATGCGTGTCAACCTGGGCCCGCATTTCCTGCGTCAGCGTGCCGTCGACGTAGTCGCACAGCGCGGTCTCGCAAGCCTGGCAATCGCGAATTTGAATGGCTTCCCCGCTCATAATGCGTCCCGATGCTTCCGCAACAACCGCGCCAGTTCCGCGCGGCCCCTGTTCAGCCTGGATTTCACGGTACCCTCCGGGATTCCCAACACCTGGGCAATCTCCCGGTACTCCATTTCCTGCAGATCCCGCAGGATGACTGTTTCCTTCAGTTCGGGCGACAACTTATTCAGCGCTGCCCGTAAGAGCTCTTCTTTTTCGCGGCCGATCACCAGAGCGTCCGGCCGGGACTGCGCCTGTCCCAGCGGACTCGCCGCAGCTTCAATCCGCGGCAGTTGATCTTCAATGGAATCGGTGGCTCTATCCTGACGGTGCCGGCGGTAATTGTCGATCAGCAGATTGCGCGTTACTTTGGCCGTCCAGGTGGAGAACGATCCCTCTTCCACCCGGAAAGACTTCACTGTCCGGAAAATCCGAAGGAACACTTCCTGCGTCAGGTCCTGCGCCTCGGAATCGCTTCCCGTGAACCGGTAGCAAATTCCATAGACACGCCGGGTATGCAGGCGGACAAGGTCCTCCCAGGCGGCAACATCTCCGCCCATGCAGCGTTCGACAAGAAGACTATCGGGATCCAAGGCTCTGGTTTTCCCCGAGACCACCCAAGGCCCCGGCATTCGATCCAACCGGCCGTTCATCCGGCCGTTCATCCGAGACGACGCCGGGATTCGGAACCCGGGGGTGATCACTGCCGTCGCCATTCGTTTGCTTCGCTCCCTTTCCTTTTGCCGATCCCTTAGGGTCGCCTTCAGTGAATGTAACGAAGCCTTTCCATCATAAGTTCAAATTTTCAGCCGCGGTAGTGCCTTTCGCGACAGCGCAAGTGGAGCCTTTTCAAACCCGTACGGCGAGCGCGCCGTCCGGTTTTGCAAAAAGCCCGCAAAAGACTTGTCATCTTATTGATACCATTAGCATTAGTGACCTGCCCGTTTTGTGCTCACACGGAAGACAAGGTGATCGACTCCCGGGAGAGCAAGGAAGGCGATTCCATCCGCCGGCGGCGACAGTGTCTCGCCTGCGAAAAGCGCTTCACCACGTACGAGCGCATCGACGAGGTTCCCTACATGGTGATCAAGAAGGATGGGCGCCGTGAGAAGTTCGACCGCCAGAAGGTTTTGAACGGGCTGCTAAAGGCCGCCGAGAAACGGCCGATTAGTATGGCTAAGCTCTCTGATCTGGTCAATCAGGTGGAGGCGCGGGTGACGGATTCGCCCGATCGTGAAATTTCGACCACCGAGATTGGAGAATACCTGATGGAGGCCCTACGGAACGAAGACAAGATCGCATACGTTCGTTT
Organism: Bryobacterales bacterium; assembly: GCA_003136675.1. Classification (GTDB taxonomy): domain Bacteria; phylum Acidobacteriota; class Terriglobia; order Bryobacterales; family Bryobacteraceae; genus Bog-113. The sequence goes on from PLFE01000138.1 coordinate 17,329, forward strand.
TGCCTCCGTGTACCGGGACTTTCAGGATGAACAAGCATTTTTTAATGAACTGAAGGCCCTGATGCGACAAAAAGTGAGCTAAACTGGTTCAAGCGTCGGAGCTTGCGCCTTTGTGCGCCTAAATATACTGCTCCTGGCCATCGGCTCTGCAACCTAAGCTTTTTCTAGCACATCCAATACATTGGACTAACTTCCTCGGGTGTTTGTGTTAAGATTTCTCAGCCCCGAAGAAGATTGGAGCTTTCTCGCCTTGGTGCGGATCTCGACCTTGTTTTCAGTTAACCACTCGCAGCGGCCCTCAACTTTTGGAAATTCAATCGAAGATCACGGCACGCGCGTCTCTCTCTTGGGGGTGATACGGAATGGATCACTTTGACGATCAGTTTCTAGCCGAAAGCCCATTGGGCATCAATTTCGACGAAGAGGCAACTAAATTCTTCGATACCGATGCTGCCGAGCCGGACTTTCTCCATCCTCAGCAGCCGCAGGAAGAGTCTATCTATACGGACGACCCGGTTCGCGTGTACTTGCGCGAGATGGGGGCGGTGCCGCTGCTGACGCGCGAAGGCGAAGTCAACCTGGCCCGCCGCATGGAACGCGGCAAACTCCGCATGCAGAAGGCCATCAGCCGTTCCGCCGTGGTGCAGCTTGCCATTCTCGAACTCGCCGAAGATCTCAAAAAAGGCGTCGAGGATCTGGATAATGTTGTGGATCTGGGGGACATGGAAGAGGGGACTTCTGCAGACACCAAGCGTCGCGACGAAGTCCGCGTCATGTTCGACGGCATCCAGTCTTCGCACAAGAAGGCGTTGCAGCTGGCCGAAAAGCTGGAAGCCATCCCGCTGAGCAACAAGAAGCCGCGCAAGAGAATGCAAGGCAAGTTGAACCGGGCACTGGTGGAGACTTCGCTCGCCATGCGCCGGATTCCTTTCCTGCTTCGCAAGTGGAAAGAATTCGCCCATGAAATTGAGATTGCCGTGGAAGATCTGGCGCATCTCGACCGGGAAATCAAGAAGGTGGAGGCCCGCGGCGGGATTACTCTGCAGACGCGCGTCCGCGAACTGAAGCGCGAAGTCCGCAAGCGCGAAATTACGGCCGGCGCTTCCCTGAACGATCTCAAGCATACGGTGACGGTGATCCGCCATGGGGAGCAGGAAGCCGAGCGCGCCAAGAAAGATCTNNGAGAGCATGAACAAGTTCCTGCGCGCGTCCCGCGAACTGGAAAAGGAACTGGGCCGCACGCCGACGAACGACGAGATCGGCCGCCGCATGGATATCCCGGTCGAGAAGGTGCAGAAACTAAAGACCATCTCGCGCGATCCGGTGTCTCTCGAAACCCCGGTGGGCCGCGATGGCGAATCCGCGCTGGGCGATCTGATCGAAGATCGCTGGGTGGGTTCTCCCGTGGATGCCGTGATCGAGTCCAACGTCCGTGACGAAACTGCCGGCATCCTGAAGACCTTGTCCCCGAAAGAGGAGAAGGTGATCCGGCTGCGCTTTGGAATCGGCTGCGAGCGTGAGCATACGCTGGAAGAAATCGGCCAGGAGTTCGATGTGACGCGCGAACGCATCCGTCAGATTGAAGCCAAAGCCCTGCGGCAGTTGCGAGCTCCAGAACGCGCCCGGCGCCTGCGCGCTTTAATGGCCGCCCGATGAAGATCGGCTGCTTCCTGGCAGCCATCTTCTACATTGGGGCAGGCTCGCTACACTTCCTCAGGCCAGATTTTTACCTCGCGATCATGCCGCCCTACATCCCCTGGCATTCGGCCCTGGTGTCTATCAGCGGCGGCTTTGAAATTCTCGGGGGCGTCGGCCTGCTGATCCCGCGGACACGACGTCCCGCAGCTTGGGGACTGGTGGCTCTCCTGATCGCGGTGTTCCCGGCCAACCTTTACATGGCGACAAGCATTCTTTCGGTCCCAGCGGCAATCCGATGGGGACGGCTACCGGTACAGCTACTCCTGATTTGGTGGGTGCTTTGGTGCACCAAGCCGGCTGCGAAGACCGCAAGGGATTCTCAATAGAGCAATAATATGAAGTGGTCCGCTTCCTCCCAGTCCTCCTCACCGCCTTTTCTCTCTCCGCGGCAACGCCCCACGAAATCCTCGACCCCGCCTTCGATAGAGTTCCCTTCGATCAATGGATCAAAGATCGAGACGCAAAGGGTAATACAGATTCCTTCCACTGGACCCTGAACGTCCCCCGCGCCGAACTCTCGTTCCATCAGCGCCTCCAAACCCGTATCGAAATCAAACTCGATGGACGCGACCTTGAAACCCGCCGTGCAGATGGAAGACTGCTGTTCTTCATCCAGATCACGGATCACGATGGCGGGCGCTACCGGATCCACGGCAACGTCGACCTGAGCAAACTCGATGCCAACGTCAGAGCCGCCAACGTTGAGTATTTGCAGCGCTCGTTCTTCCTGCCGGGCGATTACGGGCTGGCGGTGGCGATCGTTGACGCCCGCACACGCGAACATAGCGCCCGTCAGATGCAGTTTCGCGTGCCGTCGGACGGCCATGGCTTTCTGGCGGAGTCGTGGCGCGGTCTGCCTCCCGTTGAATTCAGCGGGAAAGAGGACACCCCCGACAGTTGGTTCCTGCCCGAAGTCGACGGCCGTCTCGAATGGGCTGCTGCAGTACACAGTCCGGCTCGCATCGACGTGATTCTCAACGTTGCCCCGCATCGAACAGATTCCGCCGACCTGGCCGCTTTGCTTCCCACGGTGAAGGCGATCACGCAGACCGGCTCGTCCGAAATTTCGGAACATGTGGAACTGGTAGACCTTTCCCGCCGCCGCGCCGCGTTCGATCAAAAAGACGTACACGACCTCGACTGGCCCCGCCTGAAGGAATCTCTGGGTGAATCGAACACCGCATCGATTGACGTTCACTCGCTGGCCGAGCGGCATCACGATGCCCAGTTCTTCGTCGCGCAGGTCCGCGGCGCTCTCCGGGCAACACAACAACCCTGCGTGCTGGTTGTGCTCACCCCGCCCGTAGGATTTGAATCCGGCGAGGATCTCGATCCTATTTCTCTCGAAGCGCTGCCCGCCTGCCGCGTCATCTACGTGCGCTACCACGCGCCGGTTGAGCGTGTGCGCCCGGTCGACCCCATGTTTGGCGGCCACGGACGGGGTCCGCGCATGGCCGCTCCCATCTACGGCAGCGGCACTCGATCCCCGCAGATCGTCGATCAGCTCGAAGGTACATTGAAGCCGCTGAATCCAAAAGTATTCGATGTTGATTCTCCGGAACAGATGAGCAAGGTTCTCGTTGAGATTGAAAAAGACGTAAGGTAGGCTGGATGGAAAACCCGGAACGAACAGAGGAGCTGGGAATGCCCTATCGTCAAGTCCTGTTTGGACTCTTGCTGACGACCACGTTTGTCAGCGCGCAAAACCCCACGCCAGTCCCCGCAACGACACTTTGCGACACCGGACTGACACCAAAATCCGGCACCGGAACGGGCTGCACGACAAGCACCCTGGTAACTCCGATCAACCCTTTTGATGGCGGCCCAATCGTTGACGGGAATTGGGATCTGGCACAGCCGTACCCCTCGGCGTCCTACACCGCAGCGGCTCCGAATCCCTGTTCGCTCGCCACGGCCTATGCCGCCGCGCCGGTAAACGCCCCCGCTGGCGCATACTACAATCCCGACGATCACCTTTCGCAGTGGATCTCGCCGCTGGGAGGGAATCTTACTCCGCCCGGCTGGTACATCTATCGGACAGCGTTCCAGGTTGCGCCGGCTTCTACCGGCTACCTGCATTACGCGCTGATCACCGCGGGGCAGTACATGGCCGATAACGAGACCGTGGCTATCTACCTCGAGGACCCCGCGGGCGACAGCGCCAGTTGCGGCCCGGTCGCCAGTTTCAATACCGGCACGGGCGCATTTGCTGCCTGGAACCCCTTCAAGATTACCGTCCCGGTGATCCCTGCGACTCACGCTTACATGTATTTTGTGGTGTATAACGCGTACACCGTGCCACTCGACGAGGACCCCACGGCGCTGCGCGTCGAGTTCACTTCTCCTGCTTTCTATCCGTATTAATCCCTTGAAGGCCGAGCCGCATTCCGGCTAAAGTTCCCCGACTGCTAGCCGATCTCATATCTAGGGGCTACTGATGACCTATAACGAAGTCGCGGCCGTTCTGGAGGAGTTGCGCACCACTACCCGGCATCTCAATCCAGACGCAAACACAAAGCGTTTTGACCTGGATCACGTCGAAAAGGCTGTTGCTGAGCGAGAGCACTCGGTCGCCCGCCTTCGCGAACTGACGCTCCAGAAACCGGAAGCTTTCACACCTGAGGACGTCGAAGAACTCCAGCGCATCCTCGCAGAAGGCAAGCGCGCCGCCGAAAATCTGATGGATATACGCCGCCAGGGCTGGACTACGGCCACCGAACTCCGCAAGAAAGACTTCGTTCTTAAGACGTTCCTCCGCCTCGGGTCCTGACGCAGCCAATCCGTCAATAACTTTGGAATAATAAGCGGGGACAGGAGAAGTAAGATGGTCTCCGCGAGGTTGGGCTGTTTGGCGCTTGGCGTTTCACTCACACTGGGCGGCGCCACCGATAGCGATCGGCAGATCCAGGCCCTGGCGCAGGACCGGGAGCACACCCGTGAGCAATTAGAGAACACCGATAAGCTGCTCACCCATCTGGAGCAAGAGGTGATTGTCTTCATGACGATCATCTTCGGAACGGTAGTACTCGCCGAGTATCGGGTGAATAAAGCGGTCGGTCATTTAGAGAAGACAGCCAGGGAAGTGAACGCTGAATCGTCAGCAGATCTTCGGCGTGGAACATCTGATCGCGCTTGAGTTTCTGGGTCCATCGACTGCGCGGGAGTTGCAGGGAATGGGCCGCTTTTATTTCGGGAAGTACCAATTGGAGAAGCTCGATGCGGATTTGGATCGGGCCCTGTACTACAGTCTGCTGGCCGTGGATCGGGGGAACAATCATTTCCCCTACCTGAACGACCTGGGCCGGCTGTACGGCGCACTGGGCCAGAAGGATAGGGCCATCGCCGAACTGCAAGAGAGCAAGAAGAAGGAGCGGAAACAGCAAAGGTGCTACTACAACTTTCCATCCTCGATTTCGAGCAGGCCATGTCCGCGAGAAAGGAAGGCGACGGGGCCGAATGCGAAAGGCTGCTCAACCTCATGCGGAAGGAAATCGAGGTTGCATTGGGAAACCGGAAGTGGGAAACGGAAGAAATTCCGGAATTGACTTCATTGATCTACTACGCCAAAGCGTGCTGCCTGTGCAGACTGGCGGAAACCGATCCAACCGCGGCGAACTCGCCGAAGCCACTTCTCGATGAGGCCTATGCCGCTCTCAAAAAGGCATCCGACAATGGGAGAGCCACAAAGCCCTGAAGGGGGATTCAAAACCGGACGGCGACCTGAATCTGCTGGCCAGTAACCCAACCTATGCCCAACGATTTGAGATGATTGCCGAAAAGTTCGAGAAGTCCTGGAACCACTGAAGCATTCGCTGACACACCACGAGCCCTGTGGCTCGCGTGCGCCTTACTTCATTGGGTTGATCATGACTCCATTATAGTACGGCGTATCGTATCGCGGCTCCTGAGATAATGAAAGCACCCCTTTGATTTGCGGATGGTTTCCACCTCCGCCTCACCGAGCCAAATTGGAAGAACAGATCTCAATACGCGGAGCGCGCGTTCACAACCTCAAGAACATCTCGCTCGACATTCCGCATAACCAGTTCACCGTAATCACCGGCGTATCCGGGTCGGGGAAAAGCTCGCTCGCCTTCGACACCATCTACGCGGAGGGCCAGCGGCGTTATGTCGAATCCCTTTCCGCCTACGCACGCCAGTTTCTCGAACGCATGGAGAAACCGGATGTCGACGAAATCGACGGCATCGCGCCGGCCATCGCCATCCGCCAGAAAACCACGACGCGCAACCCCCGCTCCACCGTCGCGACTTCCACCGAATGCTTCGATTTTCTGCGCCTGCTCTACGCGCGCGTCGGCCGGACATTCTGCTACAACTGCGGACGCCGGGTGGAGCGCGATACGGTCGATCGCGTTGCGGAACAGATGCTCACCCAGGCCGCCGGGTCGCGCTGGTACGTTCTGTTTCAGGCCGTGAAGGGCACCGCCGATGAAGACCTGAAGGCGCGCCTGTTCGAACTCCGCCGGAAAGGCTTCAGCCGCCTCTACCAAAACGGCCGCACGTTTGAGTTCTCTACCCCGGAATCCCTTCTCGAAATCGATTTCGAGCAGCCCGTTTTTGTCCTCGCGGACCGCGTCTCCATCGCGCCCGACCTGCGCCAGCGCCTGGTGGACACGGTTGAAATCTGTTACCGCGAAGCGGCCGAAGTCTTCTTTGAGAACGCCGGTACCCAAGAGCGTCTGCGCTTCAACGAGAAGTTCGCCTGCAAATTCTGCAACATCGATTACCGTGAGCCGGAACCCATTCTGTTCAGTTTCAACAGTCCCGCGGGCGCGTGTCCCCGCTGCCAGGGATTCGGCAACACCATCGATTTCAGCATGGATCTGGCCATCCCGAATCGCGCACTTTCGCTCTCTGAAGGGGCAGTCGAACCCTGGACCAAGCCGAAGGGGTCGAATTGGCTCCGCGACTTCATGCGCGCCCACCATCATGAGGTTCGCGACACCACTCCGTTCTGCGACCTTACGGAAGCCGAGCAGTCTCTGGTCTTCCAGGAAGTGCGCAAATTCTTCGATTTTCTGGACACCAAGAAGTACAAACTGCACGTGCGCGTCTTCCTCAGCCGTTACCGCGGCTACTCCCAATGCCCCGCCTGCCATGGCGCGCGCCTGCGCCCGGATGCGTTGTGGGTGCAAGTGGGCGGCAAGAACATCGCCGAACTGCTGAAGCTGAATATCGCCAGGGCTTACGAGTTTGTGGAAGCGCTGCAACTCACGCCCGAAGAAACCGCCATCGCCGAGAAGGTACTCGTGGAGATTCGGCAGCGCCTGCGCTTCCTCAACGATGTCGGACTCGACTACATTACGCTCGATCGCCTCTCGTCCACGCTCTCGGGCGGCGAATCGCAGCGGATTCAACTCGCGACGTGCCTCGGTTCGCGACTCGTGGGCTCCTGCTATGTGCTCGACGAACCCAGCATCGGCCTGCACACGCGCGATACCGTTCGCCTGATCAATATTCTGAAAGAATTGCGCGAGCTCGGCAACACCATACTCGTTGTCGAGCACGATCCCGAAGTGATGCGTGCGGCCGATTATATTGTCGATATGGGACCCGGCGCGGGCGAACTGGGCGGCCACGTCATCTTCTCCGGACCCTACTCAAAGTTGGCCAAAGCCGGGCAGTCCCTCACGTCAAAGTATCTGCGCCGGGAACTGCAGGTAGCCACGGAGCGGGAACCCCGCACCATCAAGAAGGAGCGCATGCTGGGATTCTACGGCGCGCGCCTCCACAACCTCAAGAGCGTGGATGTCGAAATTCCGCTGGGCTGCATGGTGGTGATCACGGGGGTTTCGGGGTCTGGTAAAAGCACGCTGGTGCATGACGTGATCTATCGCGCGCTGGCCAGCAACTCGGCGCCGCCATCGGGCGAAGCCGGCGACGACGAACCTACCGCGCCCCTGCACCAAATGCATTGCCGTTCGGTGAAGAATGCGTCACTGGTGCACGAAGCGGTGATGATCGATCAATCGCCCATCGGCCGCACGCCGCGCTCCAACCCGGTCACTTACATCAAGGCGTTCGACCTCATCCGCAGCCTGTTCGCATCCACGAAGGATGCCGAGAAACGCGGCTATACGGCCGGACACTTCTCATTCAACGTAGCCGGCGGCCGGTGCGAAGTCTGCCAGGGCGATGGCACGGTGTCGGTGGAGATGCAGTTCCTGGCCGATGTGGAACTGGTTTGCGAGGAGTGCAAGGGGACGCGCTTCAAGACCGCCATTCTCGACATTCGGTATAAAGGCAGGAACATCCACGAGGTCCTCCAGCTCACGGTGCGCGAGGCGGTGGATTTCTTCCGCGAGACGCCGAGGCTGGTGAAGAAGCTGCGGGTTCTGGTGGACGTAGGGCTGGGGTATCTCCGGCTGGGTCAATCGGCGACCACTCTGTCAGGAGGGGAAGCGCAGCGCGTGAAACTGGCCGCACGGCTGGCCGATGCGTCTTCGGCGGGAACGCTGTTTCTGTTCGACGAACCCACCACGGGTTTGCACTTCGACGACATCGCCAAGCTTCTCACGGCCTTCGACAGGCTCATCGAACAGGGCGGAAGTCTGCTGATCATCGAGCACAATATGGACGTAATCCGGGCCGCCGATTGGATCATCGATATGGGGCCTGACGGCGGTGACGCAGGCGGTGAAGTGGTCGCTGTTGGCCGCCCCGAAGACATTGCGCGTGAGCCGCGCTCGCACACCGGCCACTACCTTTCGCAGGCATAGCCTGGAAATCGCCCGAACAAGATCGGGACGATATGGAGTCTCTTCGCTCGGTTGTTCGGATCAGAAGGGTGAGTCCAACACTCCAACTGCTCGAAGGCGCTCGGGACTGGAGCGCCATGGGTCTTGGCCTCCGCTGGCGGTGAGGATCTTTCGCCCACGTTCCAGGAAATACAAAAGCCCGATCTTTTGGGATCGGGCTTTTGTTGAATATAACCGGGCGACTTCCTACTCTCCCACACACTTGCGCGTGCAGTACCATCGGGGCTGAAGGGCTTAACTACCGTGTTCGGGATGGGAACGGGTGGGTCCCCTTCGCTAAGGTCACCCAGAACTTTTTATCCGTCAGGGGCTTCACTATGGAAGCCACCCGCCGAAAGAATATGTTGACGTTGCGCAAAGCCCACTTTTGTTTTGCGTAATCAGTAAATTTTATGGTCAAGCCGAACGAGCAATTAGTAACGGTCAGCTCAACGTGTTACCACGCTTACACATCCGTCCTATCAAACAGGTCGTCTTCCTGTGCTCTTGTTAACTTACGTTTGGGAGATCTCATCTTGGGGAAGGTTTCACGCTTATATGCATTCAGCGTTTATCCTGACCGAACTTCGCTACCCAGCTATGCCACTGGTGTGACAACTGGAACACAAGAGGTTCGTTCACCCCGGTCCTCTCGTACTAAGGGCAAGCCCCCTCAAATCTCCTACGCCCACCACAGATAGGGACCGAACTGTCTCGCGACGTTCTGAACCCAGCTCACGTACC
>PLFE01000031.1 GCA_003136675.1 Bryobacterales bacterium
GTAACAACTATTTCTTGACTCCATCTTCAATCCCTTCAATAACCTGCGGAAAAACGGGCAGGGAAACGGCACGCCCGGCTGCTATTTTCAAATTGCGGGGAGGAGCAAAGGCGGCGCTGTCCTCCAGGGCGGTTTCGGCCTTGAGCCCGGCGCCGCATTCTTGTGTTGCAGACAGGTGCATAGTGAGGCGAGGTCGCCAGCGAGAATTGGCACGGCGTCCGCGAGCCTCTATCAGGCACCCATCAACGCGGTGTCCCAATGGAAATTTCAGCCCGCGATGAAAGATTCCACTCCCGTCGCCATGGCCGCAAACATCGAAGTAGGGTTTGAACTCGGCGGACCACTGCTAGGCCCGCAGTTCCGTCCCTGACGCTGCCTTCACCGCCTCTTCCACTTCCGTGCGATACGCACTCAGCAGCGCCTCCGTCTCCGCTTCAAATCGAAGCACCAGCGCCGGCTGCGTATTCGATGCCCGCACCAATCCCCACCCCTTCGAAAAATTGATCCGCACCCCATCCACGGCCAGCGTCTCGTAACGCGGCGCAAAGTAAGCACGCACCTTCTTGACCACGTCGAACTTCAAATCATCCGGGCAATCGATCCTCAACTCGGGCGTCGAAAAAGTCCTGGGCAGATCGGCAATCTGGAACGAAAGAGGCTTGCCCGAGTCAGCCACAATCTCGATCAAACGGCACGCCGCGTAAACCGCGTCATCGAACCCGTAATAGCGGTCGGCGAAGAACATGTGTCCGCTCATCTCGCCAGCCAGTTCCGCGCGCTCCTCCTTCATCTTGGCCTTGATCAGCGAGTGCCCGGTCTTCCACATAATGCCGTTCCCGCCGTGCTTCCGGATATCGTCGTACATCGATTGCGAGCACTTCACCTCGCCGATAATCGCCGCGCCCGGTTTACGCGACAGAATTTCGCGGCTGTAAATGATCATGAGCTGGTCGCCGTAAATCACCCGCCCGTGCTCGTCCACCGCCCCGATGCGGTCGGAATCTCCATCGAATGCGATCCCCAGTTCCGCGCCGTGCTCTTTCACCGCGGCCACCAGCGCGTCCAGATTCGCAGGCACCGTGGGGTCGGGATGGTGGTTGGGAAACCGTCCGTCCATAGTAAAGAACAGCTCCACCGCATCCACATTCAGCGTCTCGAGAAGACCATGCATCACCGGTCCCGCCACGCCGTTTCCAGCGTCGAAAACGACCTTGACGCGTCGCGCAAAATCGAATTGCCCGGCAATCTCCGCGCAGTACGGCGTCACAATGTCGACCGGTTCCACGCTCCCGTGGCCCGATTCAAAATCCCGCCTCTCGATCAGTCCGTGGAGTTTCTGGATCTCCTCGCCATGGATGGTCGAAGTGCCTTCCATGATCTTGAAGCCATTGTATTCAGCGGCATTGTGGCTTCCCGTGATCATTACGCCGCCTCCTGTCTTCAGATGAAAAACCGAGTAATAGAGCAGCGGCGTCGGCACCGTCCCGAGATCCAGAATGTGCAGGCCCGTGGATACCATCCCTTCGAGCAGCGCGTCGTGAAGCCTGTCGGAACTGAGCCGGCAATCGCGGCCCAGGCTGAACGTCTTTGCGCCTTTTCGAACCAGAGCCGTTCCAATGGCCCGCCCCAGGTCGGCCACGTCCGCGTCCAGCAGTTCCAGTGCGGCGATGCCACGAATATCGTATTCGCGAAAGATCGTCGGCTTCATCATTTAAGTCAGTGTGCCACAGCCTTCCGCAGCCGGCACGGCGGGTCGCCGAGCAGTCAGGCACTCCTCCACAGGCTTCAGCTATATGCCGCTTGTAAGTCTCGCGCGGAACCCCCATCGCTCGGTCACGGAACGCCGGCAAATATTATTCGCCGGTATCGGGGCCCGTGCATGCAATGTTGGCCGATCTTCTGCGAGTCCGAAGACCGCCGATTCACCACCAAAAGCTACGTTCTCGGCCCGCATTTCTTGCCCTGGCGCGCTACAATTGAGGCAGGAATATGGCGGTCACAATTTCAGATGAAGTGCTCGCTGCGGCGCACCTTCGTGAGCCTGACTTAAAAGCGAGAACTCGCATTGACGCTCTTCCAGCAGGAGCGGCTGACACTCGCGCAGGCGGCCCGAGCCGCCGAAGTAAGCCAGTTCGCTTTCCAGGCAATGTTGGCGGAACGCGAAATCCCGATCCATTACGGCGTCGAGGAATTCCTTGAGGATGTCCAGACGGCGAACCGCGCGAAGCGGACTTGATCGTCGTTTCTGACACGTCCGCGATGTTGAATCTCGCACGAATCGGCCGCCTTGAGCTTCTGCCAACGCTTTACCAAAGGGTGTTGATCCCCCCCGCCGTACATTGGGAACTGACGAAATCTTCAAGCGACCCGTTTCCCGCGATAGACTTCGCATCGTTGCCTTGGTTGATCCTGAAGGCGGCCGAAAATCAAGGACAAGTACGGAAACTCCGTATTGAGCTCGGCCCGGGCGAGGCGGATGCAATTGTGCTGGCCATCAAGGCCGGTCTCACTGTCACTGGCCTTCTTGGCGTCCTCGTACAGGCTAAGCAGGCAGGTTTAATCGTGCGGGGCAAGCCGATTCTTGACGATCTAATTCAGGTTGCACGATTCTGGATCGGGCCGGACCTTTACTCAAGCGTGCTTAGTCAACTCGGCGAGGAAGTCTCCGCAAGAGATTGAAAACAAAACCCAGGATTCGCAAACCCCCTACCCCGTTTTTTGCTATAATCCAAGCTAATTCCAAGCCGAAAGAGAAGTACTTTCGCTTCGCCCCCTTATGGATTTCGATCAGATCCACACGTTCCTCGAGATCGTGCGTCTCAAGAGCTTCTCGAAAGCCGCGCAGACCTGCTATCGCACGCAGCCCGCGATCAGCGCGCAGATTCGACAGCTTGAGCAGGAGCTGAAGAGCGATCTGTTCGAGCGCTTCGGCAGCCGCATTTCACTCACCGTGGCCGGCCGGATCTTCTCGGAATACGCCGAGCAGATGATGGATCTGAAGCGCCGCGCGCAGGATTCCATTGACGAGCTTGAGGTGGTGCCTCGCGGTGAGTTAGTGATCGCCGCGAATGAAGCCATCTGTATGTACATGCTTCCGAGCGTGTTCTCCGAATACAAGAAGCAGTTTCCCGCTGTCCAGCTTCAGGTGAATCGCTCTTATGGCGCCAGAGTGGTGGAAGCGGTAATGGAAAACGTGGCCGACTTCGGTCTCCGGCAATTGCCTGTCGCGGAGAAGCGCGTCGAGGTGGCCGAGATCTACATGGATGAAGTCCGCCTGCTCGTCCCCAAGGAAAGCCCTCTCGCCGGCCTCGATTCCGTCACCTGCGACGAAGTCGTGCAATATCCCCTGCTGCTTCCGCAATCCGGAACTACCCGGTCGCGTCTGGACGCGTGGCTCGCTCCCGTAGCGAACCAGTTGAAGATTTCCATGGANNCTCGATTCCACCGAGATGATGAAGCGCTTTGTAGCCGCCGGTCTGGGGCTCACCTTCCTTGCCACCGCGAACTGCCGGGAGGAGATCGCCGCCGGAACGGTAAGCGCCATCCCGCTCGCGCCCGAACCGATGATCCGCCGCACCGGCCTGGTTTATCGAAAGGACAAGACACTTTCTAAAGCCGCCATGGGTTTTATCGACGTCACTCTCACCCACTTCGGAGCCAAGGCTCCTGATAGAGTCGGCAATCGGGTGCGCGTGTGACCTGCCCATCTTGCCGGGAAGAACTTCCGTCGGCATCGAAGCGATGCCTCTACTGCGGAGCGCGCCTGGTCCGGATGGAGTCCGGTGTGATGAAAACGTCCGCCATCCTGGTCGCTTCCGGCGGTTCGCGCAGCGTCTACGCGTCGCTCCGGGAAGTGCCGGAGCCACTACGCACCCAGGTGATCCAATCGACCAGCGGCCGCAATGCCGGGACCATCCTGATCGCGGACCAGCGCGGAAAAGAGGAAATCGAAAGAGCCTCCCGCGCGGAGAGGGCGCGCCCCGTTCCGGCACTCCTCGAGGACCATCTCATATTGCGCCGCGCATGGCCCGTCGCCGTTGCATTGCTCATCGTGGCGTGTGGAGCGGCCGCCGTCTTCTTCGCGCGGGCATAAGTAAAGGATGCCCGCCCAGATCACCGCGCTCAACTCCGGACCTTCATTTGCCTGTGAAATCCAGTCCTTCGAAGGTAGCACCCTCAAGGTCAGGTCTTCTGCCGCCTTCCCTCTTCGCACGTCCGTGAAGGTGGAAAATGCCGCCAGTCTCTGGATGGGCGAGGTTTGGATTTGTGAACCTGACGTGGCCGGTTTCTCGATCGAGATCGAAGTCAGCCAGGTGTTGCGCGACCTCCCGTCCGTCGAGCGCATGGCCGGTCGATTCCGGCAAGCCCCGAAAGCAGAACATCTCGCATGAAAAAAGCAATGGTATTTGGCGCCTCCGGGCAACTGGGCGTTGAGATCGGCAAAGTGATTGAAGCGCGCGGTTATGAGACCATGCGGTTCGATCGCAAGCAGGTGGATATCGCCGACACGCGCCAGGTGGAAGAAGCTGTCTCCGCATTTGACCCGTCGCTCGTGTTCAACTGCGCCGCCTATAACCAGGTGGATCTCGCGGAGTCGGAGCCTCAGGCCGCGCTTGCGTCGAATGCCCTCGGCGTGCGCAATCTGGCCTTGGCCTGCCGCCAAAATGACGCCACGTTGGTTCACTTTTCAACCGACTATGTCTTCGATGGCACGGCCGGGCGGCCCTATGTCGAGACGGATGCGACACATCCCCTGGGCGCGTACGCCGTCTCGAAGCGAACCGGAGAACTCTTCGTGAAGGCTTATCTCGATCGCGCCCTCATCGTCCGCACTTCCGGCGTCTTCGGACCAGCCGGGGTGAGAAGCAATCGCGGCAACTTTGTCGAACTGATGCTGCGCCTCGCCAACAGCGGGCAACCGATTCGCGTTGTGGAAGACCACGTCGCGTCCCCCACCTACGCGCCCTTCCTGGCGGAGAAGTCTGTCGAACTAGCTCTTGCCGGCGCGTCCGGCATCTTCCACGTGGGCGGCGGATCTGCTGTTTCCTGGTTTGATTTCGCGCGGATGATCTTCGACGCCGCGGGCCTCACACCGGTGCTCACGCCCACCAATGAGCGGGAATATCGAACGCCCGCGCGCCGCCCGAAATTTTCCGCACTGGAGAACGCCCGCATGCAAGCCTTCGGAATCGCCCCCATGCCGCCGCTGCGGGAAGCGCTCGACCTTTACATGTCCGCGCGCTTGCAGTTCCTGATGTAGGCTACTGATCGTCTTTGGCGATCGCGTAGTAACCCTTGCGCGCTTCCACCTTCAGATCTTTATCCTTGGTTCGTATTTCAATCTTCCTGTAAGAGCCGTCCCTTTTGGGATCGGTGGGCGTGTACCCAATGGCGTACTGGGTGCGCATCTCTTCCTGTAACTCGTCGAACACTTTATCCAGAGGGTTTCGGCGTCCCACGTCATAGACGTGGCCGCCGGTCTCGTTCGACATCTGTTGCAGCCAGCGGTATCCACCGCCGCCCATCACGAATCCGCCCCCGCGAAAACCAGTGTCCGCGTAGTAGATGCTATAGATTGCCGAATCGGACTTTTGCGCGTACTCAATGGCCTGTTTGATGCTGTACTTGCTGCCTTCGTCGCCCCCGTCGGTGATCACCACCATGGCTTTGCGCCCTACTTCGTTGGACATCTTATCGGTCGCCGCCAGCGCAACACAATCGAACAGCACTGTCCCGGCCTGCGAAGTTGCCGTGGGAACCGGCCCGGCATTGATCCCGGAGAATCCAAAGTTCGGCTTAAGGCTCTCCAGCCCATGATGCAGCGCTCGCTTTGAATTTGTGATGTCCTGCAGCAGTTCGGTATCCGCGCCAAAACTCATAATGAAGGCCTCGTCCTTGGGCCTCAGAACGGCGTCGAGAAAAGCCGACCCCGCCCGCTGTTCGATATCGATCAGTCTCTCCTGGCTGCGGCTGACATCGATCAACAGGCCGATCGTCAGCGGAAGGTTCGTTTCCCGCGAGAAGTATTTGATCGTCTGCAGTTGGCCGTTCTCGTAAACCTCGAAATCGTCTTTCGTCAGGTTCCCCACGAGACCGTTGTGCTTATCCCGGACGGACGCCATCACGTTGACGATGCTGACGTTCACCTTGATTGCCGGACCCTCGACCGGCAAAGGTTCTTCGGGAGGCTTGGCCGGCGCCTCGTCACGCCGATGCGCCTCGTCGCCGATCGGGAGAGGTCCCGCCGTCTGCGCGCTCAGAACGGCGGCCAGAAATCCAAGCAAGAAAGGCTTCATATAATTATGTTTTCACAGACGGGGAAACGTTCCACTCTGTTTCGATCTCAGCAAAAGAATGCAAAAGGCACTCAAGCACCTTCGCCGCGACCCTGTCCTCGCTACAATTATCGACCAGGTGGGCGAGTTCTCGATGGGGTATCGCGATCCCGACTTCGGTTCGCTGGTCCGCTCGATCCTGTCCCAGCAGATCAGTTCCAAGGTGGCGCGCGTCTTCATCGAACGCCTTGTCAGCCGCATGCCGGATGGCAAAATCACCCCGGAAGCCATCTTACGAATGCGCCTCGCTACCTTTCGAAAACTCGGCTTCTCCGCCGCGAAGACCGCCTATATTCGCGATCTCGCCCGGTTGACGAAGAACGGCGAACTGATCTTCGAAAGCCTCCCCGCCATGGCCGATGATGAAATTGTTGCGCATCTCACAAAAGTAAAAGGAATCGGCGTCTGGACGGCGCATATGTTTCTGATGTTTGGCTTGCGCCGGCCCGATGTTCTTCCCACCGGCGACCTCGGAATCCGCGTGGCCATGCAACGCGCGTACGGACTCGAAGAACTCCCCAAGCCGGCCGACATGCACCGCATTGCCCAGATTTGGCGTCCCTGGTGCTCCGTGGCCTGCTGGTATCTTTGGCGCTCGTTGGACGGGACGGCTCAAATATAAGGCGCAAAAAGAGATACATGGCGAAGAACTTCAAAGACCTGAGCGAGCGAGAGGTCCTGGCGCTGGCCATCACACTGGAGGAAGAGGATGGCCGGATCTACGGAGATTTCGCCGAAGGCCTCCGTGAGCAATATCCCGCGACCGCGGAGATCTTTGAAGAGATGCGGGCCGAGGAATCGCTGCACCGGCAGATGCTGATCGATCAATTCCGGCATCGCTTTGGGGAACACATTCCGCTGATCCGCCGCGAGGACGTGAAAGGTTTTGTTGCCCGGCGTCCCTTGTGGCTGGTCCGTCCCCTCGGTATCAATGCCGTTCGGAAGCAGGCTCAGGTGATGGAGACGGAAACCCGCCGTTTTTACGAATCGGCAATTCCGCTCATGGGCGACGCTTCCACGCGCAAGCTGCTCGGCGACCTTGCCGAAATCGAGCGCCAGCACTATGCGACCGCGGGCACTCTGGGAGAGAAGTACCTCACCGCCGATGTGCAAAAGGAGGAGGTGGAAGCCGCGCGGCGGCTCTTTGTCCTTCAGATCGTGCAACCTGGCCTTGCCGGTTTGATGGACGGCTCGGTATCGACTTTGGCGCCGGTATTCGCAGCGGCATTTGCGACCAAGAACAGTTGGGATGCGTTTCTGGTGGGCATGGCCGCCTCCATCGGCGCGGGCATTTCGATGGGTTTCGCGGAAGCGCTTTCAGACGACGGGTCCATGACTGGGCGAGGCCATCCCTGGGTACGGGGTGCGGTCTGCGGGGCGATGACCACGATCGGCGGCGTGGGGCACACGCTGCCGTTTATGATCCGCAGCTTCCACGTTGCCATGATGGTGGCCGTGTTCGTGGTGGCCATCGAACTCGGCGTGATCAGCTACGTCCGCCACCGTTATATGGGTTCGCCATGGCTCACGGCGGCGATTCAGGTGGTGATTGGCGGGGTGCTGGTTTTTGCCACCGGGATACTCATCGGCAGTTCCTGACCGCATTCACAAGTCGCTCCGCCGCGACAATTCCGGGTCCTCCGGCAGCGAAAACCGCCTCGACCCTTTCCATCTTCGTCTCTAGCCGACGACTCCCATTGCCGGACTGACTGCTGGAGCCCCTGGTTCCTGGCCGCTAAGAACTGCGCGCCATGGTCAAAGCGGCTTCCCCGATTCGTCGTGTGGCCATACGGCCGCCGGGCGCGCGCCCCTTATCGAGCAACCACACCCGCCATCCTTGTGTCTGCAGAAGGGTGCCGGCCGTGATACCCGCCAAGCCGGCGTCGACGATCGGACAGGAGCGGCTCGTTACCATCCGCGGCTTCCTGGAACGCCCTTAAACGGGCCCACCAGGTTAGATGTGATCCATCCGCCATAGAAGTCGCCCTCCTGCGGTTGAACGCGCTCGTCGCCCACGTAGCAGGCATCCACTCTCTGGGAATAGAAGGCGAGATGATCGCGTAAGGCGGCAAACGCTTTCGTGGGAGACGGGTAGCTCCACGCCGCGGCTTTCGAAACCCTGCCACCGGCGGTGAGGTCCCAATAGACCGCTTCGCCTTTGAACTCGCAGAAAGTGCGAGTTGAGTTCGATTGAAGAAATTCGAGCCTCACGTCTTCCCTGGGAATGTAGTAAGTAGGCGGATGGCTGGTTTCGAGAAGGCGATAAGCGCGGGTCGTGTCGGCCGCCATTTCGCCATTGAACTCAACCCTCAGGCGTTCGGGACACGGTTCCAATCGGGGAGGGCGCGGATAGTCCCAAACGGACTCTTGTTTCATCAATTCCCATCCTACGGCAGTCAGATTTTTTTCAGGTACTTCGCTTCAAAGGCCGCCCGGTCTGATTCGATCTTGGCCCGCCGCGCCTCGGCAGGAGCAATGACGGCCGTGGGGAGCAGGTCCCGGATCTGGCCAATATCCAGGTATTCAAAAATGTCGGCGATGAAATTCGCGTTCGTCGAGAAGTCGGCGATCGCCGCTGTCATGGGCGCGCCCGCCTGGACGATCGGCATCACAGGGAGTGTAGGGAGTTGGGGGACGATTGCCTGCAGTTCCTGCAGTACGACTTTCGCGTCGGTGATGTCGGCAATCACAAACCGCGATAAGTGCCCTAACGTGACCACGGTCTCGATGAGGCTGCGATCGGCGGGACGGTCGAAGTCGAACATCAGCGGCAGGTAGTTTCGCTTCCGTAGTTCTTCGCGAATGGCGTCCAGAACTTCCTTTCTCTCGGGCGTGAAGCGGCCCAGGATCAGCACGGCTTTGCGGCCGATGGTTTCGATGACTTCGCGTATCTCGCTATTGGTAAGCAGGAGGCGGATGAACTGGGCAACCTTGAAATCGTCCACGGCGATGGTCGGTTCACCCGCGGGAGAGATGACGAGGTTCCGTTGGCTTGCAGGAGTGCCCTGCAAATCCCAGACTGAGGCGCCATAGACCAGACAGTTGTCGAGGATCGCATCATCCAGGTGGGTCTTCACGAATGACGCGAAGGTGAGATCCGCGTGGCTCAGGTCGGCGCGCTGGAACCACGTGGCGCGAAGTCCGGCGTCCCGGAAGACCGCGCTGGCGCACTTCGCGTCGGTGAAATCCGCCTGCCAGAGGAGTGCTCCATCGAACTGCGCTCCTTCGGCGAGCACGCCCCTGAAGTTAGCGGAAAACGCCTTTGTGAGGCTGAACTGGGCGCCCCGCAGATTGGCGCGATAGAGATTGGCTCGCAGCAGCGTCGAACCATTCAGCGCGGCTTGGGAAAGATCGGCATCGGTCAGGTTGGCGCCATCCAAGGCCGTTTCGGTGAGATCGGCCCGGCTGAAATTGATTCCCTTCAGATGCGCCCTCACCATTTGGATGCCGCTGAGATTCGGCGTGATCGAGGGGTTGTCCGTTCGCCAGGCATTCCACGCGGTGACCCCGGTGCTCAGGATCGCGAGATGAGCGGAGTCGGCCATTTCATTGATCAGGATAAACGACTTTTGGGCGTGCGCAGTAAACTGGCGCCAAGCGGAAACCGGGGGCCCCGGATCAACACGGACTGGAAATCAGTATTCGTCTGCTATCCTCGACCAACCACATGGACGCGGTCTCCGCTTTTCCTCCACCGATCGAACGCGCCAGATTGCGAGGCGTCGCGGTGATCGCATGGGTGATGATCCTGGGCGGGGTTAGTCTTGGCCTCCTGTCGCTTCTGTTGACTTTCGTCTCCCCCTTGTCCCATAGGCCCAGCGGCAAGACGACGCCGGCGGATCTTCGTTTTGTGGCATTCCTGAGCGCATATTTCTGAACGGCTGCGTCCATACTCGGCGTCGCACTGAGGAAACGGAAATCCTGGGCGTGGGACGCCACCGTCTACCAATCGGGAGCGGTCATCTACGCCGGCGTGTTTTTGGGGTTCCTGGGTATGTACACCAAAGGACCCAGGGCCTTCGCAACCGCGGCCGGCGGATTCGTATTGGGTACTTGTCTCGTGGCGCCGGCCGTGGCATGGATCGCTTATCTGGTGCGTCCGGAGCCATCCGGTTGGAACCAGATTGCNNGCAATCTGGTTCCAACCGGATGGATACGCTTGATTGCGGCCGGAAGCTACCTGGGCTGTGGCGTTGGGTTCGCCGAACTGCTGAATCCCAAGCCGCCGCCTGTATTCGGGTTGGCATTGCATGGGTTTGCGCTGGGCCTCTATGCGTTTCTGTCCACGGCCGTGCTCGTCTACATCGGCCGCGGCCTATACGCCCTCAGCGAGCCTGCTCGCCGATGGGCTCTTGGCTACGAGACTTTNNGCAGGCGCCCAGTTCCTCTTCTGGGGGTTTACAGCGCCTACGCCGCATGGAGGTTTCTCATTTCTGAGAGCGGGTAGCGTTTTCCTTTTCACGGGAATCCAGACGGCGAAGGTTTGTTATCTGTTGAAAAAACGAGAACTATTCGTCCGNNTGATGAGGTTCTGGTAGGGCATGCCCTCGTCCGCCGCCATTTCCTTGAAGTAGTTCACGGCAACGGTGTCGAGCCGGATCGTAATCTGACGCTTGAGTTGCTTCGCGTGCGGGCTCTTGCGGGACTTGGAAAAATCGTACTCTTTTCGCATCGGAGTTTTCAATAGATTTGTGCCGGCATAGATTNNTGGCCGAAATCCGCCGGATTCACAGCCTCCGGCTCTCGGCTAGTCGAGGACTGCTCAAATCCGTCCCCGCGATCTTTCTCCGCCGGCAGAGGCCGCTGGTATCCAATTGAAAAGGAGCCACTTGTTCCCCTTTCGGGCCTGTTCTTTGACTCCTCCAGCAGTCGGTAAACCCAAAAATCCACAGAACATCCACAGAGATCTGCACAAAAACTTTTGCCATACCCCTTGCGGAACGCAGTAGAGCACTGGTACTCTACAGAAGTCGCCGCGAGGTAGACTCGCTGCGCGGANNGAGCGTGCCCGGTTTCTGAAAGTTTGGAGCGGGTTGTTGCTAAGACGTGAATCCGTGTGGTAAGGTTGTAGAGTTAATAGCAAGGAACGGTAACAAACTTCTCCGGGCCACCGGAAGAAGCGGGTAACGGCCTTCCTGGAAGTTCTTTCAAAAGTTCTTTCACACAGCTCTGAAATTCTGCCGCGTGAGACCTTCTTGTAACAAGCGCGTGTGCGTTTGTTTTCAGAAAGTCGGAGCGGTCGCCGCTGCCGGAGACGG
>PLFE01000176.1 GCA_003136675.1 Bryobacterales bacterium
ATGAATCGGATGGACACGGATAATGAAAAAAGCCCGGATCGCTTTGGCGACCCGGGCCTTTGGGGGCGAATGAAGCTTCGTGAGGCTTAGATGTCGGGGGTTATGGTCAAGCCGTTCGGCAGGGTTACTTCCTGGCTGTGATCCGATGTCGTGATGAAGATCGAATAGGGCTGCGTGGTGACTACGCCGTCCACTGGCGTCAACTGCACGGTGAGGGATGTGGGGCTGATCACGGTGACGGCGCCAACGGTGTAGGCCGGGGTGCTCAGGTTACCGGCGACGGCGTTTACGACAGTGGTTCCGTCGAAGAGCGTATTGGATCCGGTGACGGTCACTGTGGTGGTACCAGTCAACGGAATGGTCGCCGGGCTGATGGAGATGATCTCGGGCGTGGTTGGGGCGTAGAGCTCATTGAACATGCCCTTCATAATGAAGATCGCCATCTGGCCGCGATTCACAACGTCGTTGGGGCAGTAGGTGGTGGGCGAGCAGCCCGACGTGATGCCGTCGTAGGCCATCCGCTGGATGTACTCGTAGCCGAACGAGCCAACAGGCACGTCTGTGAAATACGGCGTCGAGGGGATATCGAAAGCTGTATTGGAGCCGTAACGGGCCTTGATGATGAAGATGGCCATCTGAGCGCGCGTCACGGAGTCGGTGGGGCAGAATTGAAGATCGGGGAAGACTCCGCTACAGCCGCCCGTGATGCCCAGTTCGTACATCTTCTCAATCTGGTCGTAGCCGAATGAAGCGGGAGGGACATCGGTGAAATCCTGCGTGTCCGGGTTGTTGAGCGTGAAGGGCTGGTCGTTGTAGACAGCGGTCACGATGAAGACGGCCATCTGTTCGCGCAAGACCGAATTATTGGGGCAGTAGTCCAGCGGATTGGTGCTGCAACCGGATGTGATCCCCTTGGTGTACATCAGGTTTGCCGCATCGAAGTAGAAGGCGGTTGGGGGAACGTCGGCAAAGATCTGTTTGGTCTGGAGAACGGTTGCCGTAACCTGAATGCCGGCGATGAGAACGGTCTCGGTGATATCAAACCCGCTGGTGTTCGTGGGGAAGAGGACATCCACGGTGCCGCTACCGGTTCCC
The DNA here is from genome assembly GCA_003136675.1 of Bryobacterales bacterium. Lineage (GTDB taxonomy): Bacteria > Acidobacteriota > Terriglobia > Bryobacterales > Bryobacteraceae > Bog-113. The sequence continues at coordinate 1,096 of PLFE01000176.1, forward strand.
ATGGTGGTGGGGACGACAACGCTGGGCGAAGAAGAGGCCGCATTCCACATGCAACCGGGGGCGGTGGTAACGGTGAATAACTGAGCGCCGCCGTTGGCGTCAAAAGTGATGGGCCCGGAGGGGCTTACCTGGAAGGTACAGGTCTGCAAATTGTTGGTTAACGCGAAGTTGACCACGTTGGAGCCAGCCGTGGCTGAAACTGTGTCCGAGCCGGTAGTTCCATTGGCGGTATAAGGAGGGGCCGACGCAACTCCAAAAGCGTTTGAAACGGCTGTTGCGGAACCGCCGTTCGCGCCCTGGAAGAAACCGCCCGCACCCGATACCGGCGGGGTGAACGTAACAGGAACATTGGCGACGGTGCTGCCGAATGCCGTTGCGGTCACTTGAAGGAGTTGAGCGAAGGTGTTGTTGACGGCGGCCGACTGCGTATTTCCTTGAGTGATGGTGACGGTGGCGTAGAGGTTGAGAAGAATATCAAGATCGTCCGCGGAGGCACTGAGAACGGCCGCGTCGGGCTTATTGTCGCCATTGAAGTCGGCCACGATGATGGAACTGGGGCCAGGTCCGGCGGAATACCCGAGCGCCGGGTGATAGGTTCCGTTGCCGTAGCCGAGCATTACGCTGATGTTGTTGTTGGCTGCGCCGTTGTAAGTGGTTGCGTTGGTGACGATGAGATCGGAGATGCCGTCGCCGTTGAAGTCACTGGAGGCGATGGAGGTGGGCGCCGGACCAACGGCGAAGGCTCCCAGAACGCTGAACGTGCCGGTTCCGGTACCGGTGAGCACGCTCACCGTGCCGTCGGTGAAGTTGGTGATCAGCAAGTCCTGGTTGCCATCGCCGTTGACATCTTTAATGAGCACGGCGTTGGGACCATTTCCCGCGGCATAAATCACAGGCGCGGCGAACGAATAAGTGGGCGTTACCGCAGCGAGATTGGAGGTATTGAGGAGGACATTCGCGCCCGCGGAGGTGACCACCACGACATCAGCCAGCCCATCGTTGTTGAAGTCTCCGACTCCCGCCGCTAAAGCGCCGGAGCCGAGGGTGGTGGGGGTGAACAGCCCGACGTTAAAGGTCATAGCCGCACCGTTCGAGATAAGAATGGAAAGGGTGGTTCCGCTGACGGCGACGATATCGGGATAGCCGTCTTTGTTGAAATCGGCAACGGCAAGACTGGAAGCGGCCCCGCCGATGCTGGTGGACACGTAGGAAAGAAATGCGCCGCCCCCCGAGCCGTAGAGGACTTCCACGCCATCAGAGGCGGCAACCGCGAGATCAAGAATTCCGTCGCCATTGAAATCGCCGGTGACGAGGCCAACCGGGGTAGAGCCGGTGGTCAAGGTGGCTCCTGCGGAAAACGGGGTAGCCGGTTCTCCGGTGCCAAGGAAAATCTGGATGGTCGAGGTGCCGGCGTTGAGAATGGCCAGATCCGTGATGTGATCGCCGTTGAAATCGCCCGCGACCTGAATCGAGGAGCCTCCCGCCACGGGGAGAGCGAGCGGAGGACCGAAGCCAAGGCCCGCTTTGGTGAGAATGGCCTCAGAGAGATTCGCGGATGTGCTGGGTGCATCGCCCGTGTTGTCCCCGGAATAGCGCGCGTAGAGCGTTCGGAGACCGGAGGGCAGCAGCGTGGCCGTGAAAGTGGCGGTGCCACCAGAAAGCGGGGCAACCCCCACGACAGTAGAGTGCTCATAGAAAGTCACGGTTCCGGTGGCCGTGTTGGGGCTGACAGTGGCGGTCAACGTAACCGGTGCGCCGAATAGAGCGGGATTCGGGTTCACGGTGAAGGTAGTCGTGGTGGGTGAAGTGACGGGCTCGGTGAAAGGCGCCGACGTACTGTTTGTGAAATTGGCGTCGCCGGAGTACGCGGCAGTGTAGGTGTAGGTGCCGGCCGCGGGCTCCAGAATGAGAGTGGCGGCTCCGCTGATGACCGGCGAGGTATACATTTCGGTGGATGCGCCCGTCACGGTGAAAACCACCGTGCCTGTCGGCAGTGGACCCTGACCCTGCGGCGCAATGGTCGCCGTCAGCGTGACCGGCGAACCGGCGGTGCCCGGGTAGGGGCCGACGGTAAGGGTGGTGACGCTCTGTATCAGGGTGGCGTTCGCGAGGCCTGCGGCTGCGGTCATGAGCACGAACAGCGCGCCAGGCGCGAATAGACGATAGTAAGCTTTCATCAAGAATCCTTGGGCGAATTTGTCTGACTTTAGTAAAGAGTTCGGGAGATGTATTGTCCAGAACTTCTTTGATTACAGTTACTCTAAGGGAACCGCCGGAGATTGTCAAAGGCTATGGCAATGTTAACGAAACTCCAATGGGTGTTCTGTGTTTGTTCGCCATACATAACGAGCACAGATTGAAGAATTCGTCACTCGAATTAATACGGAAAGCGGCCGTTATCGGTGAGACAGATAGTGCGTGGTATAGTGATGATGTTCTGGAAGTTACCGGCAACCCGGCAGGGTTCACCCAGAAATCTCCATTTCACGTCTGATCGGGGCGTGGCTCAGCCTGGTAGAGCGCCTGGTTCGGGACCAGGAGGCCGGAGGTTCGAATCCTCTCGCCCCGACCAAGTCTTTCAATAAATTACAGTTATCCGCCAGCAAAAAAGTGGTGCCGTGAGTACGAATTTGGGTGGGTTAACCATCCTTGTTGGGTGATGGACCTCCCGGTCAAAACCCGGGAGGATTCGTTCAGCTCCTGCCGCAGGCGCAAAGGCGGTATATTGTTCGGATAAACCGGAGAGCCACCAGCTTGAGGTTCATGTGCCAGAAATGAGGCGACTAGCCCCAAGGGTGGCCGACTTTAATACCTCGCTCCAGAGGCCCGAAAAGGGCACAATGTTGTCGATCCAAACCTGGTAATCGCGCATTCCGCAATGCTGCTGATAAACGCCCGGGCACGAAAAGCCACTCGTCCCAGAGACGTCATGTCTGTTCCGGAATCAGATCACGGAGATGGACTTGCGTTCGAGGGCAGGTCGCAATTCTGCACCTCTGATGCGCAATATTGCGTATAATTGAAGCACGAGGAGATTATGGCAAGCATTGTCGTTTGTGCTGAAGCGGGCAGTTGGCAGCAGGCGAGCCGTTTCGCGGCGAAGGCGCTCGGCGATGCGGAACTGAAAAGCTTTGCGGCCCTACGGCGCCGAGCGCCGGTTCAACCTCTGCTCGTTTTCTTGACTTCCACGAACTATCAGTCACTCCGCTCCCTTCTACTGACTCTGAAGCCGGCGAGTCCCGATGTGGTGATCTATTATGCAAATCGCCTTGCGCCTGAAGAGGCTGCTCAGCTCGGTAAACTCGTCGGCGAGACGCGTCCCAATCACACGAGTGTCGTGTTCGGGGCGAAGGCCGCGGCAGCCTCGGTGCTGGGCCATTCGCGATCTTCCGGTCCAGGAAATGGCAACGTGTCTTCGGCTACTCGCACCCGGCTGTTGCGGGAGCATTTCGGACTGACGCAAACGGAGCTGGCTCACGCCCTCGGTGTCAGCCTGAGAACCGTGCAGAACTGGGAGCGGGCCGGAGTAGCCGGGGGCCCGCGGCAGCTTCGCGATCTTGAAGAGCTATATAACGTTCTGGAGGAGTCGATCAAGTCCTCGGATATTCCGGGGTGGCTGCGATCGGAGAGCGATGCCTTCGCAGGACAGCGTCCGATCGAACTTCTCAAGGAAGGGAGAGCTCGCGATATCATTGTCGAATTTCGGCGCCTTCAGGCCGGTGAACCAGTTTGAGCCTAGGCCGTGCTGCTCGCAGGCAGCTCGAGGAGTTGATCGGGGGAGTCACGGCTCTGAATGGCGATTTCTTCCGGTCAGTAGCATTCCGGTATTTTCATCCCGACGATGTGACCAGTGGCGAAGGAACAAGAGTGCAGGGAGGCCGCTTCGTACCGGCAGGTGTGAGAGCTGTCTATGCGAGCCTCGAAGAGGCGACCGCGCTGCATGAAGTGACGAGCCACAACAGCGCTTTGTAGACTGCGAATGAGGAGAGTATGCCAGCTCGCCGGAAGAGGCCAGCTACGGGACGATCTCCCCGCCAGCTAACGTGGAGTTAGAGAATCTCAGTCGCGGCATCCTGCCTCGAAGTCGCAAGCGGCCTTCACCGCAGCCTCCATCCTTTCTGCCAGGCCGGCGACGACGCCTTTGGGCGCCAGTCCCACGAGCTTG
>PLFE01000148.1 GCA_003136675.1 Bryobacterales bacterium
CGAGATCTTCGGGGCCGAATCGGAGCGAGCGGAATTCCGTGGCATCCCCGATGCCCCGATACAACAGAACCTGTCCTCGTTCGATAAGTGGCTGGTCCTCGAGAGCCACCCATTGATAACTTCCATGTTGAATCAGCAATGCTCCCGGTGTGTCCCGCCACGGACTCGCACATCGGTAGGCAGCAATGGNNCTTGTCGTAACTGCCGAAGTAGAAGATTTCGCGCCGGTTCACGGCGGGATTGAAGATCCCTGGCAGTATCCAGTTGTATTTGAAGAAGTAATCGGTGTTTGGCGGCTCCATGGGGTTGTAGGACAGTGGTCCATCTGCTGCCAGCCACGGAACCAGCTGTCGTAAGCCGCGCACTGTGGACGTTGAGAATCGAGAAACTGGGATGACCTCCGAAACGTCGTCGGGATGTATTGCGATCATTGCGTAGAGTCGTTCAGGCGGGGACATGCATGGTTGCACGACTTGGCAAGAAATCCATAACGGATTGTTTATGCGAGCAGGGTTTCCATCGGTGGCGCACTACGTCAACCATGCCTGCTTGGCATTGTGTCTGCGGAATTGAACCGACACCGTGAGTATGCCGCCGCCCCCGTGCAGTCTCGATCTGTATTCCGCCTTGCATGTGTTCGGGCGAAGCTGTAGCGAGCTACTGCCTTTCTCCCGGCGTCCGCGCAGCCGAGGAGAGACGCACGCGACGGCGTCAATGTTGCCCCCAAAGAGGCGTTGTTTGAAGTCGCCAAGCTCAATGAAATCAGGATGTTAAGTGGGGCATCGGGTTCAATTGCCGAGGTGGCGCCCTCACATCGAAGATATAATTATATTATAATCAATAACTTGCAAGACTGGTGGCCAGGGAGGGAATTTAACTTTACACGGAAACCCTGTGAATTAAGGCATTTTGACGTCGTGGAAAACTGGGTTACCCACTCTGTTACCCGCAGCTGAAAGTGGCAAAAACGGCGATTGAACCCGGGACATTGCTGCGACCATTGCGCTCTGCACACGCAGGCGCCCCGACTTGGGATTCGCGCTGTAGTTCGCGTTCACGCCGATTTCTCGAACCTACTCAACCGCTGCACAAACACACTATTCTTACTGGCCGTCATCAACAGGTGCTCAGTCGCGCGTGTCATTGCTACGTAAAGCAAACGTGCGTCGTCGGCAGCCTCTTCCTCCTTGTAGGGCATGAACCCTAGGCCTGCAATGGCCACAATAGGAAATTCCAAGCCCTTGCTGCTGTGCAACGTCATTATTTTTACGCTGTCACGAAAAGAATCGAATCGCTTGGAGTCCCTGTCTTTCAGCCAATCGTATGGAATTTTCATTAGTTCGAGTGCATGCGTGATTTCGGTGCCGACAAATCCCGCCTTATATAGAATCGCCATTTTATTCCATGGCGTACACTGCTTATGCAACCACGACAGTTGCTCCGCAATATACTTTGCTTCAGCTTTGAGTGAACTAAGTCGCGCGACTTGTGGCGTTGCTCCATGGCGGCCCGCCATTTCTGGCTTAACCAATGGGACACCGTCTTCTTCAGCGTCTACTGGCGCTAAAATGTCCCTGGCAAAAGAATATGCGCAATCAAGAATCTCATTGGTATTACGGTAGTTCACCCGAAGAATGGTCGTACGACCTTGGGCTTGGATACCAACGCTTTTGAAGCTGAAATTCCCAGGTCGCCTCTTGCCGTATATGGACTGGGCATCGTCGTAAAGTAGCAGTAGCGAATTGGACACTGGGTCGATCATCTGAGTAACAAGCTTGAACCACTCGGGCTCAAAATCGTGCCCTTCGTCAATAAGCACCGCCCCATACTGCGCTCGTGGAATTTGCCCACGCTCCACAGAGTTACTGACAGTTGACACCAACCTTTCGAAGAAGCCATCTCCCTCTACCGGCTTTGCTACGTGATAATGCGTAATTTGATCGATGCACCAGCGATGGAAATTGCGGACGACGACCCGATATCCAAGGCCACGCGCGGCCGTTAATTGTTCCAATTTTGCCGCCAGGGCTACGTTGTAACAGAGTATCAGTATCGGCTTCGTCAGCATTCTTGCCAGCTGCTCGCAGCGGAAGCCCAATATGAGCGTTTTTCCCGAGCCGGCGACGCCGTGGATTACTCTATGCCCATCTCCCAGGTTTCGAGCCAGCTGTTCTTGCTGCAGATCCATGACGTGTAAGAGAGTATCGCCAACGGCTTCGACTTTTTCGCCTGTCGCCGCTTGTTCAAACAGACTGCCTTGGGAAATGCGAAGTTCCGGAAATAGATGCCATCGAATTCTATCGATCTGCGGCAATGTGAGCGTGTGCGGAAACTCTACATTGAACATCCCCCACAGCCGCTCTTGAAAATCGTCGGATTCGGTACTTTCGGTCATCTCATCCTTACAGATAACCAGGTGCGACGGCAATACTTCACCAAGGTCCGTGTTATCAAATTGCTTTCGCGTGATTGCGGACAACACGACGCCGAAGCCGTATGGGCAAACGAGCTTACCGCAATGAGCGTGACCTTGCGGCGCAATGAGTTGTGAATCTCGCTCAAGCAAATTTTTGACGCCAAAGGCGTACTGACGAGCCTGCACCAATGGATTTCCAACTTCTTTGGGTCCGGTTGGTGTTAGCACAGTTACCGAGACAGGATTGATTCTCTGAATAGAGTCGCACGCCCAATCCTTTACCTCGAGTATCAGCAGGCCACGGCGAGGGTGCAGCACCAAAAAATCTGGATGTTGATACTTGGTACCAACTGGTACGTCATACCAGCACAGGTAGTCCGGCTCGAGTAGCGTCTCCAACCGCTGGGCGAGGCGCCGCTCCCCGGCTGTCATCCGGCGGGCGCAAGTACTGAGAGCCGGTATTAACGTAGCCATCCCTCTAGTTCCTATGGCGAGCGTACCGAAGCCTACGAAAAAAAGAGTGCATATCTAGCCAACCAACACGGAAGATTGAAAGGGTCGTGGTCACAATTTGAGGCTCTTCCCTCGATTTCGCTATGGATTTACAGGGTCGCGCCCGCTTCTCACGACTACCCGTATGGCGGTCTTGGCTCGGCGACCATACGGATCGGAAGTAGATCCATCCGGCTGCGCACAAATCGCTCAGTGTTCTTGTCCAGAAAACAAACATAACAGCCCTTCATTCCTCGACTCAGTAACACGCGGTATGTGTTCTTGATGAGCTGAAGAAAGTCTGCCTTTTTTTGCCTGACCGATCGGTCCTGGCATTCCTGCCTATTGCCAACCCACGATTGGGTATCTAGGTCGTAAGTTAGATCCTTGCCCCAAATCACGCCGATGTAGTCCACCTCAAAGCCTTGGGCCGTGTAGATACAGCCAACTTGTTCAATCCCGCCGGGATCGGTTGCCCACAAATCGGCCGGCGGAATGCCCTTCGCAAGTCGACCGGAATCAGGTCTCGCGTTCCAAGGTTTACGCCAACCTCCGATGACGACGTCGTCTACCAAGGTGCCATCAGCGTTTGGATCCGACCATTGCCAGCAGTAGCCTGCAGTGAGTCGCGCGGTTACGGCACCAACAGCCTTTGCTCGGATAGCGGCCTCCATTGATTCCGGTGTCGGGAAGATTATAAATTCGAAAGCTTCCGCCCCCGTCCAAAGCTGATTCGCCGTGCGCTCTGTGCCCAAAGTGTTGCTAATCCAATTGACGAATCCGGCCGAACCCGAACAACGAAACTGAACCTCAAGCTCAAATTCCAAAACCTCGGCCCTAAGATCTGCCGCATGCTGCTTGATATAGTCGGTCGAACCGATCTCGTTCGGGCGAACCCCCTGACGATCGTCAATAAAAAAGACCGCCGTCTTCGTCGCTCGCAACAGCTCTCTAATCTGGGGTTCGGTCGATCGTTTTACCTTCGGGGTAAATCGATCGTTGCTGGTCTCCCGGATCCGATGTGACTCGTCGCAGATTAATACGTCGATTTCGCCAGGCAGCGCATTGCGGTAACTATTGAAGTACTTGAGCACGGGCTTCGCGCGACTTCCCACAAGCTTCCAAAGAGTCTGAGTGAAGGCGCGCGAGCCAGTGGCATAGTGCGCGGTTCGGCCATCCGCCAGGAACCGCGAGAGAAGATTAATGGCAAGAACGGACTTTCCCGTGCCTGGCCCCCCGCGCACGATGACGACATGTTGGCGACCGTGGTTCACGCCAGCCGCAACCACGGCTCGAATCTTTTCAAAGACAACCAGCTGTTCATCGAGTAATACCCATGGACTTCTGTCGGCAATCGTGTCAGCTACGTAGTCCATCAATTTGCGGCTGGGCCGGTACTTGCTCTGTTCAATTCGAGCTAGAACTGGCTGTCCGTTCCCTGCCTCGAGCCTGCTTCTCAGGTAGTCCGCCAGCCCATCGACTCCGTCAGACCCAAACACCGGATAATTGGCGATCGTTGTGGAAAATTTCGGCGCTAACAAAACGTCGCTGGGCCGAATTTGGTAATTGTGCAGGTACGAGCAGGCACCGAGACGAATCGGATGATCCCCTTCGTAGAAGGCCGAGTGTGTGTCGGCAAGGTACTGCTGATATTGGCCTACCTGGACCGACGGATGCGCCAATTCTCGATTTTTTCCGCCAACCCAAGTGGTCACCAGCCCCTCTGCGTCTGCCGCCTCGCACTCCGACCACTGTTTCAATTCCACAATCACGGCCTCGTCACGGTCAGCTGCGTTCCGGCCGCAAATCATAAAATCGAGCCGTCTCGATGAGCTCGGAAGTTCGTATTCGACGACTACGCCATGGTCATCGAGTTTTGCGAATTGAACCACTTGCGCCATTGCCCGCAGAGAGTTCCCCCACGATGCCACTTCTGACTTAGCTGGCGGGTAGCCGTAATAATTGAAGAAGGCGTCAGAGAGTTTCCGGGCGATCTGATTGCGCACCGTGTCTTCGATGAATGGGACCGACATCCCTGCGTAGAGTCGCAAGCTTAAAGCTCCGTATACTTTTTGCTGGATCCGCGTGCCTTTTCTACCGGGTACTTCTCGGCATTGATGCGAATCTTATCGGTTGCCGCATCCACTAATTCGATGTTGAGCTTGTCAGCGAGCCGTATCAAGTAAAGCAAGACGTCGGCGATCTCCTCCCGAACTTTGGCCTTCTGGCCTGGCGCCAATGCGGCGGGCTCCGCCTCAGGCATCCACTGAAAATGCTCCAATAGCTCGGCAGCTTCAACACTCAATGCAATTGCGAGATTCTTCGGAGTGTGGAATTGATCCCAATCCCGCTCGGCGGAGAATTGTCGTAGGGTGTTGCGGAGTTTTTCCAGCGGGTCTGAACCAGCGCTCGAATTTGGATCGTTCACGTCTTGAATACTTCCTCGTTGTGCCAACGCAAGAACTTGGCGTCCGGTCGATTTGCGGCATCGATCGGCATATGGCCGAGCATTTTGCCATGATGGGCATAGTACTCCCGACCGTTCTGCCATTCCTCCCTCAGACGCGGACTCACCTCGAGCTTGTACTCGGGCGTAACGGTTAAGTACCCCACATCAAAGAGCTTGTGTAAATCGGATCGTAGCAATAGCCCGTTTCGGACTTGATGGGGCCCCTCGTTCGCATACGGTCTGATGTGAGCTGCCTCTAGAACTGGCAGCGTCTTTTCACCGGTCACGGCACAGCGGCGCTGGTAAGCATCAATCACTAGTACCCGAAACGCCCCCTGACCCAATCGGCCACGCGTCAGATATTCCGGTCCGTACCGGTCCCCAGGAACGTCATTGGCTTCCGCCGCGTAGTCGGCAACCTTGAGATCTTGCGGTAATGCCTTGCGGACCGCATCCCAGAGCGCCGCACCTTCGGCCGTCGTCGAATCGTAGGTCTTGCCCTGAACGATGTTCGGCGCCCAGCTTGCGGGCACAGGGATCCACCGCTCCCGCGGCAAAAAGAACGGCTCCGCCAACACATTGCACCCGATAACCGGGTCCACGACGCCATCCTGACGTCGATAGTGGCGCACGCGCGCAATCAAGTCGCGATAGGTTGCCACGCCGTTTTTCTCGCCGAAGGCATCCCAAGCCAGGGAGGCCGGCAGCGGAGAATGCCGAACAAAATGGCCGCCGCCGACGATGAAATTGTTCGGACTATGGAGCTTGAATAGAAATGGCTCGCCCGGATCGATCGCGGCAAACCGGCGCCCCCCGCTTGGTTGCCAGAAGTTCACCTCGTCGGGTGGCCGTCGGCTCAAGAGGTCGAACCAGTTTTCATCCGTGACGCCAACCCATATCTTCATGCACTGACTATCCGTTGCATCTAGGCGATTTCTATCACTGCCTTACTTCCGCATTCACACCTAGTTCCTTCCACAGTAATTCGGGCACCGAGCTCTGCATAACCCATCGAACTGTTATAGGTTTGTCCCCTTCCCATGATTCGAAATTCACGCGCCCTAGATAGTAAAACGGCGCGCCACGACCTTCAGGCGTCTTGCCCTTTGCCCGCACAAATAGATGGACATCGATACCCAGCTTCTTGTGGTCGCGAATCGATTCGCCGGCTTTGCTCTTCTGCATTGTCTGGTTTTGACTCTGCCACTGGAACTCATTTGGCGAAATGAAGTGATCCTGATACTTAAACGCGTCCTCGTGAGCGGACTTGTCTAATGTCACAAGTAGGAACGTCAGGTTTCCCTGCCGGATAAAGCCTTGACGCCAAAACTCCGAGTGCTTTAACCCAAACAACGGCGGGATGTCGGCGCGCACATAGGCCTTGTAAGGCACCGCCGCACCGGAACTGACGGCAACAGGCTGCAGCACCCATTCTGCGCCCTCGCGCCGCAGAGCCACCTGGTGCTTTGTGCCAGGCTTACCTGCATCCGGCCCAAACCAATCCGTCAGCAGCTCGGGCAGAACATTCTTCTCGGAGTCGGAAGCATGAACGACATTCAGTGCGACCTTCACGAAATTCGCGCTGAACGCTCCGCCATTTGCCAAGACTTGAGTCCAGCCCTCGGGGAGTTCCGCATGGGCATTGCGATCCGGTAGAAATAACATGGGCTGTTCGCCAGCCCGACTAACCTTAAGCGAATACTCCTCGCCAGAGATTGTGCCTGCCCCGGCACGCGAGAAATACTCCGCGAGTCGCCAGTCGACGATTTCGCGTATCAACTCCTGGGCGGGAGCTATCAACTGCTCTGAAACAGAGGGCAAGAACCGTAACTGATCGTCGTGGAGATCAAAATACGAGACACCGCCTGTGCCCCTTCCTTCACACCATGCGGGTATCGGCTGGGCAAGGAGGAGGCGCCTAAGTGCCGCTGCATCAGTCGAGGAATCCCCCAGGTCCTCTTTCACATGTGGATGCTGAAGGCTTAGGTTCGTCACCTCTGACACAAGGTTGCTGACCGAGAGTTTTCCCGGCAACGCGTTGCGGTTGAGCATGGCTAACAACGTAACCATTTTGTAGCTCTTCGACATCTCGGTGACTTCAAGCGCGTCGAGGAACCCTCTTATGGCCTCTTGGGCTGTCGCGTCGGCTGTCGTGAGACCGTTATGCGAGCGCACGAATCCAAGCCAGGAGCCGTGCTGGGCTTTCATCGCCCGGGGGTTATATCCCTCGCGATACATCTCGGAGGCGCTCGGGCGTACGCCAATCATGTCCCGAAAATCCTGATACCTCCGGGTCAGTAATTCTACGGCGCCCTCTCCGCGCCGAAGCAGCTCGCGGAACATGTTCTTGACTTCAAGTTCATAGGTCACCTCACATCCATCCGGTAGGACCTGCTCACCCTTCTCCAGCCGGCTAAGAAGATTGAGCACCTCGCGGTCGCCGGCTGGCAGGCCGAAAAGAGCTTGTGGTTTCAGCATGAACGAGCGGTGGTTGCCGATGTAGTCGATAACCGTCAGCTTCTTGTCGGCTGAGCTCTTGCGAAGCCCTCGGCCAAATTGCTGCAGCCACACAATCCGTGACTCCGTTGGACGCAACATCATCACCGTATCGAGCTCGGGCACATCAACGCCCTCGTTAAACATGTCGACGGCGCAAAGCACGGATAGCTTGCCTTCCTTCAGAGCATCTAGTGAAGCGGCTCGGGGGTCGCTGGTGGAACCTGCGTGCACGGACCGCGCTGAGATGCCATTGCGGACCAGGAAGTCCCGCATAAAATCAGCATGACGTTGAGACACACAAAATGCGATGGTTCGGTCGCCGGCTCTCTTGTGATATTGCTCGAGGATGTTCTCGGCGCGTACTTGGGTCGCCACCGCCTCAGTCAGCTTATCTTCATCGAATTTCTTGTTTCGCCAAGGGATGTTCTTGTAGTCGACCGTATCCGGTACTCCGAAATACCGGAACGGACACAAAAGTCCCCTTTGGATCCCCTGAGGAAGATCGCAGCGGTAGACGAGGTTGTCCTCGCAAAGTGCCAAGAGATCGGCGCCGTCGCTGCGCTCAGGTGTCGCGGTAAGCCCCAAGAGAAATAATGGCTTGAAGAAATCAATTAGCTTTCGGTATGTCCGGGCCTCCGCGTGGTGGAATTCGTCGACAACGACGTAGTCAAATTCGTCCGGCGCGAACTTGCGTAGGTGTTCCAGGCGGTTCAGGGTTTGAACCGAAGCAAAGAGCACGGTGGCACCCGGGTCTTTATCGTTACCCGTGAACCGGCCGAGACGATCGTGAGGCCGGATGGCCCGGAAGGTGGCAAGCGCCTGGCCCAAGATCTCTTCACGATGTGCGATGAACAACACCCGCCTGAAGGAACTAGAGTCGAAGGCACTCAGCCATGTCTTACCGAGACCCGTAGCCAAGACAACGAGCCCGGCCCGTTTGCCCGAGGTACGCGTCTCGACCAGCTTATTTAGCGCCTCGACCTGAATCGAATGGGGCTCCGGTATCAGGACCGGTGGCTCGGTAGCCACTTCGAGCGCTGCCGCCTGCTTTTGAATAGGATCGGCAGCCCGTCGGATGCGGTAGATATCAATCCAATCGCTTGTTAGCGGCCGCGTCTTGGGCGAGTGGAATAGCTGATAGAACGCCGCTCGGATATCGGCGAGACCTGCCCGGTCGCGAGCCTCAAGCACCTTGTAGTTCCACTCGACGCCGCTCGTGAGTGCGGTGTGGCTGAGGTTCGAACTCCCGATGAAGGCCGCCCCAGATCCGTCCTGATGCTCGAACAGGTAAGCCTTCGGGTGGAATGACCCACCAAAGGCAGGTACGTCGCCGGCCGCTGACGTCTCGTACACGCGACATTCGACGCGGCCCTCAAGATCCAGGAGTCGAAGCAGAGCGTCAGGATCGGTTGCGCCCAGATAGTCCCCGGTCAGGATCCGAAGGACTCCGCCCCTATCTAGTAAGTCCTGGAGATATGGTTGGATCAAATCAAGCCCACTGCGAAGGGTAAATGCGACGGCCATATCAGCACCGCGCGCTATCGCCAAATGGTTCTTGAGATGCGGCAACAGGGGGTCTGAGGCCCCGGTAATTAGAACCTGTTCCCGGAGGGCGTACGGAACCGCCTCCAGCCGGTCGTCGCGGTCACGAACGTAGTTTCCTTTGGCTGGAATGACATGGCGCACTCCACCGCGGGGGTCTTCGACATCCCCCCGACGCCTCGGAATGACGTGTATGTGGAGGTGGAATACGGTCTGGCCGGCTGCTTCGCCGCAGTTGATCCCGATATTGAAGCCGTCAACCATGCCCTGGGACTCGATGGCATGGCGGGCAATATCGATGCTCCGCATCAGGGCGGCCCTTTCGTCCTGAGTCGCGTCAAACCAAGTGGGAGCATGACGCACGGGGATTAGAAGGGCATGACCAGCGGTGACCGGAAAACCATCCCAGAGACCAATAACAAGCGAGTCGCGGTAAAACACCCGTTCCGAGGGTGGATTACAAAATGGGCAGCCAGCCTGCGTCATCGGATCTCCGGGACCATTTCTTTACGTGTCACCGTCAATACTGCCGGGAGCCCAGCCGCCGAGCACTCAGGACATCGCCATACACGCACCGACCGCCCCGCCAATCGCCGAAATTGACAGACTGGGCACCGGTGCTCGTACACCAGCCGCTTCCGGACATTCCTTACATCGGCGCGCTTAGAAGTAACACGCGGGCGCGGAACTGCCCAGGTAGACCGCGCTGGATACCCCGCCGTCTCAACAAGAGAAACCCAAATTGGTCCGTGCGGTTTCTCAGCCGGATTGAACTTTAAAGCCACAGCTGCATGGGCTGCCTCATGGCAAAGAACAGTCAGTCGGCGCCTCCGTAAGCGGAAAAACCCCGGGCCGAGTTCAATGGTCCGCGCTTTTAAAACATAGCGGGCAAGAGTTGTGCGTAGCCGGAAATTCGGCGCCACTGTGACCAGTGATCCAAGCGCGGGAACACGCCAAAGATGGCCCCATGCCCGTAACTCTTTGGTAAATAGTCCGGCGCAGCGCTTATTGCCATCAAGCTTCATAAATAGCGGCCTTGCATGTACTCCGGCGGAGTAAATTTGCTTGCCATTTCGAATATCTCTACATTCTGCCTAGCTCCTCGTAGTTCCAGAAGGGCTATTGCCCCAAAGAATAAACTGGACCGAAAAGCGATCAGCGGGTCACCACGATCTAGGCATCTATGACCATGAGACCGGGCGCGTCGAATGCGCCCCTAATCCCTACAGTGCTAACGTGTTCGCCCGTGTAACCGCAGTGAACATTGGTTTAATAGCGCGCCGGGAGGGATTCGAAACCCCGACCACTTGATTGGAAGCTCGAAGGGACAGAAAAGTTGGAAATTTGTATATTTGGGAGTCATTGATTTTCAACAACCACGCTCGCGGGATGTCCGTTGCAAACTCACCCCAGAGCACGACTAAGCACCACCGAATCACGCAAAAGTCCCGCAACCACCTGGTCTTCCTGGACGAGGCCAACCACATTTGAAAAGCTAGGTGGTCGGGACTTTAGAGCGCCATTCTATTGCGTCAACCACCCGCTCATCCGGCAAAGTCCCGCAACCTCGTGGTCTCCCAGGCGATGTGCATGCCGTAGGTTCAAATCGTGGGGAGGATTTGATCTTTGTATCAAGCATCCACTCCGACTACCGATCGTTCCAGCTAGTCTAACCCGTTGTCCATGCTGATAAAAATGGCAGGCGCAGCGGGAACCGGGGCCCGAACCCCTCGAATCACGCCACGCCATCTCGCGAGCACGCGCACCGACTTGGGGGACCTGGCCCTTAGCCTGAGTCATATTGTCTGTTTACATCGGACATTTTGTCGCCTATATTCTGCGCTCGTGCCTCGCATAAAGTGTATTTATGACAAAAACAGAACTTGAGCAATACCTACTGCGCCTTGATTTGACCGGGATCGATGCTGCACAGTTTCTTGGAGTTACACCGCGCACCATGCAGCGATGGTTAGACGGAGAAGAAACCCCCGGTCCGGCCGAGCAAGCTTTGCGCGCGTGGATCAAACTGCATGATCTTGGCATCCCGTGGAAGCCGGACAGCCGGTCTATCAACAACCACGACGAAAAGCAGATTAGCGCCCATCTGCGGCACGCGGTGGACTTGGCGGCGCTAATTGCGCGCGTTGAAGCAAGAGGCGGTCCGCGCATGCCGTGGGCAGTAGACCATAGCCGCTGCCGCGCCGTCCTCGGAAAAATTGAAGTGAGTTTTTACAAGCTGCTCAATGGCGGGTTTTCATTGGCCAACTACACGCGGCGAGACGTGGCACCCGATCTGAACCGCGATCGGGAATTGATAGATGATGCCGCCTATTACATTGCGGTATCGCTTCGCAGGAAAGACCCGGACTTCGGGCCGGTTACGTTGGCATGGACTGACATTTCGCCAAGAAATGGGGGGCGCGCCGCGAAGCTGGAATATAAAACATTCCGTTCGAATGAAGCTGCAATTAGGTTTGCTTGCAAGCATATGGGCGCGCGAGATTTTGTTGATCCGTTCATCGCTACGCAGAACCCCAGTGAAGCTATCTTCGATAAATACGAGCTTCAACAAGAATGCGAGACGCGCACGAATGCGCCGGGGGCGCTCGCTGCGCTCGCCAAATACGTACGCAGGAATTCATCGCTCTTTGTGACCAACGGACCCGCTATGCTTACACCTATTGCGAGAGCCAATCATGAAAAACACATTGAATCGCTCGCGGATAAGGTCGATGCGCTCGCCGGCAAGGCGCGCGAGGGGCTAGCGGATTACCAACAATTCAACGCCGTATTGGGTGAGCTTCACGCCGCGGGTTATTTCCCCGACAGAGACCTTGTATCGGCGGCTGCTAAAGCGCTGGTACGCGAGAAGATGCAGTCATGATCCGCGCCTGCCTAAGTGGCGACGTGGTAGACCTTTGGCCGGCATGCGGCAATTCGTGACGTCTTGCACGGTAAGTGATCGATACTTTGAGACAATCTCTACCCACGCCATAAAGTACTCTAGTGTGACCTGAAGGATTGGGAATCGACGAGCCAAGGAGGCACCATGAAAAGAAAAACCAAGGAACCCTTGTCCCGTCTTGATTCACTCAAGGCCGGTCGTGGGGGCACTGCGCTACTGGGAGAATCCTATCGCGACAACTTGAAGGTCGAATTCGACTTTGGCGAATCGATTCGGGCGCTCGAACAATATGCCTTCTGGAACGCAGGCCTCTATTCCTACCTACCGGCCGATGGCCTTTGGGCACCTCAACGCCGCGCAATCGCCTTAAGCCTTGCCTATCTCTCGAGCCAACGTCAAACAAAGCCTCCTCCAGACAGCATGCGGGAGTCTGCGCTCATCAAGATGCCGACGGGTAGCGGCAAGACCGGAGTCATCGCGACACTCGCGTGCTGCGCCCCGAAGGTCAAACGCGCGATCATTTTGACGCCGCGCACCGCCCTAGTCGAACAAATGATGAAGGACCTGTCGTGGCGATTTTGGAGTCGATTCGATTATTGCTATTTCGACACAGCTCTTGAGCGCCGCTCCCACCAAAATGCAGAGTTGCTAGAGAAGCTCGACCAGGGGCGGGACACGAGCATCGATAAACTCAATGAGAAGGGGTACCTCCGCATCTGGAAGGGGAGACAAAAGGAGCGGCAAATCATCGTCGGTACCTTCAACGCGCTCCATGCGGTCCTCGGTATCGAACCCCCGGCCCATCGGTCGATGCAAGGAAGTCAGGCGCGGGAGCCTGCGGCGATCCTTCACGATTGTCAAAAAGATCCGAATGATCGGAAGGGTGTCGAGAATTTCCGATCGCTCCTTCGCGATACCGATCTTTTGATCGTGGACGAAGGTCACTATGAGCCAGCCTTCAGTTGGGCGCAATGCGTAGAGTCGCTCAATGTGCCGACCATCATTTTCTCAGCGACGCCGTATCGTAACGACTACAAATACTTCAACGTACTCGGGAACTTTGCGTTCAACCTAAGCTTTCAGGAAGCGGTCGAGAATCGAATCATCCGCAAGGTTTCCTTCGATCCGCGCAAAGAGATGTCTAACGGTAAGTCTGCGCGCCCCAAAAAAGTACCCGAGACCATCGAGGATTTCGTCGCCTTCGTGCGCGAGCGATGCGAGCGTTATCCAATTCTCGCCGACGGTCGCCCTTTGAAGTGCATCGTCCACGGGGCCACGTACGAAACACTGAAGGCGCTACAATGTCAGTTCTACGCGCAAGACCACACCCTTCGCGCGGTCCTAATCCACGATGCGCACACGGGGAATCCCAGATCCCTTAATGGGGATCTTGAGAAGCTCGGCCCTAGATCCGAGATGGCGCTTGCGCCTTATCGGTTCCAACACGTGCACGAGGCCAACGATCCTGAAGGGGTTGGCCGCCAATCACGGATTTGGTTACACCAATTCAAGCTCCTCGAAGGAATCGATAACGCGGATTTCCACGAGATTTTTCTCTATGACGGATTTCGCAGCGCCCGCGAACTCATTCAGCAGGTCGGCCGAGCGCTTCGCTACGCGGACTCAGGCCGAAAGAAGCCAGAATCGGCGAACATCTTCGGAGCGAAGAGACCCTACGACGCACGCGCCGGCGCCGAGACCCTCGAATCGGTCTCCCACCTGCACTGGAACAACTACCTAAATTACGAGCAATATGTCGCGAAAGAGCCTGATCGCGCGTTCACCGCGGAAACGCAGCTCTTGAGTCTTCTAAAGAAGACAGCGCCTGAATGGCAATACATCGGACGTGAGTTTCGCAAAGGGTTCTTTACCGACGACAAAGCGACGCTGGATGAGTATCTGCTTCCCCGCCGAGCGGTCATTTGTTACTACCTGGACCCGGCCCAGAACGCCGCCCAATCAGCGGATGCCCGAGTTCTTTCGAATGAGGCCTTCGATCGAATGGCTAGGGCCTGCGCCGAGGCGTTCAAGCTAGAAGACCGATTCGATATGCGAATCGTCCCAGCACCGACGCCCGCGGGTAATTTCGACGATGTGCGCCTGATTCGCTACCTGACCTGGGCTAATTCCAGAAACCTCCGCCAGCAGAGCATCCCGGAGTGGAATCTTGGGGTGATGGCGATCGTTCGATCGCCTCCCTTCGTGTTTCTTCTCGATACCGAGAGTCTTTGCGTCGATTTCGAGCGGTTGGGACTTTTCAGTGTCCCGCCCGAGGAGATGAAACGGCTCTTCAGTGATCCTAAGGCCACTCGCCGAGGTCATGAACGCATTCGCATCATCGAGGCCTCGACGGCGGGATTGGATTTGAGCGATAACGGTATCCGCTCCATGACCATTCGCAAACGCAACTTAAGCGATGGCTACTATGATCTCGCCGAGGCGAGCCAAGCGCCCTCCTCGCTCCATGGCGTTGCCGTGCTCGAAGAGGCAACCACGCGCCGAGAGCTCTCGATTCGCCGCGGTCGCGTCGCGGATCCCACGACGCGATTCATCGGTCTTAAGGACTATCTGACCTGGACTCGCTCGGTCGCCAAAGCATTGAGCGACGTCTCGACTACGTTGCATCCTTTCTTTTCTCGATTTGCCCAAGAGGTCGCTCCACCTGCCAAAGACGACGGCGAGGCACAAAACCTGCTACTCGATATCTGGGACCTCTTGAGTCCCGACGATGCATCGTTCGCGGACCGCAAGTGGGACCCGAAGGTCGCCCAAGATATTCTCGAGTTCGATCGCTGCCTCGAACTCGAACGCGTCGCGGACGAAGGGAAACCTACGGATTTTGCCTTCGTGTTGGGCGGTCGATTTCACATTCACGCGACCTACATGCGCCGCAACACGATTCCGCCCAAAGGCCGCTATACGCTTCACTGTCCTGAGCTTGATGAGGCAATTGTCACCCCCAACACACCCACGCCAGGCACGCTTGAACAGAGTCCCTTCGGCAGCGGCCCGACCGATCATGCCGCCTCGCTCATGGCGCTCATCAATCACGAACAGTGCTTTCGCGTAATACCCGGATCGACCGGCGTGGTCTACGCCAACGGCTTGTTCTTTAGGCCTTCGATCGACTGGGACGCCGTGAAGGAGGGTCAGGACGGTAATCTTCTCGACCATTTGATCGTCTCGAAGAGCCTGGAACATCTGGTGAGCGAAAAAGGCGAATCGGGCGTCACGCCGGCGACTTGGGCTACTCATTCCCAGTTTGGCATCGTTCTCAATGCCTTTTATGGTCGCGGTGTCATGCGCAACGACGCACTGACCTCCGAGATCGCCAAGAGCGAGCTTTTGGTTTGTGATGACGGAGCGCCCGAGATTGCGGATTTTGTTTGCGTACAGCCGCGGAACAAGAAGATCCTCCTCATTCATGCCAAAGCGAAGAACGCGGAGGCGAACGTTTCCGCGGCGAATCTGGAGACCGTGGGGCGACAAGCCTCCGCTAGCTTGGCTTTCATCGGCTCATCGCGCACACCCCTCGCCTTTCCCACCCATTGGCCGAAGCAGATCAAGATCAAGAACCGCAAATCGAAGAGGCTGATCAAGACCGTTGATCGAATTCATAGCCGCCGCCCAACCACCCCCCAGGAGGCCCACGTCCAGGTGGTGGCGGCCCTGGCGGACCCCACGTACCGGCGGGAAGTTTGGGTGGTCACCGTGGGCCTCCTGAGTAAAGAGCAGGCGAAGGCAGATTTGGGAGGCACTGAGCGCAAGCGCGGAGCCTTGCAGTTCGCTTACTACCTCGCCGACCTGCGCACCACGTTCGGCCGCGCCGGCGTTACCCTAAAGATCTTCACGGCGGAATGACGTGGGATCTTACGGGCCTCGCTGATCGAAGACCTCCATTTCAGGCCATTCCTGCCGGCGAGGTCGCGATCGGACGATCCGCAGTGCCATTTGACGGCACAAACGCACTCTGCCGTCGGTCGCTATGTGTCCCTCGAGGTTCGCAAAGGATGGCGATAGAAGGGACGCTCGCGCAGTCACGGCGGCTCTGGAACTTGAGCTCACCCGGGCAGCCCCGGAGAGCACGCACCGCTGGTGTCGAGCGACATTGGGACAGGCGACTCCGTGTGTAGGGTAGCGGTGCCGTCGGCATTTTCCGAGATAGAGTAGCTGCCCACGACGACCATGACGGGCACGTTTCCAATAAACGTCTTCCCGAAATAGAGTCTAAGCGGCATGGATAACTTCAACTGGCCAGTCGCGACATTCTTTAGCGCGTTGCGACCTTCTTCGGTGAGTGTGAGCGTCGAAGTGATCCTGTCAAAAGAGACGGACTGGCCGCCTATTAACTTATTGCGTATTCCGCCCAAAGTGACC
>PLFE01000037.1 GCA_003136675.1 Bryobacterales bacterium
GCGGCCTCGAAGCGGGCGACCGTGAGTTGATCGAGCGAGCGTCGACGCAGGGCCGGTATCTGGTGGTGGCGAATAAGAGCGACATTGGTGGGGTGATTTCGGATGATGCCATTGCCGTTTCCGCGCTGACTGGCTTTGGGATCGAGACGTTGCGGACCGCGATTTTGGGCGTGATCGCCCCGGAGGGTCTGATAGAACAGACCGGGGCGGTGATCACCAATTTTCGGCAGGAATCCGCGTTGCGGGAAGCGCTGGCAGGCCTGGCGCAGGCGGCGACGGCGATTGACGANNATAGATGCTGCTGCTCGATTTGTATGGCGCGCTGGCGGCGGTGGATGAGTTGACCGGTAAGACGACGGCGGACGATATTTTGAACCGGATTTTTTCTAGCTTCTGTATTGGGAAGTAGAGGCGCTGCTGGGTTTCGAGATCGGCGAGGGGAACGGTGANNACGCCCTCCGGGTGCTGTTGTGAATCAGCCAAGCTGGCGGACGCCGAAAGTGAGCCGGCGTCAACCTACGCGCCAGTTGGTGCAAACGATGCGATTATACGCGCGACGTGTATTCGGGAGTTGATTGCGGAGTCGGTTACTCCCTGAGTTTCAACCCGCAACGGCGGCGAAGGCGGCCGGGTTTTGGCCGAGCTGCCGCATCATTCCCACTGCATCCCATGAATCCCAGACCTCTACCGCGCGGCCGTTTTCGAAACGCGCGAAGCTCATTCCGGCGAACTCGATTTCGCGATGTGTAGGCGGAATGTCCAAGCCATTGCCGGTGTGGGTGCCGGTGAATGTCCAGCGGGCCGCTTCGTAGCCGCCACTTTCAAATGCGTTGTGCACGTTGAAATGAAGATCGGGAAAGGCGGTGCGGAACTGGTGGTAGCGCTCGATGAAGGCGGCTGGACCTTTGGCGTCATTGCCCAATTGATCGAAGTTGTGTATGGTTGCGTCGGGCGCGAGGAGGCGATGGATGGCGCTGGCGTCTCCTCGGTTCCAGACTTGTTCGAACCATTCGTGCATTATGAATGGGTACATGTTTTGTTGGTCTCCGATTGGGCGACACTATATCACGTCGCCCAAATAAAATGCATCTTGCCACCAGCCTTCACGGCGAGCGCTTGCCGAACTTCACAAGGCAGAACGTTTTTGGGTTTTGTGGGGCATCCATCGCTCTGATGAGAAGGTAGATCGGACTTACGAGCAGACGAGAACGGAAATAGAGGCGTTCGTCCTATTTGTCGAGGCTGGCTCCGAACCCAATGCGGGATCGGGTAGGAGGGGCCTCNNCCCCGTCCTCCCACACCACCGTACGTACTTGTTTGTATACGGCGGTTTCGTTTCATGTTTGAACGAGTCATATTTAAGGACCAGAGGTTTAAGTCCCTGAATTCCGAACCAATCGGCGGACATGGCCTGATGAGATGGGCGGGTGAGTGACAATCTCCACCAACCTTTCCCGGACGAGGCCACCCGGTGCGCGAGGGAGGGCGACGCGCCGAGCTTCTTCAGGAAACCGGCCACGGTGCTACCCCTTTTGCACTGTTTGAGGCGATAGCAGCGCAGCTTACGCCGAATCCACTCGTCCAGGCACTGGAGTTCAAACCGGCATGCCGCAAAGCGGTAGTAGGTAAGCCATCCCATGAGAAACAAGTTGAGTTCGATGATCACCTGCGTCAGGCTGACGCCCCGGTTTCGACGGGTAATCTGCCTGATCTTCTCCTTCGCGCGAGTTATGCTCTTGGGCGAGATGCCGGGCTTACCGTTCAAAAGCAGCCGATGGCCGAGGAACCTTCGTTCTCCGACCGCCGATCCTGCGCGCGATCCGGGACATGAGGATATCGTGATTTACCCGGTCGAAAAGCTTTTCGAGGTCGAGCTCCACGACAAACTCGCGCCCCCCTGGGCGACGTACTTCCGGGCCTGTTCCAGCGCCATGTGGGCGCTGGGCCGGGCCGGAATACATAGCTGGAGTTGGAAAAGGTGGGGTCGAAGATGGGGTCCAGTACCCGCAGGATCGCCTGTTGAACCAGACGGTCCACAACCACTGGAATACCCAGTTGGCGTTGTCCTCCTCCCGGCTTCGGGATCGACACTCCACGCACGGGCCGGGGCCGGTAAGTCCCGTCCAGCAATGCAGCCGTCAACGCCGCTATGTTTTCCCGTAGCCAGTCGGCCAGATCGTGGACGGTCATCCCGTCCACGCCCGGCTTTCCATTATTGGAGCGAACCCGCCGGTACGCGCGAAGAAGGTTCTTCGGGTTGCATACCTGCTCCATCAAATTGACTGTCAAGGCTCGTTGTTGTTCGAATGCCGTAAGCTCTTGCCGCCGTCCATGCTCCGTGGAAAGGGGCCGCCCGTCCCGCCGTCGCCGTGGTGCTGGTCGCCTTTCTGCTGCTCTGCGCTCATCGAAATCGTCCATCTGCTCCTTGCATTAAAGATTCGGCCCTTCGCCCGGTTGGGCTACTTTGGCCTCTGCTGACTTCTTCGCTTTCTGTCCCGGCGCATTACTGCGCAGGCAGTCCGCTGCGAGCGGACCGGAAACGGAGATCTATCGAGGTAAGACATGCCTTCTTCTCCCGTACGCGTCGGATCTACCCATGCGGCTTCCGAATGACAAGCGGGCTTTCCCGTCCCTGGCGGGGTCACCCAAACCACACTGGCCTTATATCCGCCGCAGCCGCCAAATCTACGACTGTTTCCTGTACGTCGATTCCGGGATTTCGTCATTGGCTTTCTTCAGATCCCGCCTCGCGGCGAGCGCCCTTGCTTAGCCGGATGGTTCCGGTCATCACGGTCCAGAGGGGACTTCCACCCCCTGAATGCACATCACTACTCGACACACCAGGCGAAACCGCCGCCCCACCAAAGCTAGACGGGCGAGGGGAGAACGACCTCAATCGGCCGCAGCTTGCGCGCGCTGGTGAATCGTTGCGTGAAGCGCTCGAGGTAAAGATAGATGACCGGCGTGATGTAGAGCGTCAAGAGCTGCGACACCACCAATCCGCCGACCACGGCTAACCCAAGAGGCCTTCGTGCCTCGCCGCCGGCTCCATATCCGAAGGCGATGGGCAGCGTGCCCAGAAGCGCCGCCATGGTGGTCATCATNNTTCTTCTTCACGATGCCGATCAATAAGATGATGCCGACGAATGAGTAAAGGTTCAGGTCCTCATGGAAGAGCAGAAGCGTGACCAGTGCGCCCATTCCCGCGGAAGGAAGGCCGGAAAGAATCGTAATGGGGTGGATGAAGCTTTCGTACAAAATCCCCAGCACTAAGTAAATCACCAGGATGGCGATGATCAGAAGGATCGCAAAGCCTTTCAACGAATTCTGGAATACTTGCGCCGTACCTTGGTAAGTAAAGCTCATGGTATCGGGCATGCCGATCTCGCGCGCGGCTTCGTCCACCTGCTTGGTCGCCTCGCTGAGCGCCACACCGGGCTTCAGATTGAATTGCAGATTCACAGCCGGCAACTGTCCTATGTGGTTGACGGCCAGCGGGGCGACGCCCTGGACAAGCCGTGTGACGGCGGAAAGGGGAATCGACTTACCCGTGCTGGATCTTATATATAACTTCGAGAGGGCCGACGGATCGCGCTGATACTCCGGGAGCACTTCCAGAATCACATCGTATTCGTTGGATGATGAGGTGATGGTGGAGACGCGCCGGTCTCCATACGCGTCGTAGAGCGTGTTGGCGATCTGATCGGGAGTCACGCCGAAAGCGAGCGCGCGGTCGCGATCGATGTCGACATTGATGCGGGGGCTGGTGAGATGCAGATCGCTATAGACAGCGGCGATATCCGGCATCGAGCGCAGCTTCTGCTCCAGAATGGGGGCCCAATGGTAGAGCGTGCCGGTCTCCGCATCTTCCAGCGCGACGGAATATTGGAAGCGCGATTCGCTCTGCCCAAGGGTCAGCAGCGGCGGGACTTGAAGGAAGACCATCACTCCGGGAATCTGCGCGAACTTCCGATTGAGCTCGGCGATGATCTCGGTGGCCGTGGGGCGATGGCGATCTTCCTTGAGGTGGGCAAAGACGAAGCCGCCGTTCTGGCCTGTAAAATCGCCGGTTCCGCTGGCCCACTTCTCGACCCAGGGGTCATGGGCCATGATATCGGCCACCTGATGCTGCAGGCGAACCATTTCGTCGTAGGATGTGTCTTCCCCGGCTTCGGTGACGCCGAAAAACATGCCGGTATCCACCACGGGAAGGAAGCTCTTGGGCATCACGATGAAGAGGTAAACGGTGGCGACGGTGAGAACCACGCTGGCCACCAGGGTGAATCGCCGGAACTGCAACGTGAACTGAAGTGAGCGCCGGTAAGCGCCGTTAATACGCTGGAAAAACGCCTCGGACCAATGATAGAAACGGCTGCGATGATGATGTTCATGCTGCAGGAAGCGGCTGCACAGCATGGGCGTCAACGTCAAAGAGATCACGCCTGAGACCAGCACGGCCACCACGATGGTGATGGAGAATTCGCGCAGCAGGCGGCCGATGATGCCGCTGAGAAACAGAACCGGGATGAAAACCGCGACCAGCGAAACCGTCATCGAGACAATGGTGAACCCCACCTCGCGCGCGCCTTCAAAGGCGGCCTGCATGCGGGGCTTGCCCATCTCCATGTGGCGCACAATGTTCTCCAGCATCACGATGGCGTCGTCGACCACGAACCCTACGGAGAGCGTCATCGCCATCATGGAAAGCGTGTCGATGGTGAAACCCAGCAACTTCATGGCGGCGAAAGTGCCCAGCAGTGAAAGCGGCACGGCCAGGCTTGGAATCACGGTGGCGGAAACATTTCGCAGGAAGAAGAAGATGACGAAAACCACCAGGGCGATGGTGAGCAAGAGGGTAAGTTTGACGTCTCGAATGGAATCCTGAATGCTTTGGGACGCGTCGAACTGAATCTCCATGTTGATTCCCGCCGGCATGTTCTGCCTGAGGTCGGGCAGCAGCTTCCGGATGCCCTCGACAACGCTGACGGTGTTGGTGCCGGGCTGTTTCTGGATGGCCAGAATCATGGCGATTTTGCCGTTGGCCCAGAACTCGCTGCGGTTGACCGTCTCGCTATCGATGACGTTGGCCAGATCTTCCAGGCGCACCGGATTTCCATTTTGATAGCGCACGATCATGGGCCGGAACTGCGCCGCGGCGTTGAGTTGGCTGTTGGATTGGACGGTGTAGGCTTTGGTAAATCCGTAGAGCGAACCGGAAGGCAAATTGAGATTTCCATGCGCGAGCGTGTCGCGAAGTTCTTCGAGGCCCACGTCGCGAGAAGCCAGTTTATTGGGGTCGGCTTGAATGCGCACGGCGTATTTCTTGGCGCCGTAGACCGAAACGTCGGCCACGCCGCTCACCATGGAGATGCGCCGGCCGATCAGCGTTTCCGCATATTCATCGAGCGCGGAACCGGTCATGGTTGGCGAGTTCATGCTCAGGTACATGATGGGGCGGGCGGCGGGGTTCTCCTTGGAATACGAAGGCGGCGCGGGCATGTTGGTGGGAAGGTCGCCACTGGCGCGTGAAATGGCGGCCTGCACGTCCTGCGCGGCTGCATCAATGGAGCGGCTCATGTCGAATTGCAGCGTGATGAATGTGGAGCCCAGCGAACTGGTAGAAGACATGCTGTCGATGCCGGCGATGTTCGAGAAGGCTTTTTCGAGCGGCGTTGCGACAGAGGAAGCCATTACGTCCGGGTTCGCGCCGGGCAAAGCTGCGTTCACCTGAATGGTGGGGTATTCCACGTTGGGCAGGTCGCTTACCGGCAGGGTGAAATAGCTCAGCAGCCCGAAGCCCAGGATAGCCACCATGAGGAGCGTGGTGGTGACGGCGCGGCGGATGAAGAAATCGGTGGGTGCCATGCGCGCTAGCTCGCTGGATTTGCGTTGGCCTTCAACAGGCGCACGTGCGCGCCCGGCGCGAGCCGCATTTGACCTTCGGAGATCACCATTTCGCCGGGCTGCAGGCCGGAGGAAATGACCGCTTGTTCCGGCTGCCCGCGCGGTGTGAAGAGGCGCGAGACGTCCACGGGCCGCATAGACGCGGTGCTATCAACGGGGTTCATCACCCACACATATTTCCCCTGCGGACCGTTCTCGATGGTTTGCGAGGGGACCATGATGCGATTCTGCTCCGTCTCCAGCCGGGCCTGCACGTTCACGAACTGCCCCGGCCAGAGCTTCTGCTGCGGGTTGTCGTAAGAAGCTTTCAATTTGATGGTTCCGGTGGTCATATCGACCGTGTTGTCGATAAAGCTAAGACTGCCGGTCGCGGTTGAGCCGTCGGCAAGCGTGGCGGTTACGGCAAGAGCCCGTCCGGCGTTGAACTTACGGACTTCGGGAAGCAGGTTTTCCGGGAGCGAGAAAGAAACGTAGATGGGAGAAATCTGCAGCAAGGTGACGAGAGCGGCATCATTCTCTTTCACCAGATTGCCCGCTTTCACCTGCACCGCGCCGGCGCGTCCCGAAATGGGCGCATAGATCCTGGTGAAGCTGAGCGAGAGCTTGGTTTGGGCGAGGCGCGCGCGGTCGGCGCCCTGTGCGGCTTTCGCGCTTTCGAGAGCGGCTGTGTCGGCGTCCAAAGAAGCTTTGGCGGCGTCGGCGGTGGCCACCACCTGATCGGTTTGTTCGCGCGAGAAGATGCCCTGTTTCAGCAGTTGCTTGCCGCGCTCGGCCACGGAAACGGCGTTCTTCAACGTGGCCTGGTCTTTCTCAATATTGGCCTGGGATTCTTTTTCGTTGGCGACGTCTTTGGCGACGTTGGCTTCCAGTTCGGCAATTTGCCGGTTGTAGACTTCGGGGTCAAGTTCGAAGAGCAGCTCGCCCTTTTGAACATTCTGGCCTTCCTGGAAATTCACGCGCAGGACCGGCGCGGTGACACGCGATTTCACATCCACCGAAGTGATGGCTTCGACGTTGCCGATTCCGTTCACGTCGAGCGGCACGGCTGCCGAAATGGCAGTGACTGCACGCACGGCGACGGGCGGCATCGCGGGGACGCCCGCGGCTGCCACGTCGGAATTGCTCTGGGAACAGGCGGACAGGCCGAGTAGGGCGGCGCAGAAACAAAAGAAATAGCCGCCGATAAACGCCGATTCACGCCGATAAAGATTAGAACTGTGGTTTGGGTTATCTGCGTTCATCTGTATTTATCGGCGGCTAATGGATCGTTCTGGTCTTGCGATTCATGTAGTCCATTAGTAAGTATTGTCCCAGTGTATACGGCGTCGTGAAATATGCTTTGCCCCGGCAAATTTCGGTCACCTTCTGGACGAAGTTGACGAGTCCGTAATCAGACGCCAGCATGAAGGTGTTGATCAGGATTCCGGATTTCTTGCAGCGGTTCACCTCTTCGAGGGTCTTGCTGATCACCAGCGGGTCCAGCCCGAAGGCATTGCGGTACATGCGGCCGTCTTCGAGCGTGAGCGCACTGGGTTTTCCGTCGGTAATCATGACGATTTGCCGCATGTCTTTGCGCTCGCGCTCAAGCAGCCGCTGAGCGAGAATGAGGCCATCGCGCGTGTTGGTGTAATAGGGGCCGACCTGGACGCGCGCAAGCTGGCTGATATCGAGTTCTTCCGCCGTATCGTGAAACAGCACGCAGCGCAGGGAATCGCCGGGATACTGTGTGCGAATCAAGTGCGCCAGCGCGAGGGCCACTTTCTTCGCGGGCGTAAAACGGTCTTCTCCGTAAAGAATCATGCTGTGGCTGCAATCGAGCATCAGCACGGTAGCGCACGAACTTTGGTACTCCGATTGATGCACATGTAAATCGGAATATTCCAGATTCAGCGGCAGTTTCACGCCTTCACGCTGCATGGCGGAAAACAAGGTTGCGCTCACATCGAGATTGAGAACATCGCCAAATTCATAAGGCTTGGCGCCGCCGCTGGCATCAATGCCGGTGGAGAGATCGCGCGTATCATGCGAACCGAAACTCGATTTGCCCAAGCTGCCCAGCAGGTCTTTCAAGGTTTTGAAGCCTAAGAAATCGACCGCTTTATCAGTTACCTCGAACTGAACCTGCGATTCATTCCCGCCTTGGCCGCCCGGGGCGTTCGCCTCATCTTGAGGCTCTTGCGCATTTGTGTTGATGTAGCCGGCTTCTTCGAGTTTTTCCATTAAGCGTTGGATCAGTTGATCGCGCTGCTCTTGCGACATTGCGTCAAGGCGATCACGCATTTCTTGCAAACGCTCCGGGCTGAATATATCTTCACCCATCAACGCTTGCTCGATGGCGCGGCGGAGTTCGTCAAGAGTCTGCTCGCCTTCGGGGAGTTCGTACCAGAAATTGTCATTGAATCCGCTTTGCAGGAGATAGTCCGAGAGAGCGCTGAGCAGGTCCTCCATGCTCATATCGCCGGCGGGGTCGGGGACGTATTTGGAGTAGCGAATGCGTTTCATAAGTAGAACCAGTGGTCAGTGGTTAGTGACTTGTTAAACCTGATATCTGGTTTTTCTGACCACTAACCACTGACAACCACTGACCACTAACCACTGA
>PLFE01000016.1 GCA_003136675.1 Bryobacterales bacterium
AAGCTCACACCCGAACTGCGCCCCGGATTCCTGCCACTTCTCGACCTCGGTGTTGCCAACGGGCATCGTACACTAGGAGGCAGCGTTCCCTGTCGAACGTACAAACATGCATTTGTTACCAACCTCTGATGAAGTCGTGCGCGTTCTGCGCGAATCTGGCGCCCTGCGGCATGGGCACTTCCGCTACCCCAACGGGCTCCATTCCGATGAATACCTGCAGGTGCCGCTGGCCCTTCGCTATTACCAGCACTCCCGCGTGTTCAGCGTCGGCCTCAGCCGCATGGTGCGCTCCAATCCGGAGTTGCGCGCCATCATCCCCGAGCTGTCGATTGTAGCCGCCGGCCCCGCTGGCATGCCGGTGGCCTATGGAATCTGCGAAGCCCTTCGCGCCCGTCAGGTCTATTGGGCCGAGAAGGAATCCGATCACGCTCCCATGCGCTTTCGACAGTACCTCGAACAGCACCCCGGCGAGCAGGTCGTGATGGTGGACGATATCCTGCGTTCCGGCTCCCGTCTCACTGAGATGAAGAACCTGCTGGAGAGTCATGGCGCCAAAGTCGTGGCCATCGCCGTGGTGATCTATCAGCCCACGCCCCAGACCAGAAGCTTCGGCGATTTGCCGCTGTACTATCTGGCGAAGCTGGGCCAGAGTTACTTCGCGGAATCGGGCGCCTGCGATCTGTGCAAGCGTCGCGAACCGGTTGAATCGGTCTGGATCTAGCCCGCTCATCCCGCGGCTGGGCCTGCTCATCCCGCCGGCCTTGCTTTCCGCTCCGGTAGCTGTTCAACTGCTGATTATGTGGATGCCCGTTTTCCTGATCGCTCTCTTCGCAGCGGTAACCGGCCCGGCAGGGGACTGGCCAAGCTATGGAAATGACCCCGGCGGGATGCGGCACTCCCCGCTCACCCAGATCGATCGGAAGAACGTGAGCAAGCTGGAGGTCGCCTGGACGTTTCATACTGGCGACATTTCCGATGGCAGCGGCGGCAGAAGGCGCAGCGGCTTCGAGAATACTCCGATCCTGGTGGATGGCACTCTGTTTCTGACCACGCCATTCAACCGCGTGATCGCTTTGAATCCCGAGACGGGAGCGCAGCTCTGGGCTTACGACCCAAAGATCGATCAGAAGTGGCAGGCCGGCGATGGGTTAATCAACCGCGGCGTCGCAACCTGGCTCGATCCGTCCCGCAACCCGGGAAAGCCCTGTCGCCGCCGCATTTTTGAAGCCACCATCGACGCCCGTCTGATCGCGCTGGACGCCGCCACCGGATTGGCTTGCCCGGACTTCGGCACGGCCGGCGAAATCAGCTTGAGAGAGGTGCCACGCTTCCATTCCGGGTGGTATCACATGACTTCGCCGCCGGCGGTAGTTGACGATGTCGTCGTGGTCGGATCATCCATCGACGACAACGGCCGGGCGGACATGCCGAGCGGCGTCGTTCGCGCTTTCGACGCGCGGTCCGGCGCGCTGCGATGGAGCTGGAATCCCATCGCCCCCAATAACGCGGCCGAGCCCGGTTGGAAGAGCGGCGCGGCAAACGCATGGTCCATCATGGCCGTAGATCCCGTCCGCGATCTGATCTTCGTTCCCACTGGCAGCGCCAGTCCCGACTACTATGGCGGCTTGCGGCCAGGCGACGACAAGTGGGCCGATTCCGTGGTCGCCCTCGATGCCAAAACCGGCAAGCTGGCCTGGGGGTTCCAACTGGTGCACCACAATCTATGGGATTACGATTCGGCGTCCCCGCCGCTCGTCGCCACGCTCGAACACAACGGCAGGAAGGTCCCCGTGGTGATTCAGGGAAACAAGACCGGGTTCCTCTACGTGCTGAGCCGGGAAACGGGCAAGCCCGTGTTTCCCGTTGAGGAGCGCGCGGTGCCCCGGAGCGATGTCCCCGGCGAAACAGCATCGCCCACGCAACCCATCCCCGTGGCGCCGCCGGCCCTTGCGCCCCACAAGGTTTCGGCGGACGATGCATGGGGGCTCACCGCGGAAGACAAGGAAGCCTGCCGCGTGGAACTGCAAGGGCTGCGCAACGAAGGCATCTTCACCCCACCGTCGCTGAAAGGTTCTCTCGCGATCCCCGGTACCATTGGCGGATTCACATGGAGCGGCTACGCGTTCGACCCCGGCCGCGGACTTCTGGTTGCCAACACCAATAATCTCCCCACGAAGGTGAAGCTGATTCCGCGCGATCAGTTCGCGGACGCGCGCAAAAATGGTGAGCCGGGCGAATATACGGCCCAAACCGGAACGCCCTACGGGATGTTTCGTCGCCCGCTGCTCTCTCCGAAAGCCCACCTGCCTTGCGTTCCACCACCCTGGGGCATGCTCACGGCGGTCGATTTGGTGAAAGGCACGATCCGCTGGCAGGTCCCACTCGGATCTTTCAGTCCCGCCAACCCGGACATCCCGCCGGGAGTGATCGGCTTAGGTGGCCCCATCGTAACCGCCGGTGGCCTGGTTTTCGTTGCCGGCACCATCGACCCATTCCTCCGTGCGTTCGATATCGAGACCGGCAAGGAACTGTGGAAAGGACAGCTTCCCACCAGCGGGCATGCCACGCCGATGACGTACGAGGTGAAGGGCAAGCAATACGTGGTCATCGCCGCAGGCGGCCATCCGCATGTCGATGAAGAACTTCAATCGGACACGCTGGTGGCGTTCGCGCTGCCGTAGCTCGATTAGTGGATGCTGTACGGCGCTCTCAGCCCGAAAGTCGCAATCTCGATATCGAACTGGCTACCGTCCGGGCGCTCCATCTGGTAAGTGCCGCCCATCATCCCAGTGGGTGTCTTGAGAGGGCACCACGAGGAGTATTTGAAGGACTCTCCCGGCGCTAGAACCGGCTTCTCGCCGACCACTCCGGGACCTTCGACTTCTTCCACATGATCCATGGCATCGGTGATGATCCAATGCCGGCTGACCAGCTGCACCGTCTCGGACCCCTGGTTCGTGATCCGCACCGTATACTGGAAGACCCACGCCTCCTGTTGCGGTTCTGAATTCTCGCGCGAGTACTGCGACAAAACCTCAACCCGGATGCCGTGCGTGAGGGCTTCGGAGACCGGCGCGAGTTCCGAACGTAAACCTGGCATGGTGAGAATGCTCATCATAACAGCACTGGCTTCCGAGTTGCTGGGCGTAAGAAATAGTACACTTTCGTTTTCACAGGGCAACATGCCGTGCCTCCGTAGTACGAAAGTCCCTCCAAACCTTCAAATTCGGCATAATTTGCGTTTCAATCGGGCCCATAGACTTTTTCGATTCAATGGCTTAGGTGACGTTTGTGGGATCTGCTTATATTTAGTGCAAAGTGTTACGAACCCGCTAAAGAACAGGCCGTTTGGACCTTTGCGGCGCCTGATTCCCACAGGCTTATCCACAAAACCTGTTGATTTTATGAAACTTTCGGCCTATTCGACATACACGCGTTCAACGCGCGGTTTGATGCCGCAGAGGACGCTATAGGAGATTGTCCCGGCCCAGCGCGCCATCTCCTGCGCGTTGATGGAGACCCGGCCTTCGCGGCCCAGCAAAGTGACGTCGTCTCCTGGCTTCAGCCTCGGTGATTCCGTGACGTCGATGGTGGTCAGATCCATGGAAACAGCGCCCAAAATGGGAGCGAATCTGCCGCCCGCAATCACCTTACCCCGGTTGGAGAGCCGGTGAGGGATTCCGTCCGCGTAGCCTGCTCCCAGGATCGCCAGACGTGTCGGGCGCTTCACGCATGCGATTCCTCCATAGCCCACCAGCGTATTGGCCGGAACGTCCTTCACTGCGACGACTTTCACCTTCCACGCCAGCGCGGGAGAAACCCGGAGAGCGCTCTCGGGCGCAATGCCCTTGGCCGGCGAGACGTAGCCATAGATGGCATGTCCCGGCCGTACGATGGTCCGCCACGCGTTCGGACGCGCATAGGCGACGGTAGCGGTACTCGAAAGATGCAGATAGCGCGGAGCGATCCCGAGTGCCGCCATCTCCCGGCCAATCCCGTCAAAGCGGGCGATCTGCATATCGGTCTGCGGCGTCGAAAAGTCGCTGGCCGAGGCGAAGTGCGTCAATAGGCCGTCGCACTCGGTCACGTGGAGAGTCTTGAGAACCCCGGCTACCTCAACCGGCGTCTCGCGGGTTCCCAGGCGTCCCATGCCGGTGTCGAACTTGAGATGAAAGCGGGCCTTCCGCTCAGCGGCGACAGCGGCTTCCTCGAAGCGGAGAATGTCCGACGTCGAATGCGCGACCGGTGTCAGTCCAAGGTCAACCGCAGTCCGGAAGTCGTCTGGAAGCAGGCCCGCCATCACCAGAATGTCTGTTTCTATGCCCGCGTCCCGAAGCTGCCGCCCTTCGGCCACAGTGCTCACCGCCAGCCAGCGTGCGCCGCGGGAGATCAGAATACGCGAAACTTCCAGCATTCCATGTCCGTAGGCGTCCGCTTTGACCACGCCCATCACGTCCACGTCCGGACCCACCGCGTCCCGTACAGCCTCGAAATTCGAGGCGATGCGGCCAGTGGAGATTTCTACGTAGCAACGGGCTGAGCTGGGCACGCGTTATTGGGAGAGGAGTGACTCGAACAGACGCTCGTACTGTGTCGTCACAACTTCCCAATCATAGCGCTCCCGGACACGGGCGTGAGCCCGCTCACGATAAGCGGCGCGTTCGGCCTCGGGCATTGCCAGAGCGTGTCGCATGGCGGCGGCGAGGCCCTGCTCATCATCGAAAGGCAACCCGGCATCGCCGCAGACTTCGGCGTTTTCCGGTGTATTCCGGTAGAGCACCAGCGCGCCGCGGCCCATGTTCTCGATCAGCGCGGGGTGCGTGCCGCCCACCTCGGTGGCCTGTATGTAAGCGAAGCAGTGCGATCCCAGTTCGCGGTATCCAATCCCATAAATCGCCCCGGGAATCACGATGCGCGGGTCGCTTGTATCACGCACCTGGCGGATGTATTCTTCGGCGTGCGGGGCGTCCCCCACCAGAGCCAGCTTCATGTCGGTAGCGATCTGCTCAAAAGCCCGGCGTACCTCCAGCGGGTGATTTTCCGGTTCGAAGCGGCTCACGTAAAGGAAATAACGGCCTGGCTCAAGACCCAGGGTACTCAGAACTCCGCAGCTTGGTTCCACGGTGTCGTCTGCTCCGTAAGCGATGAAGGTGGAATCCTTCGCGTACCGCTGGCGATAGTAATCCTGAATCACTTCCGCATCGGCCACAATCCGGCTGGGGAGAACGGTGGCGAGGTATTCCGACATCAGATACCACGCTTTGGCTGCGCGATTCCACTTGCGGCGCTTGCGCTCAATGCCATCCACGTTCAAGACCACGGGAACGCCGCGCAGCCGCGGCAGGATGGTAAACAGCGCGTTGGCGGCGTTGCAATAGAGCGCGATATCGCAGCGGCGGAACATCAGCCAGAGAGTCGAGAGGCAGGTGTGCGCCAGCGTGTCGAAATACTTGTGGCGAATGGTGGGTAGCCAGATCAGCCTGACGCCGCGATAGACGGGTTCGGGCGGAGGGTGCCGGCAGTATACCGTTACGTCATGCCCGCGTGCGGCGAGGCGTGTGGAAAGCTCTTCGGCGAAGGTTTCAAACCCTCCGTAATTGGCGGGAATGCCGCGTGTCCCGACAAGCGCGATCCGCACCGTCTACCGGCGCGCGGCCCTGGTTCGCACTGTGGCCGCGGAGAATTTCTTGGGAGCCGGCTTGGCTACCGGATCGAAACTGAACCAGCTTGCGATGTAATCGCCCGTCACGCGCTGGCGCAGCATGATGGTGCGGCGCTTGGCCACCACGCGCTTCCAGTTCTGGGCCAGGAACCAAAAGGCCTTCAGGGAGCTTTGCTCGCGGATCAGGCAACAGCCGATCACCAGAAGATCGCGCATGGTAATCGAGAGCCAGTTTTCCCTGTAGACGTTCCACGTGATGTTCTTCACCCGCAACAGGAACCGGTTCTTCACCGAATGCATGTTGATTTCCGAAGGCAGTGCGCGCCGGTTGCCGGGCAGAACTTTGCGCACGTGATATCCGCAGGCGTAAGGAACGTAAAGGCAGCGCCACCCCATCAACTGCGCCCGCCATGCCACGTCCGCATCTTCGCGATAGACGAAAAAGTCGTTGTCGAAGAACTCCCCGTCGATGGAGATGTCTTCGATCATGTCGCGGCGATAGAGCGCGGCGGCGGCGGTTGCGCCGAACACGAACTCATACTGCCTGTAATCGCCGTTATCCGGGTGCAGGCTGCCGCGGTCCAGATGCCGCAGGTTGGGGGTGAAATAAATGCCCGTCGAATCGACCACCGGCTCCTCCGGAAAATCGAAGCCGGACGTCATCGTCAGCAGCTTGCCGCAAACGGTTCCCACCTTGGGGTCCACGCCGCCCGCCTGCACCAGCGCCTCGATGAAGTTCGGAAGAAGAAGAACATCCGGGTTCAGGGTCAGTATCCATTCCCCTCGCGACGCGCCGATGGCCTGATTCTGAGCGGCCGCAAAACCGGAGTTCTCCTCGTTGTAAATGATTCGAACCCGGTCTTCAAACGGCTCCAGAATGTCTATGGTTCCGTCGGTCGAGTTATTGTCGACTACGATGATCTCTACATAGGGGTAGCGCTGATCCAAAACCGAATCGAGGCAGCGCTTGATGAATCGCCCACTGTTATAAGTGACGATTGTCACCGAAACAGAGTCGCTAATTCTCATTTATCCCAACCTGGCTATTTAGGTTCATTGGCTTCAATAACGGCGGCTTAACGCAGAATCACACCTGGTTCGAGCTTCGAAATCCACAAAGTACGAATAGCTAGTCGTGCAACAGCAAAATGCGCTCGAGCCATTTCGGGACCACGATATGTCGTCCCGCCGAATAACACGCGCAACAAGGAACCCGTGAAAACGCTTAAACAGGTGGTTAGTCTTCCCAAGAAGCCAAATTGCTGGACCGAGTACCGCAGTAAACTACGATACCAATACTCGGTTCGGCACCCAACCGGCAACTTGGCGATAGAGTGCGATCCCGTATGGTGAGCGACCGCCTTGGGGCGATACCATACATGAAACCCATTGTCGCGAATACGCTTACAGAAATCTACGTCTTCAAACCAAACGGGAAAATAACCTTCGTCGAGGCCGCCTAACCGCTGCCAAATGTCCCGTCGAAACATGAGGAAAGCGCCGGCGGGCTGGTCAACTTCCTGTGCGTGGTCCAAGTCTAAGCCTAAGCAACGGTATCGCCAGTTCACCGGGTTGCCGGGCCAGAGGCGATTAATCATCAGGCATTCCAGCGAAATGGCCAGCGGACCGGGGAAGCTTCGCACATTAAAGCCAAATTGGGGAACACCTTCCGGAGACAGGAGTTTCCCTCCGGCCGCGCCGGTTTGAGGATCTTCGCAGCACTCGGCGAGATCGCCGATGCCGCCTTCGATGACCGCGTCGGGGTTCAGTAGAAGCAAGCAGGGTGCTGTTGTGGCGCGCACACCCTGATTCACCGCCGCCGCAAAACCCAGGTTATGCGGATTCGCAATGATGCGCACTCCAAAGCCGCGGGCCGTCTCCACCGTTGCATCCGTGGACGCGTTGTCGATGACCAGGACTTCCGCTTCGGTTCGCAAAGCCGCGATTAAACAGGTTGCAATTTCAGGGTGGGAGTTATGCGTAACGATCAGGATCGCGACGCTCGCCGGGGTCACCGGATGTGTCATCGCGACTCACCCCTTGTGCATAGAAAGTACAGTCGCCAGTAAAGATCCGTACCGTAAATCGACCGGATTTCGCGTTCGGATTCAAGGAGCATTTGCTCCAGTTTTCGAGGATCAAGCGGATCTGGTTCGACATCGATTCGGAGCGCGTCCACGATTCCTGCGATCCACGCGGCGAATTGAAGGCGGCGGAGAGCAAGCGCGCCCCAGAGCACACGTCCCACCAGAATGCGACTGCGAAACTGATGTTGCAGTTCCTTGGGAAACAGCTTTCGCACCAGCAGGATTTGATTCCTCGCATATAAACGAACCATGCGGCCGCCTGACGCACCACCCACGTGGTAAGCCACTGTTTCCGGTTCGTAGATTCCAGCGAAACCTCCCACCGCGCAGCGCAGCGAGAAATCCACGTCTTCCAGATAAGACTCATACAGTTCGTCGAAAACGCCGATCGAAGCAAATAACTCGCGGCGGTAGAGAGTCGCGGTGGCGGACGCCATGGCGATAGAACGCCTGGAATGGAAAGCCGCCGAATCGGGCTGGCCATTTCCGGCTCGCAGAGGGAATCCACTGGTGGCGATCAGATCCCAGGTGGCGTCGAGCCTGGAATGATCCGCGGCCATGAGAAGTTTTCCGCAGCAGAAGGATGCTCCCGTTTCGTTACCCGCTCGGAGCAGTTTCTCAAGCCAGGCTTCGTCCAGCACAACGTCGCTATTGATCAAAGCAACCCAGCCGCTGGAGCAGGCTGCGATCCCTCTATTCACGGCGGCGGCAAAGCCACGGTTTTCGCCCAATGCAATCACGCGCGCGCCCCAGCGCCTCGCCACGCCGGGCGCGTCATCGGTGGATGCATTGTCGACGACGATCACTTCATCCGGCTTAAGTGTCTGCCGGGAAATGCTGTCAAGAAGGTTCTGCAGCAGAGCTCCCTGATTCCACACAGGCACAACAACAGTGACAGTCAACGTGAGAACCGCTTCTTCACCAGGAACCACAGATTCGCGAAGCCGTCCCGCCAGGGGTTCAACTTGGTCTCCCCCATGCGCGAGGAGTACACGATGGAGATCTCGCCGAACCGGATCCTGGAATTGCGAATGGCCTCAATCTTAATCTCTTCGGAGAAGGCCATGCCATCCGCAATTAAGTTCATGTCCTGCAAGATAGAGCGGCGAAAAACCCACATGCCCGATTGCGAATCGCGAACCCACCGGAAGTAGAGGAGCGACATGCCCATCGAGAGAATCAGATTGCCGAACATGTGCTTGGCGCTCATGGCGTGGCGATCGCGAACGGGGAAGCGGGAGGCATTCAGGAAGTCCACTTCCAGATGCAGAAATGCTTCCAGCAGATAGGAGATGCCCGTCACCGGATAACTGTGGTCGCCATCCAGGGTGATGATGAGGTCGCCCGTGGCGTTGGCGAAGCCTCGCTTGTAGGCGCGGCCATAGCCCCGGATCTTTTCTCCAATCACCTTAGCGCCCAGCCTGCCGGCCACCTCAGCGGTTTTATCAGTTGAATCGTTATCCACCACGATGACTTCGTCCACGAATTCCGGGATCGCTCGAAGAACCTGTTCGATGGCTTCTTCCTCATTCAAGCAGGGGATGATCACCGTGATCGCGAGACCTTTATACATGTCGTAACATGATGATTGTAATGAAATTGGTATTAGGCCTTCTGCTGGGGGCCGCGGTTCTCAGCGCGGCGGGCCTCAGCGAGATCAAAACAGTCTACGTGTTTCCGATGCGCAATTCGCTGGATCAATATCTGGTCAGCCGCCTCACCCAGACGCACACGCTCCAGGTTGTTTCCGATCCGAAATTGGCGGACGCTGTATTTACTGATAGCGTCGGGCCCACCTTCGAGAGCGCCTTCAACCAGCAGGTGTTGGACGGCAAGCCCGACACGATCCAGATGCCGCACGCCTTCCGCTCGTCGCGGAGCACCGTTTTCCTGGTCAGCAAAGGCAAGCGCGTGATCTGGTCGATTTACCTCGCCCCAAAAGATGCAACACCCAGGCAGCTTGAAAAGGCTTCGAATCGTTTAGTGGCCAGTCTTCAGAAAGATCTCGGAATCGGCCCGGCCTTACACGCGAGCAGTTCGCGATAACTCAAGCCCAAAGAAAATCCGTCGGATGGCGTGTACTCTTCCAGCGGAAAGGCCGAAATGGTTCTCAAGATGCCGGTGTGAGGTGCCCGCTTTGGCGACATAGAATGGGAAACAAGCAGAATGAGTATCCTCAAGCCGGCCTTCAGCACGGATCTGGGATCGGTATACAACGCGGACTGCATCGATCTGCTGGCGCTGTTGCCGAAAGAAACAATTGACACTATTTTTGCCGATCCGCCGTTCACTCTTTCAAAGGACTACGGAAATGGCAAAGACAAAGATGACCTATTGAGGGGGGACTACCTGAACTGGTGCTATCAGTGGATGGACGAAATGTGTGAGAGTGCTGAAGCCCGGCGGGTCGATATTCGTCCACAACCTTCCCCAGTGGGCCTATCATCTAGCGGCTCACCTGGAAGGGCGCGATTTGAAGTTCCGCCACAGGATCGCTATTTCGATGAAGGGTACTTTTCCAAGAGGCAGAAAGTTGTATCCGGCCCACTATGCACTGCTTTACTTTACGAAGGGGGACCCAGCCACGTTCAACCGTGTGCGCCTTGCGATCCCGTCATGCCGCCATTGCGGAAAGGACATCAAGGACTACGGCGGACACCGCAAATTCCTGAATCCCCTAGGCCTGAATCTGACTGACTTCGGCATCAGAAATTCAAGGCACGCTGGCATGTGAACGAATTGAAACCGATGATACCGAGCCGGATCGGTTCCGAAATCGTGGATTGTGAACTGATTCGGGATCGCTTTGAGCGTAACGTCCCTGGCGTCATGCGTGTAGAGCGTCTGGGTCTCTTCTCTTTGATCGAGGAAATCAAGAACGCGGTCACGGGCTTTGGGCTCCTCGTGCTCGAGAAAATCGATGCCAACGGTGGCGCAGCCGTCCGAAAATTGCTGGACGCCCGCTTCAAACGCTCTGGCGGTTGGACCAAGAAGGTTTCAGGTGACATCGACTGGGCGAAATGCAAGCAGATCAACGGCACGAGCGTTTGCGTGGGGGTTGAGGTTCAGGTATCGGCCCGNNTTGATGTGGGGGTTCTGGTCGTGCCGAGCGAACGCGCTTTCGCGGTTTCTCACCGATCGAGGCCCTTGTATTTCTGACGCCCAAGAGGCAGGCAAGGGCGGCCAGGCTTGAGGATTCTCCACTGGTACTGCTGGCAATCGAGCACGACGGTCCTGGTCCGCCTTTGAAGAGGCAGCCCCAAAAGCCCAGGAAGCTCTTGAGCAAGGCGTCGCGAAAACGGACTTAAGCGCGCTACGTCCGGTTCTTGCTCACTAGCAACTCGCGATAACTGGCATAGAGGCGCGCTGTTACTTGCGCACTGTCCCAGTTGGTTTCCATTTCAGTGCGCGCGCGGACGGCCATATGTTCCGCCGGCGCTGGATTCCGCAG
The DNA here is from genome assembly GCA_003136675.1 of Bryobacterales bacterium. Taxonomy (GTDB): domain Bacteria; phylum Acidobacteriota; class Terriglobia; order Bryobacterales; family Bryobacteraceae; genus Bog-113. Next base: position 11,201 of record PLFE01000016.1, read on the forward strand.
CATTTCGATGGTCCGCTGCGCGAACTGTTCGGGACTATCGGCCAGCGCACATATTTCCCCATCAACCGCGGCCAGACCCTCCGCTCCAATATGCGTCGAGACCACGGGGATGCCGGCGGAAAAGGCTTCCAGCAGTTTCACGCGAACGCCGGAGCCGCTGAGAACCGGGCAGATGAAGACGGAACAAGCTTCCAGGAGCGGCCTTACGTCCTCCACCGTGCCGAGCATTTCGATTTGCGGCGAGACTGCGAGATCCGGATTCGATTCCGGGGTAAACCCCGCCAGAAACAAGCGCACGCCGGGACACGCGCAGACGACCGCCGGAAACACTTTCGCGACAAACCACTCAATCGCGATGCGGTTGGGCTCATGACGGGAACTCCCGATGAACAGCAGAGTATTCGATTGGCGCGGACCACCGGGGAATGCGTAGCGCGTTGTATTGATTGACGCGCGCAGGCCCGCGCGAACGCGGGACGCCAGCCCGGGTTCAAACTCCAGAAGATACTCACGGTTTTGGCGCGTACACACCTGCACCTGATCACAGCGCCTCAGCAGCCGTAGCTCATAACGCAAGGCACGCAGATATTCGATGCGAGCTTTCCAGCGAGCCAGCCCTTTCATCCACGCGGCGTTGCGCGCTACCGACTGGAAGTACACATCGTGCTCGAACAAAGCGGCGCCAATGTGGTTATAGGTCTCAAGGTATTGACCCATGGGCGTGTACTCCACCTGCACGATATCGATGCGATGCTGGAAGACCATGCGGTCGATCATCCAGCGCACATCGCGGCTCTCGAACTCCACAACCGCGTGCGGCCGCAGTGAACCAGGGAGTTGACTTTTCGGTCGGACCCTCATCTCGACCGAGGCGCAATACGCGTCCAGTTTGTGATTCGCTTCGGCCTGGCTGGGCTCATCCAGAAGCACAAGCGCATGAACCTCGCAGAGTTTCGAGAGTTCACGAAGCGTCTCGTGCATGAAGACCGCGCCGCCGTGCGAAGTCGGCAGGATGGGATAAGGTGACACAAAGAGCACTCGCAGCTTCTCATCGCGCACCGGCGCGGCCACGGGAAGGAAGCGATCTCGATAGTGCGACCCGCGACTTCTCCGGAAGGCCTCTTGATCGGTCACGCAAGCGAGCGACCGGGCCCGCCACCGCGATCGTGCGGCGCCACCAATCTGAAGCGCGGCCCGCGCGATACCCATGAAGTTCGCGCGCCCAGGCCGGTCTCCTCCGATTCCCGCGGCCACGCACCCGGTCCAGACCGAAACAAATGCCGAGGTCAAGCGCGACCATTCGTGAATGTTTTTCCACGTAAAGAGCAGGAAGTTCTTCTTCAGCACGGAATCGATGTACAGCGGGCTGAATTTGCGCCCGATGGTTCCCCGGTGTTCGTGGTAGACCACGCTGGCGGGCTGGTACAGCACTTTCCAGCCGCGCTTCCAAGCGAGGTATCCTAGGTCCGTATCCTCTAAATAGAAGGGCGCCAGAAGTTCATCAAAGCCGCCGAGTTCAAGAAACTTGCGGCGATCGAATGCGGAGGAGCCTCCGCCGGGATAGAAGCACGGGAAGGGGGTAAGGACCTTCGCATCCTCCCGGTGGCTCACTTGCAAGCCGCGTTCCCACCAGCCTTCGGTGAGGCCGGTCTCTTCGCGGCGCTTGGTAGCGTCGGTCAAATAGATCTGGCAGGAAACCGCGAAGATATCGGGGTCGGCGAAACCCGCGAGAAGCGGTGCGAGGAAGCCGGGTTCAACCCGCATATCGCTGTTGAGGAGAACCACGATGTCGTTTTTGGCCGCTTCGAAACCTCGATTGGAACCGGCGCCAAACCCGAGATTTTCGGGAAGAGCGACAAGGCGAACGATCGGGAAACGATCGCGGACGAATTCGGCGCTGCCATCCGAGGAGCCGTTGTCGACCACGATGATTTCGTTGCCGGCATTTCCCTCGGTGGCGGCGACAACGGAGGGCAGATATTTCTCCAGCAGATCGCGTCCGTTCCAGTTGGGGATCACGATGCTGGCGGACACGGTTGCAGGCATCACGTCGCTATGAGGCTTACGCCTTCCAATGAGCCACCAGAAAAGGTCGGTCGCGAGAAGGACGATCGATGCCAGAGCGAGCAAGATGGGCGCGATAAGAACCGCACCAAGAAACTTCATGGGGCCAGCGGACCCACTCGAAGGGTCTTTCCAACTCTCACCCAGCGCGAGGCTTCAAACTCCTGAAGTCTCGCGTCCAGGGCCTTCGCCCACGCGGTGCGTTCTTCCAGTTCCTGCTGGAGCGCGACGATGCGAGCTCCACGCGAGTCACTCTCGCGCGAGACGGAGGCGGCCCAATCGTTCTTCACTTCCACCTCGGTCTGCAACTCCACGATACGGAACGCGGCATTGCTGAGCAAGCCGTCGAGATCCGCGGCCCAGGCATTGCTCTTCGCGAGTTCGCCTTGCAGTTCGGCCACACGCGCCACATACTCGGTGAGATCCCGATCAAGCTGGATCGCCCAGGCGTTGCTGCTTTTCAATTCCGTCTGCAGCTGGTCGATTCGTTTCCCGGCCGCATCCAACTTCGCCTGGATCGATGCGGCCCAGGCATTGCTGCGCTCCAGTTCCTTCTCTTTGGCCCGGTTGACGTCCGCCACTTCCTGGGTGAGGAGGCGAATGTGCCGGTCGCGTTCAAGCAGCGTATTGGCCGCTTCCGGCACGAAGACGAAGTTGGGAATTGCGGGTAGTTCGGTCTGGCTGCATACAGCGACAAAATAGCCGGCGTTCTGTGGAGCAACGTGCAGCGATTCCCTCTCCGCCATGATTCCGGCTTCGCCAAGGGCAGACAGCGTGATGGTTCCGGTGTGGTTCTGCCCGAAGATCTGGACAAAAGGAAACACGGCGGAGAGTTCACGCGAGAATTCATCGAAGTCGAACTCATGGACGTGAAATGGGTTCGGACCGGAATCTCCTCGCGACTCCGCGTAGACCGCGCGGTTGGGAGTCGAGACCAGCAGCAGGCCGCTGCCGGTGAGAGCGCGCCGGCTTTCCTGCAGGAACTCACGCCACGCGTCCAGATGCTCGATGACCTCGAAGGCCGTAATCATGCCGACGGAGCCACCCGGTACGGGCAGCGCTTCGCAGCGCCCGATGGCGAACTGCGCTCCCGCGGCCGAGTATTCGCGGCGGGCATGCGTGATGGCATCGGGGGAAAGGTCGATTCCCAGAACCGTGGCCGCGTTCCGGCGGTGCAACAGGCTGGTGCCGTAGCCGGTGCCGCAGCCCGCGTCTAAAATGCGCGTGGCGATGTGCGCGCCGGTGCGGGAGAGTGAAGCCGCGAAGAAGTAGCGCGAGATGTGTTCGTTCCACAGATCGGCGTCCACTTCGCCGGGAACGAGGCGCTCTCCTGTGAAGTCAGACACTCACACGCTCCGCGTTTTTCTCCCCGATGCGAGTGTTCACTTCCACGCGGCAAGGCAGGTGGAGGTAGCCGTAGATCTGGCGATCAGTGCGGCTCATCTGCAGGGAGATGGCATTCTCAATCCAATCGGCGACGCGATAGCCATCAAGCGGTCCATCGGCGATGGCGGGGGAGAAGGAAAACGAACCGCAGTAGAGCTCCGGGAGTTCCAGATGGAAGTCGATGGTGTAGACGTCGCCCTCCTGCATCGAAGGCAGCTCACAATCTTCGCGAGTGGTATTGGTGCCTGCGAAATCCAAGCCGTTGTGATTGCGCATGATGAAGCCGACGTTCGGCTCAGCGAGGTAGGCCTTGGCGCGAACGCTGATGCGGAGGACGATTCGCGTGGCTGGCTCCAGCAGGGGAATGGAACGGCCATCTTCGTCGAGGACGGCGATACCGATCACTTCCGCCCGGCCGTCGCCATGGCGGCCATCGATGTTGGGGATGTTGGTGACCACCTCAATGGCTCGAACGGAATCCCGCGCTTCCTGTGGACCGGAATGCTTGTGGGTGAGATAGCGCGAGTCTTTTTCGGCCATGGCGGCCAGGTAGCGGGAGACCACGCGATCCACCGGACCGATGTCCATCATCTGGCCGCGCTCCAGCCAGAGCGCGCGGTCGCCGACGGCCTTCACATCGGCGGCGGCATGGGAGACAAAGAGAATGGTGACGCCGCGGCCGCGCAGTTCGTGAACCTTACGCATGCAGCGATGCCGGAAGTAGATATCACCGACGGCCAGGGCTTCGTCCACCAGCAGGATTTCCGGATCGACGTGGATGGCGACGGCGAAGGCGAGGCGCACCAGCATGCCGCTTGAGTACGTCTTGACGGGTTGGTCGATGAACGCGCCGATTTCGGCGAATTCGGCGATGTCACCGTAACGGGCATCGATGTCTTTGCGGGTGAGTCCGAGGATGGCGCCGTTGAGGTAGACGTTGTCACGGCCTGAAAATTCCGGGTTGAATCCGGCGCCGAGTTCGAGGAGCGCGGAAACGCGACCTTGTACATCGACTTTTCCGGAAGACGGACGGAGGATGCCGGCGACGATTTGGAGCAGAGTGCTTTTGCCGGAGCCGTTCTCGCCGACGATGCAGAATGTCTCGCCCTTCTGGACCTCGAAGCTGATATCGCGCAGGGCCCAGAAATCCCGATGACGCGAGAGACGGCCGAACGTGATGAGTTCTTTCAGGCGATCGCTGGGCGAGTCGTAGACGGAGTAGCTTTTCGATACGGACGAGAATGCGGCGGCGGACAACTATTTAGTGTAACGGTTGGAGAAGCTGGCGAGTCGCTAGGCTGCCAGTTCCGTAACGACCTCGCCGCGGCTGGTCCAGGGCACGGGGTGTATTTGATAGTTACGAAATGCGTCGAGCACGCCTCCTGAAATCGACTGCTCGAAGTCATTGAGTATGGCGTAAGCCTTCGATTCAGGGGGTCGGACCTCGCGTGTATCGCTCCACGCATAAATGAACGCTTCGGCGTTGTCGCGCGTCGGGCGGTTGATCGCCTGCACGATCCGCTCCGGCTGCTTTCGAGGAGACCTCGGAATAACAAAATCGAAAAGATGGTCAAACCCGCTCGTACCGGGGAACTTCACCCGAGGTGTATAGCGGATCTCGTTGGCTTCGAGCCATGTAATCACATCCTCAAAGAACAGGCTCTCAACGACCGGCTTTGCCAGGTAAAAAAGGTCGTTCACGGCGAGAATGGCCTGAATGAGATTGTGTTTCCGGGCTGGAAATGTTTCGGGTGATGCGTGAACTTCAAGAGCTTCACTGTTCATCTGAACGCCGAAGCCATTGAGCGTCATTTTCAAGAGGTCCTGCCGTTTCTCGGTGTTGAGATTGCAGCCGGACGCTTCGAGGTCGTGAATCGTATAGCTGTCATCTGTCAGAACGTAGCCGCCGTTCGCCGCGCGGGCGTAGATTTGTAGCGCGTCGTTATGACGGTCAAGGTAGGGCGTCGTGATTTCAACCCACTCGCTGTTCACTTCGCGCAGCGTAGTTTTATCTTTCAGCCACGCGCGGTAATCGTTCAGAAGTTTCTCGATTTCCATCGCCGTCGTCATCAGAACAGCCCTTTCTGAATCTTAGGAGGGTCGGTGATGTTGCATTGTTGCATGAACGCTTCAAGTGTTGATAAGAGGTCGACTGCATTCGTGTACCGGTCAATAGGGGCGGGGATTGCCCACTTGTCGCCGAGCCCTTCGCGGTAGATGTGCAGGTGCGGGCAGGGGATTTCCAGGCCGTCCGGATTCCGGTGCGCCGGACCGTCAAGATCCAGTCTCACGAGAATGATCGCTGCCCTCGCGCGGTTCTGGTAGGTGGCCTTCGTGAGCTTGATTTGTGCGCGGGTCACATCGAGCATAAAGTTTTCCCGCTTGTCGAGCGAAGTCAACGGAATCGCAAGCCTCTCGCCAGGGGGCGGAAAGAGCCATTCCCTTTCATCAGCGGCACGCTTTTCCATTGCCATCAGCTTGTCGGCTTCATCCTGCGTGAGATTGATGTCGGCCATTTTACGTTCGTCTCCTTGGACGGCGGGGCGGCTGGAATGTTGCGGCAACGAGGGGCGCTACGAGCTTTTCGTAGAGCCCGGCAAGTGTTGAGCTTGGAAACTGAGCGCGGGCGTCGAGGACAGCCTGGGCAAGTGAGCGTACTTTTACGCGCTGCTGGTCCGTGGCCTCGGGCCAGGGGAAGGGGTTGTAAACGATCCCGATTGAGTACCTGTAGCGGCTCTCAAGTCGGCCTCCGATCTGCCGCAGCCATGCCATAGCCTGTACCTTTTCCATTCATAAACAGAAATACTTCATCATTTAACGTTGTAACATCAGGCTGCTCGCAGGCGCCACGCGAGAGAAATTGTTCGTTCCTCACGCCGCAACCTACCGCGACCGCCCCTCCCCGGCCCAGAATGCCTCAAGCCTCGCCCCGCCGATCACCGAATTCAGGAAGTCCTGAGCCTCCGGGACACCGCTGATTCGTGAGACCACGAAAATTGCGGCGAGCCGGTCTTCGGCTGAGAGCGTCGGGAATTTGCGAATCAGCGAACGTGACGCCTCGGGGCCGATCCGGATCAGGGCCGCGACCGCAGGCAGCGCTCCCTCTACCACCTGCGGCGTCTTCATCCATATGTCGGCTCTGTAAAACAGCCCGCGCTGCAAGGTAATGTTGGCTATGAGGAACGGGATTGCATCCCTTGTCCTTAGCCTCCCAAAGGCATCGGCTAGGCCGACCTCGAGGCCGAGCTTATCCACGCCTGCAGGCGGTTTCCGGGCCCAAGACAGAAGAAGCGCCGAACGCCCGCCCCCGCGCTCCGCGATCTCGTCCAAGGTCCTCCCCCGCAGGGGCGCGTCGGCCAATGACACAGCCAGCCCTCTGTCCCCCATGGCTCTGGCCGAATAGACACGCCGCCGAGAGAAAGATCACAGCCATGGATTTCAGCATCTGAGTAATCTGCGCATTATTTGCCCAGCCGCATTGTAAGTCCCGCCGCTCGGCCACGTGGACGTCCCACTCCGAGTGCAATTTATCAACACTCAAAGCCTCGTTGGCATCCGCAACGCCCGATCAACAACAACTCATTGCCTTCTACTCGTGGGCTGCCCGCCCCTCACGTTCGTCCAGATAACAACTCCACGCCGATTGATGTATGCCCAATCCAAGTTACGATGAGCCTCGTAGTCATGAGCCCGAGGCATCAGAACTACGCGCGCAACCCCGTCCGCCGAGAAGGGGTCGCCGGACTGAAAACGCGGGCTGATTTCAAATAGGCCCTTTTGGTTGACATAGCCGGTTTTCCAGACCACGGAGTCCTCTACGGCGGCGAGGCCGCAACTGAAACTCCCTGCGAGCCGGAATTTTGCGGGGAGCCTAAATCTCCCTGAACGGTCTATGTAACCCCACAAAAAGCCTTGCTTAACAGGGGCAAGCCCCTCGGAGAAAGATCTGGCCTCGTCGAACAACGCCTCTATCGCCATTTCGCCATTGCTCGCCAGATAACCCCACTTGCCCGCTACCTCCACAGCCGCAACGCCAGAGGAAAAGCCCCGCGCGTCGTCGAACCGAAGCGGCGCCAGGAAGTTACCCGCGTGGTCCACGAACCCCGCCTTACCGCCGACCTTGACGACCGCGTATCCCTCTGAGAACGAGCCCGCATAGTCATACGATGCCGGCGACACCTGAGCGCCATCTCGGCCTATGAAAAACCATCGTCCTCCCTCCTTGACAGCAGCCAACCCTTCAGAGAAAGGCCGAACGTCGTCGAAACGGGGTAGGATTCTCAACACGCCATCGAGCGAAAAAAAGCCGAATTTTGCTTCGGCGTCAACCTTGGCAGCCAGGAGCCCCTCACTTACTGGCGTCTCCGGCCGCAACGCAAAGCTCAGCTGCGGGAGCTCCGCCCCGTCCTGGCCGATGAGAAACCATGACGAACTCGAGCGCACCGGCGCGAATCCGCCCACAAACCAACCGGCCTGGTTAAACCTCGGAGGAATCACAATGCTCCCCTCTGAGTCCAGGTAACCCCACCTTCCCGCATCGCTGAACGGGTGTGGTCCCTCCTGGGGGACCGCGGCGGAAGCAACAACAATAGAAAGAACAACAAATCCGGATCCCGGCCGCATCAGTTCTGGCAGCCCTTCATTAGCCAATTGGTCAGCGGATCCCCGGCGGTGGGGTCGGTTTGCGTGATGCCAAAATCCTTCAGAATTCCCTGGTCGTCGGTCTGCATGGAGTAGTGAAGGTCCTCGTGAAGGAGGGTATCAAAGTTTCATGTGACGGTTGTTCCAGATAGACCTTTCCTCGTTATTCCAGAAGTCAGCTCGGAGCGCCGCGACTATGTACCTATCGGCTGGCTCAAACCGCCGACGATACCTAGTCTTTACCGTTTTCGTGGGGTTTTTCTTGCTATAGATAGACTCGCCTAAAACGTCAAGGCGTATGCAGGGGCCGGAAGTGCGGTTTGGGCGATGACGTTCCCGGAAGGAAGCTTTGCCCGACCATCGTAGTGCATGCGCCGCCGTCGCAGCCGGTCAGGGTCCATAGCGAGGTACCATCTGGACTGAACGCGATAGCGTTGGAAGCGAGGTCTATGGCATTGCCCGGGATCGGGGGAAGCGGGAATGTCTCAGTTACCGTGTTGGTGGAAGTGTCGAAGAGATAGAAAGTCAGACTGGTCACTCCACCCTCAATAACCGCTTGGTTCCCGGATGGCGCGATGGCCATCCCGAACACTGAATAGCCGGATGGCAACTGGACCTGTGAAATCGCTAATGACGAGGTGTCGACGCGATAAAGGGGAAGGAGGTCGCCTCGACGGCGCATCACCAGCCGACATCCGCTCGATGCCCACAGTCAAGGAACGCATCTCCGCCGTCCGCCAATTTCGGCTGAAAAGCAAAAGCCCCGGTAGGGCGTAAGCGCTTGGTGTTCGCTCTCGGTCGGGTCACCGTGGATGTCGCTGTAACTGAACAATCGCTTGAGAGGTGGTTCCTGATCGCGGCGAGTCAGCCCAATAATCACTACATGAACGTGTGCCATACCGCGAGCATCGCTGCCCCAGGCGAACGTCCGGTGAGCGAAGCTTATCTCAAGCCCACCCTCGAAACCGCCCGCTGCGTAACCGAAAAACACGCGCAACCCAACCCATCAGGCCAGCAGCAAAGCCCAAAAACCGGCTTCACTCGTACCGCAGCGCCACCAGCGGATCCACCCTCGTCGCCCGGCTCGCCGGAATCCAGCAGGCTACCAGCGCCGTCACTCCCAACACCGCTGCCACCGACGCGAACGTCACCGGGTCATAGGCCTTCACCCCGTAGAGCAAGGCCGTCAGCACGCGCGCCAGTCCGAGTGCTCCGGCCACCCCGATTGCAATCCCCAGCCCCGCCAGCTTCATCCCTTCCCCCACAACCATCCGCCGCACGTCCGCGCGCTGCGCTCCCAGCGCCATCCGGATGCCGATCTCCTGCGCGCGCTGCTGTACCGAATAGGAAAGCATCCCGTAGACTCCAATCGCCGCCAGCAGCAGCGCGATCGCGGCGAAAACCGTGAGCAGCGTCATGTTGAAGTCCTGCCGTGCCAGCGCCTCGGAAACCACCCCGTCCATCGCCCGCACATGCGCCACCGCCAGTTGCCCATCCGCCTCGTGGATCTGCTTTTGAACCGCCGCCGAGAGCGTCAGCGGGCTCACCGCCGTTCGCACCACCCACGTCATCGGAATAATGGTGTTGTTCAGTTTCATGAAGCTATCCAGCACTTGCGGCAGCGGGATGTACATCACTTCCGGCGCGGGGTTCTCCAGGCCGCTTTCCTTCACGTCGCCAATCACCCCCACCACCTCGCGCGGAGGGTCTGTGAAGTCCGGTCCCATGTCCCGCCCGATCACGATCCTCTCGCCCAGCGGATTGCCCTTCGGCCAGTACTTCTTCGCAAACGCCTCGTTGATGATCACCACCGGCCCGGATTTCGCCGTGTCCTGTTCCGTGAACAGCCGGCCCCGCCGCAGCGGGATCTCGAACGTCTTGAAGTAGTCCCGCGAGACGTACATCCACGAAGCCCCGCCGGTCGACTGCTCCCCCGCCGGAAGCGGTCGCCCCACCACATCGAAGCCCAACCCGAAGCCGCCTTCGAGCGGCAGGAACGGAACGTTCGCCGCCGCCAGCACACCCGGCACATGCTCAATCCGTCGCACCGCGTCTTCGTTCAGCCGCGCCACGGCCTCGCTGGTCGCATACTTTGACCCGGCCAGCGACGTTTCAAAGCTCATCACATGGCTCGGGTTGAACCCCGCATTCACCTGCCGCAGCGAAACCAGCGTGCGGATGAGCAGCGCGGCGCCAATCAGCAGCACCAGAGCCATCGCAATCTCGGTCACCACCAGGCTGTTCCGCGCCCAGTGCCGGCGTCCCGTTCCAGACCGGGAACTGCTCTCCTTCATCGTCGCGTTCACGTCCGCGCGCGAAACCTGCAACGCCGGGAACAGACCGAAGATCACTCCCGTCAGAACCGCCACGCCCATCGTGAAAGCCAGCACGCGCCAATCCAGCGTGGCCGCGTCCGAAAATTCCGCCGCGCGGGGAAGGTTGCCGGGACGCAGCGCCACCAGCGCCCGCGCGCCCCACGCGCCCACCACGAATCCCGCGGCGCCGCCCAGCACGGCCAGCAGCAGGCTCTCCGTCAGCAGTTGCCGTACAATCCGCCACCGTCCCGCTCCCAGCGCCGCGCGGATCGCGATTTCGCGGGATCGGTCCGTCGCCCGGGCCAGCAGAAGGTTCGCCACGTTCGCGCACGCAATCAGCAGCACCAGAGCCACCGCGCCCAGCAGAATCAGCAGCGGCTGCTTCACGTTGCCCACCATGGCTTGCTGAAACGGTTCCACGCCGGCTGACTCATTCTTCCCGATCGCCCCCGGATACACTTTTCGAAACCGCTCCGCCGCCACCTTCATCTGCGCATTGGCTTGTTCCACCGTCACTCCGGGTTTCAGCCGGCCGGTCGCATTCAGGTAATGGCCTTGATTGGTTGTGTTGGGGTCCATCTGCAAAGGCAGATAGAGGTCGGCCGCCGGGTAGGACCGGAAGGACGCGGGCAGCACGCCCGTCACCGTGTACAGTTCGCCGTTCAGCACCAGCGCCCGTCCGATGGCCGCCGGATCGCGCCCAAACCGGCGCACCCACAGCCCGTGGCTCATCACCGCCACATGCGGGCCGTTGGGCTTGTCTTCCTCCGCCGTGAAGGCGCGCCCCAGTTCGGGCGTGACGCCGAACACCGGAAAGAACTCCGCGGATACATGGATGCCCTTCACCAGTTCCGGCATCGAGCCGCCGCTCAGATTCAAACCGGGACCCGCAAAGTCATACGCGCAGGAATACTGGAAGGCGTGCGTGTTGTTCCGCCACGCCATGAATTTCGGAATCGAAACCGAATTCCCGATGCCGTCCGGAAACTTCAGCCCCATCCGCACCAGCCGGTCCGCCTGGCTGTAAGGCAGCGGCTGCAGCAGAATCGAGTTCACCACCGAATAGACCGCGGTGGTCGCGCCGATTCCCATCGCCAGCGCCGCGATCGCCACCAGGCTGAACGCCGGGCTCTTCCACAGCAGCCGCGCCGCTTGCCGCAAGTCCTTCAGAAAAGTTTCCATGTGTACTCGACGCTCCCCTCTCTGTTTGGTTAGCCCGCGCGCGCCACGCGGAAGTCGTAACAGCCCGCACTCTTGTCTCTCACGAGTACGTATTCCACGCCCTCTAGTTGCAGGAGTTTTTCGATTGCCTCCGGCTGGTTGCCGTCGTCAATCGCGACCTCCGCGATCAAACGCCTTCCCGCTCCATACGCGTCCGGCACAGAGGCGTATTGCCTCAGGCCTTCCGGATAACCTCCGTCCTCCGGATAACGCGCGCACTCCCTGGCGTGAATGAATACCGGACCCGGCAGCGGCAGGGGATCGATTCCGTCGAATGCATCGTACGTGAACAGCAGGCGCTGCTCCTCGCCGATTTTGAAGGTCTGCAGGCAATGCCGGCACGGACCGTACCCGGTGGCCCCCTCGATATGGACGGGATGCCTGTAGCGTGGCGACTCGTTCGTGGCCCGGACAGCTTCCACAACAGCCGTGGGGATCGCGCTCACTTGAATAGCAATCATGCTCACAATGTACGCGCCCGCCGCGGCCCCCGCCATCCGCTTCTTGCCTTCAGCGTCAGGTCTTCAGCCGTGCTGCGGAATCACCGGCCGGCATACGACCCAGGCGTGCGTCCCGCAAATCTCTTGAGACCGGCCTAAAAATCGAAGTGTCGCATCGTACAACTAGGCAAGTGCGGCGCAACGTAGTCTGAAATCGGCGAGGCGCTCCGTGTGATCGGGTATCACATGGAAACGCCTGATTACCTCCCGTCTGACCCGGCTGACTAACTTGAGGTCGAGCTGGTTCATCTCCAACACCTTCTCGTAGATCTTGCCCGCGGAGAGTACGCCAACATCCAGATCCGAGTGGCTTGTGTTCTGCCGGATATATTGTAGTTTCACCGCGAACACAGGACGGAGATAATACTCAGCCACCGTCATGCTCTCGTCGAATAAGTCCACAACGCCAAGCAGCGACGTTCGATCCACAATGTTCGCAGCCCGCTCAAAATCGGTTTGATCCGGCGGCCTCAGATAGACTCCGCCGTTGGCCAGCAGGTTCACCTGCACGTCGTTGATCATATGTGGATAATCGCGAATGAGGAGTTCCACAAACGATGCGGGGTCCTCACGCCTGGCCCGTTCACTCAGCTCATCCAGCGGTTCGATGCGCTTGAAGTACTTGTACATCGACCAGATTCTCTCAAGAGGGTCGCGCAGGAAACAGCAATCGATGAGCACCGTCCGAGGGATGTCCGGAACGGGAAATTTCAAATGATGGCTGGATACGGCCTGCACATCGGGGTGGGCTGCCAGGAAACCCGCAAGGTCGTCGCCCGTAAGAACGGAGTCCGGCTCTGGGCCGTGGACCGCCGAGAACCGGTCGCCAAATGCCCGGTCCAAAGCATATTCAACGGTCGTGCCCGCGTTCTTAAAGATGTGGTAGTGCACCAGAACATATCTGACGGGTTTGATGAGAATAATCTCCTGTTGCAATACACCCCCTTCTGGGTCATTATTACGTGATGCCTCGCGCGGTTCGCTTCTGGTTATTTTCTCTACTGATGCTCTCTGCCGCCGGAGCGATCTTTCTGGTGGTCTATCCGCTGACGATCATCCAACCTTTCAAGCGGCAGGACCCAGTACACCTGCAGCGGGCGCTGCTCGTTTTCCGCATCGCTCCTGGTGCCGCTCTCGCGCTGGCTGCCCTCGCTTTATTGGCTGTGGTTTTGCTGTGGAAGAAAGTTCGCATTTGGCAGCGCGTGGCCTGCGTCATCCTGTTGGTGCTCACCTCAGTCGCGGCCGGGCTCTCGCGGGTCGACGTCTTTGAGTTGATGTTTCACCCCGCGGGCGCTCCCAAATTTTTGGCCATCGAGGACACCAGGACCGCGCCGGACGAGATGGTGATCGCCGTAGCTCTCAAGGGTCAGGCGCACGCCTATCCAATCCGGGAAATGGGCTACCATCACGTGATCAATGACTGGATCGGCGGCGACCCTGTCGTCGCCACCTATTGAACGCTTTGTCACACCGGTCTGGTGTGGGGGCGTGAAGTCGATGGCAAGGTGTTGACATTTCACCTGGCCGGCATCAACAACCAGAATTTCCTGATGCGCGATGAGGAGACCGGGAGTTACTGGCAACAGATCACCGGCCAGGCCGTTTCCGGTCCCATGCGGGGCCGCACGCTCCCGTTCGTGCACAGCGATGAACTCTCCTTCCGCTTATGGCGCGGGGAGCAGCCGCGAGGACGTGTGCTGGCGCCGGTGGCGAAATACGCTGGTGAATATGAAGAAAAGGATTGGGATGTGAAGATGGATAAAGCGCGCTCGATTTTGCAGTTTCCAAATAGCGGTCTCCCCATGCGCGAGCAGGTGTTCGGGATCTTCAACCAATCCGCCAGCCGCGCCTTCCCGGTGAAAAGGGTTCTGGCCGATCGGTTGGTGCTGGACCATGTGGGCGACGAGCCCGTTCTCCTGGTGGTCGCGCCGGATCATCGTTCCGTGCGCGCGTTCCGGAACCTGACGCCCCCGCGAGACTTCTACGAGTTCAGCGAGAATGCGGACTTCCTGTTTGAAGACACTCAGACGGGCACGAAATGGAATTTCCAGGGCTGCCCGATATCCGGGGGCGCTTGCCTTGAACCGCTGGCCATGGTGAAGGACTACTGGTTCGATTGGAAGAATTACCACCCCTCCACCACCATCTACGCCCGACGGCAATAAGCTATCCTTGCAATGACCATGCTCAAAGAAGGCGACCCCGCACCCGCAATTCATCTCGAAACCGACACCGGAGAAACATTCGACCTCGCCGCCCACCGCGGCCGCAAAATCATTCTCTTCTTTTACCCGCGCGCGGATACGCCAGGCTGCACCATCGAAGCCTGCGAGTTCCGCGATGCCGGCCCTCAATTCCTGGAGAAAGATGTCATGATCGTGGGCGTTTCCCCCGATACGGTCAAAGCCCAGGCCAAGTTCAAGGAGAAGTTCGGCTTGAATTTCATTCTTCTCGCCGACCACGAGAAGAAGGCCGTAAACGAATATGGCGTGTTCAAAGAGAAGAACATGTATGGGAAGAAAGTGATGGGTGTCGAGCGGACCACGTTTCTGATTGACGAAAAAGGCAAAATCGCCAGGATCTTCGGCAAGGTGAAGCCCGAAGGGCACGCCGCTGAAGTGCTTTCTTTTGCCTAGTATTTTAGTCTTTCAGGCTGAATCTTTCCGTGCCATTGCCATCGGCGGCTAACACTTCTCTTGAGAAGCATTAGCCGAGTCGAACACCTCTTTAGAGATGAGAGATGGACTGCGGATTTTGTGACACGTCCAGCGCAAGTAGGCGCGACCCACATTCGTCAAGTTTTCGGATCCGACTGAATATCCGCAGCTTGCCATAAACGCGTTCTTCATCCTCGCTTTGCCAAAGTGGGCGCGCAAATGCTGGAGAACTGGGAAGCGGAAAGGGCATGGCGGAAATAATCAATCTTGATCGTGAACAGGATTCCCAGAAGGAGTTGGACGCGAGCGAGCGGAAAGAAGCCGAGGAGCGCTCCAGCGTCCACGTCCAGGTAGTCCACGAGGCCATTCGCAAGCAGGGTGACGAAGAACTCAACCGGTCGGCCCAGGCCCTGGCATGGTCCGGTTTGGCCGCGGGCTTTTCCATGGGGATGTCGCTGGTGATGGAAGGCCTGCTCCAAACCTACTTGCCCGACAGACCGTGGCGGCCGCTGCTGGTGTCTATGGGGTATCCGTTCGGCTTCCTGATGGTGGTGGGAGGACGCCAGCAGCTCTTTACGGAAAACACGCTCTCGCCGATTATTCCCCTGCTGGAGCGCAAAGATCGCGGGACTCTCTGGAAAGTCGCCAAGCTATGGGCCGCGGTGCTTTTCGCGAATATCATTGGCGCGCATATTGTCGCCTGGGTTTTGAGCAACACGCCGGCGTTCCCGCCGAACGTGCAGCACTCGTTCGAGCAACTCGCACGCCAGGCCATCGCGGCGGGTTTCTGGACGGCGATGCTGCGCGGCGTCTTCGCCGGCTGGCTGATCGCCATGATGGTGTGGATGCTGGCGGTGATGAACGACGCGCGGCTTCCGGTGATCCTGATCATGACCTACGCGATTGGTCTGGGAGGGTTCACGCACATCGTTGCCGGCTCCATCGAGGCGCTCTTCCTTGTCTGGAATGGTTCGATCTCCTGGTGGGCGTATGCCGGAGGGTACGCGCTTCCCACGTTGATCGGCAACGTGCTCGGCGGGGTCACGCTGGTTTCCGTTCTGAACCATGCGCAGGTGGTAGCCGGCAAGAAAGAAAGCCGCTTTACTCTTGATACAGGCCGATGAGTTGATCATGGGTTGCAACGGGCTTAGCATGTCAACATGGAGCGGGATTTCGATGCCGCGCGCTTGGCCAATGAGATCGCGTCCGATCTCGCTGGGTTGGCCGTTCCCAACACACCCAATATGAGGGCCATCCGGAGGAAGTACTCGCGAGTGCTGAAACCGGCAGCGCCCGGGCAGGTGATCCAGCTGGCGTTACTGCTGACCAGCCGGTGCCGGTTCGTGGCCTACGAAATCATCCGCGAACATGCGGACGCCTCCGCGAGCCTCACGCCCCGGCAGATTCTGCGGCTGGGGCAGGGCATGGACAGTTGGGGTGCGGTTGACTGCTTCGCCTGTATTCTATCCGGGCCGGCGTGGCGCGACGGCACGCTGACTACCAACGTGGTTCGCGCCTGGGCTCAAAGCGCCGGTCGGTGGTGGCGTCGAGCCGCCGTGGTCAGCACCATCGCACTCAGCCGGCGCGGCGGGATTGAGGATGTTCATCGGGTGGTGGAGATTTGCACGCTGGTGGCGGCGGACCCGGACGACATGGTGGTGAAGGCCTTGTCCTGGGCGCTTCGTGAACTCGCGAAGAAACATCCCGATCACGCAGAGGCGTTCCTCGCGCGGCACAACCCCGGGTTGGCGCCACAGGTGATCAGGGAAGTGCGCTGCAAAATGAAGACTGGTTTGAAGACTCCGCGCAAGCGCGAGTGAGCGATACTGAGAGAGATCCCATGCAGCCTAAGCCAGATCGAGTCGTGGCCATCTATCCCGGCTCATTCGACCCGATCACCAGCGGTCATCTGGACCTGATCGAACGTGGATCGCGCCTGTTTGACCAACTGATTGTCTCCGTGCTGCGGAATGAAAGTAAAGAGCCTCTGTTCTCCGTGGAAGAGCGCATGGAAATGCTGGTGGAAGCCGTGGCCCATATGCCCAACGTTGAGGTGGATTGCTTCAACGGCCTGCTGATCGAATACGCTCGCACGCGGCGGGCAACGGTGCTGCTGCGCGGAATCCGCGCCGTTTCCGACTACGAATACGAACTCCAGATGGCGCATATGAACAGGCGCCTCGCGCCGGAAATGGAGACGGTCATGCTGACTTCGCGGGAAGCGCATTCGTATATCAGCTCGCGGTTGGTGAAGGAAGTCATCTCACTCGGGGGAGACATCCGCGGCCTTGTCCCGCGCTTTGTGGAGAAGCGCCTCAGGCAGCGGCTGCACCTGGGAGTTCAGGAAGAAGAATCGATTCAAGTATGAGCACAAGCACAGTCACTCAACACAAAATTATGATCGCCGGCCGGATTTCAGCCATCAGCGTTTCTTCCACCATGAAGGTTGCGGCGGACGCGGACCGTCTGCGGCAGCAGGGGGTGGATGTCGTCGATTTCGGAGCCGGCGAGCCGGATTTCCCCACGCCGGATAACATCAAGGCGGCGGGCATCCGGGCCATCGAGCAGAACTTCACGAAATATACCCCGGCCGGCGGAACAACGGAACTGAAGGGCGCCGTCGTGGAGCGCCATGCGACCGAGTTCGGAACCAGCTACAAGCCATCCGAATGTTTCATCTCGGTGGGCGGCAAGCATGTGATCTTCAATCTCACACAGGCGCTGATCAATCCCGGCGATGAAGTGATTATCCCGGTGCCTTACTGGGTGACTTATAAGGACGTCGTGAACTACGCGGGCGCGAAGTGTGTTTGTGTTCCTACCGATGAGAAGACGGGATTCGCGGTCAGCGCGGCGGCGATTGAGAAGCATTGCACCGATCGCACGAGGATGGTCTTCATCAATTCGCCGTCGAATCCTTCCGGCGCGGTACTGCCGCGCTCGGAGTTCGAAGGCATTCTGCGGCTTTGCGTAGAGCGTGGGATTTTTCTGCTGACCGACGAGTGTTACTCGCACTTTCTTTATGACGGCAGTCCTTTCTCGATTGCCAGCGTGCCCGGCGTGAAAGATACGGTACTGGTGGCCGGAACCGTTTCGAAGACGTACTCGATGACGGGTTGGCGCATTGGGTATGGATTGGTTCCGGAACCTGTCGCACAGGCGGTTCTGAAACTGCAAAGCCATTCGACCTCTAATCCGACTTCGATTGCGCAGAAGGCCGCCGTGGAAGCTCTTCGCGGTCCGCAGGATTCTGTGCCGCTGATGCTGGCGGAATACAGGAAGCGGCGGGATTTTGTGATTCCTCGATTGAATGCGATTGCCGGCGTGACATGCACGATGCCCGCCGGCGCGTTCTATGCGTATCCGAATATCGGCGCGCATTTGGGGAAGAGCGGGATCGCGACGTCGCTTCAATTTGCCGAACGCCTGCTGGCGGAAGCGTTCGTTGCCGTGGTTCCGGGCGAAGCGTTTGGGACGGCGGATCATATCCGGATCTCTTACGCGACATCGATGACCGAGTTGGAGCGGGGGCTTGACCGGATCGAAAATTTCATCCGCGGGCTATGAGCGCGGCGCAGGCGATTGAACCGCGGTTCATTCCGAAGATCTGGGGCTCGAAGGAACTCGAGCCTTGGTTTCCCAATCCCACTGAACCCACCGGAGAGGTTTGGTTTCCGGCGGGTGAGTTACTCATCAAGTTCCTGTTCACCACCGAGAACCTCTCGGTCCAGGTACACCCGAAGGACGACTATGCGGCGCTGCATGAACAGTCGCTCGGCAAGACGGAGATGTGGCATATCCTGCGTGCTGCGCCGGACGCGAAGGTGGCGCTCGGGTTTACCGAACCGGTTGGCCCGCAGCAGTTCCGCAAATCTGCCGAGAGCGGCGAGATCGTGGACCTTCTGGAGTGGATGCCCGCACACGCCGGCGATACGTTCTTCGCTCCCGCGGGAACGGTGCATGCCATCGGCGCCGGGTTGGCGCTTTGTGAAATCCAGCAGAATTCAGATGTCACTTACCGCGTGTTTGATTATGGACGCGACCGGGGATTACAGCTGGAGAAGGCGCTGGAGGTTGCGGATTTTGGGCGCCATCCTGGCGCGAGCGCGCCACGCTTGATTGGCGCCGGGTCGGAGTTACTGGTTGAGTGCGCGTATTTTGTGACAGAGAAGGCGCACATCTCTTTCCCATGCGCGCTTCACGCAGGTTATGCGATTGTGCTCGAAGGTTCCGGATTGCTTGACGGGCAGCCGTTTCGCCCGGGTACTGTTTGGTCGATCCCACAGGAAGGTTCGAGGATCGGGCCGGAGAGCCCCGTTACTCTCTTAACGACGCGGGTTCCGGTTAGTTGAATTTGACGGGGCGCTCACTGGGGGACCAGGTTAACCCCAGATTGAAGCGGTACGCATTGCGCAGGAACGAGACTTCAGATAAATCGAAATGGCGGTATTCTCCGGACAAGTTGGCCTGGAAACCGTGGCTCAACGTGCGGCCCACGCTTACACTCCCAATGTAACTGGAATAGGCGCCGATCATGACGCCCAGAGTATTCAGAACATCGCGCGATGCGCTGATCGAGATCGCCCATCGGCGGATGCCGTTATAGTTATAGTGTCCGGCGGCTAGAACGTGCCTGCTCGTCAGAATGAGTCCATTTCCGGACGACACGTTTTCGATGAATTCGAGCGATGCCGTGCCGGTTCGCAATGACTTAGCCAGTTGGGCCGTGAGATCGGGCTCGTAGTTGGTCCGGTGGATGGCGACAAGTCCGGAGCTTTCGCCCAGAATCGCGGCAATTACCGGGTCGAGCACAATCGTCTCGGTTCCGATGGTAAACACCCGCGACCCTCCCACGCGAAGGCGGAGTTGCAGTGTCTTGGTCAACTCATCGGAGAACTCAAGACCAAGCGTGTTGGTCTGAGTACTGCCAAAAGCGTTGCTGAACACGAAATCGGTAAACCCGTAATAGCCGCCGATGGTGACGTGCCTGGTGAGCCGATAGTTGACGTCCGCGCGGGCTTGCGCGCCGACGTCTCCGTAGAGAATGCTGGATTCGCGGTGCACCAGAAAGCCGGTGCCACCCAGGTCGAAAGAGAGGCGGGGGGTTTCCTGAATGATCAGATCGACGCCCGAACTGAGAGAGATCGTGGTGTTGTCAAAGAGTTGGGTGTTCGGGGTAACCAACTGGCTGGTGCCTGCGAGACTGAGATCGGTGGTGGCGTTGGGGAGCGTGTAGTTGTTCGAGAAAAGGCTCGCATTCTCGGAAAACGCCAGCGAGATCTTCTTGCTGAACTCGTGCTCATAAGTCGCCGACAGCAGGTAGTTGCCGCCATCGAAGTTGCTGTTTGGTCTGTAGGCGAAGGCGTCGCCGTGAAACTCGAGTTCAAAGGTATCGTGTTTGAGAACGCGGCGGCCAATGATTCCAAACCCGAGATCCGCGCCATAGTTCAGCGTGTTGGAAATCTTCCCCGTTGCGCTGTTGGTGGGACTTGTCAACCCGTTGTCGGCGATCGCAGAGAGGGAGAAATACGGGCGGAAGCGAAGCTGCTCATTTTCGAGCGGCGTGGTGGTGAATGTGCGGCTGAGGATCCCGGGGCCCTCATCGACGGGTGCGGCTTGATCGTCGGTGGTTCCCGTCNNCCGTCGCGTCGGAAGGGGACGCGGGTGCGGTGTCCGGTTTCGTGGTAGGTTCGGTCGTTGTTGTTTGGGTTGGCGCGGCCTGCCCGCTCGATGACTGGTCATCCGGCTTCACGGGGGTTTCCTGTGCGCTCAACGCGGCGGCAAGCGACAGTAAGGCCAATAATCGACCGAAATACAGCATCTCCCTAGAAGTCTGACTGCAAAAACCCTTGCGTGTCAATCCAATTTCGTGGAACTGTACCGTCATATATTAGGTCTACTCACTCATGCCTAGCCGACTTGTACCAATTTTTGCGATTGCCGCCCTGTTACCGGCGGCGGAACTGCCCATTCGCGAGGTCGTACTTTATAAGCACGGGGTGGGGTTCTTTGAGCGCGCCGGGTCGATTCCCGCCGGCGAAACGGCCCGTCTGGATTTCAAGGTTTCAGAGATGAACGATGTCCTGAAGTCTCTGATCATCAACGGCAAGTCGGAACGCGTGACGGGCCTAAGGTATGACTCCAGCATTCCACTGGCGCAGACCCTGGCCGAGTTTCCATTCCGGATCGATGCCGGAGTGGCGCTGAGCGGTGTGCTGGATCAGTTGAAGGGCGCGCGCGTCGAGTTGCAGATCGGCAGCGAGCGGACCGACGGCGAGATTGTCGCGGCGCGCGTGGTGGCGGGAGATAAGGATCACGCCGAGCGCCAGCAGATTGTGCTGCTGGTGGATTCGGGCGCGATGCGCACGCTCGATTTGGATGCGGCCACCAGCATCGGCTTCACCGACCCTAAGTTGCAGGCGCAGTTTCGGGAGTATCTGGGGGCTTTGACGGCGGCGCGGTCGAAGGACAAACGGTCAGTGTATATCGACGGCAATGTCGCCGGCGCGCGGGATATTACGGCGGAATATATTATTCCGACGCCGATCTGGAAATCCAGTTACCGTCTGCTGTTTGGCGAAGGGGAACCGGTGCTGGAAGGTTGGGCGATTGTGGATAACACGACGGATGACGATTGGGTGAACGTGCAGATGGCGCTGGTTTCGGGCAAGCCGATTTCGTTTATCAGCGAGCTGTATTCGCCGCGGTACATTCAGCGGTTGCGTGCGGAGTTGCCGGAAGAGCAGGCGGTGGCGCCGGAGTTGCATGATGGCGCGATATTCAGCACATCATCAGGTTCGGTTTCGGTTAATGGTGTGGCCGGGGGATCGGCGGGCGGCATGCTCGGCGGAATTGGGCCGCCGGCGGCGCAACCAATGATGCAACGTAGCGGGGCAAGGTTCAAGTCCGCTCCGAGTTCCATCGCGGCCACCGGCGCAGCGTTTGAGATTGCCGATCTGTTCGAATACCGCATCGCGCAGCCGGTCACGATCAAGAAAAATCAGTCGGCCATGCTGCCGTTTTTGCAAAGCAAGATTAAAGGCCGAAAAGTGGTCCTCTACAGCGACCAGACTTCGGCGCATCCGCTGAATGCGGCGGAACTTTCGAACTCCACCGGCGAGACGCTGGACGGAGGCCCTGTCACGGTATTCGACGCTGGCGCCTACGCGGGCGAGGCTCTGGTGGAGACGGTGAAGGCCGGCGATAAGCGGTTGATCAGTTATGGAGTGGACCTGGGGACGCGCATCGCGACTACCCTGGAATCGGGCACCCTCGAAGAGCGCGAGTTCCATTTGAATCGCGGCGTGATGACGGTGAAGGTTTCTGTGGACCGCACGACGACTTTCACGATCCACAACGTAGACGCGAAAGCCAAGACGCTGATTATCGAAGATCCCATCGAGCAGGGGTTTACCGTGATCAGCAGCCAGAAGCCCACGGAGACGACGGCTTCGGTGCGGCGCTTTGAGGTGAGCCTGGGCGCGAAAGCGGACGTGAAGTTTCCGGTGGTCGAAGAACGGATCGACAGCGAAGAGCAGACGGTTTCGAGCCTGACCCCGGATATGCTTCTGGCTTACTCGCGCAATAAACATTTGAGCGATGCGGGGAAGCGCGGTCTGGGGCAGATTCTTGATGTGAAGAGAAAGATCACCGCGAATTCCTCGCAGATGGATCTGACGAGCGGGCAGATCCGCACGGCCACGTCGGATGAAGAGCGGATGCGTCGAAATCTGGAGAGCCTGAATCACGTGAGCGGGCAGCAGGAAGTGGTGCAGAAATATGCCGCGCAACTGGCGCAGTTGGAGACAAAGATCGCGACGCTGAACGACCAGGTGAACGATATCGGGAACAGGAGCGCGGCGCTGCAGGCGGAATTGAACGACCTGATCGAGAAGGTTTCATTTTGATGAAGCTGGCGATATTGGGGCACGGTAGCGTGACCAACGCGCTGCTTCCGATTCTGGAACAGGATGGCCGGTTTGACGTGGCCGGCATTCATACTCGATCGAAGCCGGCGGCGGAGTCCGTGGAGGCGTTTCTGGATGGTGCTCGAGCCCACGCGCTGGTGGAACTGACCACGTTGAATCCGTGGACCGGCGAGCCGGCGATCGGTCATGTGCGGGCGGCGTTTGCGCGCGGGATGCATGTGGTGACGGCGAATAAAGGCCCCATCGCTTTCGCGTTTCATGAGCTGGATGGGGAGGCTACCGCGCAGGGCGTGCTGTTCCGTTTTGAATCCGCGGTGATGGATGGCGCGCCGGTGTTCAACCAGTTTCGAAACAATCTGCCCGGAGTGAAGGTGCTGGGGTTTGCCGGCATTCTGAACTCGACGACGAACCTGGTGATTGAGGCGATGGAGCACGGCGGGTCTTTTGAAGATGGTCTGGCGGCCGCGCGAGCGATGGGCGTGACGGAGGCTGACGCGTCTTATGACACCGATGGTTGGGATTCCGCGGCGAAAACCGCGGCGCTGGCGAATGTCCTGATGGATGCGCGGACGACTCCGCGGCAGGTGGATCGGGAAGGCATTGGGGGGCTGACTCCCGGGCGGGTTCGCGAGTTGGTGGAAAGCGGCCGGACGATCCGCCTGGTGAGCCGGGGTCGGGGAGCGGATCTCAGCGTTCGGGCTGAGGTGCTGGAGAGGACCGATGTGCTGGCTTCGGTGCGGGGAACTTCGAATCTGATTTTGTTTACGACGGATTTGATGGGGGTCGTGGGGACCGTTTCGATTGATCCGGGCGTGGAGCAGACGGCTTATGGAGTGTACCTCGATTTGCTGGATGTCATGGACTCCGCGTGCTGACCCTGAGGCTGCATCGTCAGCGAATTGTTTTTCTCACCTCCATCCAGATCTGGAAATAGGCCCACTCCGGCGGGGCGTTCGGTTCCTGGATGTGATCCGGCAGAAGAATCAAGTTTCCGGTTGAGAGCAGCGCCTGTCGCACCTTTGGATTCTGGTCCAGCTTGGCGCGCATGGCCTCGACGATGAGGCGGTAGTGCTCCCCCCTGGTCATGGATCGGTAGGGCATGCGGCGGCCTTCGAAAGTGACCCAATCAATACCCAATTTGCGCATGTTCGCTTCGCCGGCGTCGCCTGCTGCTTTGGCTGCAAATGCGGTCATTTGGGCGACCTCGGCGCGCGTGTGGGGATATTGGGCGGCAGTGCGGGGGTCATGGGGGCCTTCGGGGTAGAGCATCATCTGCCAGAAGCCCTCCACACTGGCGTAGCGTACGCCGTGCAGGGTAAAAGGCGTGGCGGCGAAATTCGACAGGATGCCGAGTTCGTTGCGCTTGGAGAGGATCACTTCGCCGGGTTTGGCGGCCTGCGGCAGAATTTCCCAATCCGGCTTGTGCGGGTCGGTGACCGGGGTGAACCAGTGCGCCGGATATTGGACGTTGAGGGCGAGCATCAGCAAGGAAGCGGCCAGGAGAGGCATCTGATTCAATGCTAAACTCAAAGACTGTGTGGAGTCCTCTGCGGCGGGTGATTCTCTGGGATTTCCCGCGAGCTTCGTGGCAGTACGACATTATGGTCGCGGCCATTGTGGCATTTATTTTTCTCACGCCGCGCGAATGGTTTCACGATCAACCCAAAGCTCCGCATTCGCACGAGGTGGCCTTGCTGCCCTCGCAGCGAGGGATGAGCGTTTTCTGGCTCTCACCAGCTCTGATCTCGCAAGTTCCCGAAGCCGCATCGGAACCGGAGCGGCTGGCCAAAGTGAGTGCGATCCTGAAGACGGAAACCGGGAAAACACAGAGCGTCACGCGGCTCGACCCCATCTACAACTCCGAACGTGAGTTAACGGGCTACATGGCCGTAGCCAAACCGTAGGCCGGAACATCTAACGTACGTATGTGGAAACTGGCTTTGTGTGTCTTACTGCAGCTTACAGCCGCGAAAGCCACTCCGCTTGATGACATTCTGACAAAAATGGACCGGGCGGCGGCAGCCTTCAAGAGCATGACTGCCGACCTGACGCAGACCGCATACACTTCTGCGATCGATGAAAGCCAGGTGTCGGCGGGGAAGATCAGGATTAAGAGAGATCGACCGGGGGAGACGCGCATGCTGGTGGATTTCAGCCAGCCCGATCTAAAGTCGGTGCAACTGCAAGGTAACCTGCTCGACATCTATCTGCCGAAGCTGAATACTGTTCAGGAATACAACCTAGGCCAGAACAGTTCGCTAATTGAGCGATTTCTCCTATTGGGCTTTGGAACTTCGCGTAACGAATTGACGGCCGCGAACGACATCACTTATGAGGGACCGGACACGGTGAATGGTCACGCGGCGGCGAAGCTTCTGCTGAAGCCGAAGGATAAAGAGGTGGCGAGCAAGGTTCAGAAGATCGAACTCTGGCTGGCCACGGACACCGGGTACCCTTTGCAGCACAAGATTTATCAAAGTGGTGGAGATTATCAGCTTTTTGTCTTCACTGATTTGAAGATGAACCCCAGCCTTGCCGACTCGGCTGTCAAGTTGAAACTGCCGAAGAATGTAAAGAAAGAGACTCCGGGCCGCTGATTTGTTTTGGCATGCCCATTGCAGTTGCTTAGATCAATGAAGACGGCGAACCGCCTACTCTATCTGGATTGGATGCGCGGCCTGGCAGCGGTGATTATGCTGCAGGGACATGTGTTCCACTCGTTCACGCGCAGCGATCTGCGAACGGGCGGACCGTACGTGTTCTCGCAATTCGTGGGCGGGATGCCGCCGGCGATCTTTCTTTTCCTTACAGGCGTGACGCTTTCCTTTCTGATGGACAGCCAGGCGCGTAAGGGCTACACGTTCTGGAAGCGCTGGTCGGGGTCACTGCGGCGGGCCGGATATCTGGTTGCGGTAGCCTTCGCTTTTCGCATTCAGTTGTGGCTATTTACGCGGATGTTCTCCGATACGAACAGCCCCTGGCAGGAGATGCTGAAGGTGGACATCTTGAATTGCATGGGGCTGGGAATCGCGCTGCTGGCCATAATGGCGCTCTTTACCACAGCGGAACGTGTCCGCTACTGCGCGATTGTGGGCTGCGCGATTGCGCTTGTTTCGCCTCTGATCACCCAGCTTGGCCCGTCGATTCCAGTACCGCTGCTGCGCGATTATTTTGTTCCCAACTCCGCCTACTTTTCCTTCTTCCCGTGGGCCGCATTTATCGCTTTTGGGATGAGCTTTGGATCGCTGATTCGCATTGTGAGCGAGGAGCAGATTTCCCGTGGAATGCAATGGGTGGCGTTGGCCGGAATCGCGCTGGCTTTTGGCGTGAGTGCGATTTCGGTGTTTGAGCCGGCCTTGTATCCGAAGAGCGATTTCTGGGTGGATGGGCCGGCGCTGATTTTTATCAAGCTGGGCGTGCTTCTGTTGCTGGCGGCATTCTCGTATGTTTGGCTGCTTCAGGCTTCGGCGCAGCGATGGAGCTGGGTGCGCCAGTTGGGGACCACGTCATTACTGGTTTACTGGGTTCACATCGAGTTGGTCTACGGTCACTGGTTGGGTTGGATGAAGATGAATCTGGATGTTGGCCAAACCGTAGTGGTGGCCGCTGCGATCACCGCTGCAATGGTGGGTTTGTCCTGGACGCGGACGTCATGGCCGCAGTTGCGGCCGGCGCTGGCGGCGTTCTTTGCACGGCCTACCCCACAGCGGGTTTCGGGCGATTAGTCGTAAGCCCGCCTTGCGGAAACTAAAGAATTAATCCAGCTATCCGATACTTCCTCTATAGGTGCACAAAACAAGCGTCACTATAGCCGTGGTCGCACCGCAGGAGCCCTTTACTTTTTTTGGAGATTTCTGGGAGGGCGTGTGGAGCGCGGCTTATGAACTTGCCCCGCTGGGTGTGCAGGTAAACAACATTCTGGTGGAAAGCCTCGACGCCGAACTGCAGGCGCAGTCTCTTGAGGCGTTGCTTGCGGCCTCGCCCGACGCGATTGTTCTGCTGCCGTCCGAATCTCAACGATTCGATAGTCTCATTGAGCGCCACGCGAGACAGGGGTCGCCCGTCGTGACCGTTTTCAACGACGCCCCGCTCAGCGGCCGCGCCTTATTTGTGGGACCGGATTATCGAGTCGCCGGCCGCCTGGCTGGGCAAATGCTGGAGAGCGTCCTTCCACCCCAGGGCCGTGTCGTGGCGCTGGCCGGATGCCGCCGGAACGCCCATCTCGAACAGCAATATGGAGGCTTTCTCGAAGCGCTTCGCGCCAGTCTCACTCCGTTTACATTGACGGAGTATGACACGGCGGAGGGTCTGCTCGCCGCCTTGAATTCGGCCGGGTTCTCGTTCGACGGCCTGTACGTCGGTTGCTCGGAAACACCCTTCCTCAATGAGATTCTGCGACGGGTGCGGCGTCCGGCTCGCGCGGTCACTTTCGGCCTTACGGACGTCACCAGACCGTATCTTGAATCCGGTACTTTGTGCGCGGTGATTGATTCCAGCCGCTACTACCAGGGTTATCTCGCGATGCAAAAGGCTTATGAATGCGTGCATGCGCGTTCTCTCGAATCCCGCTGGGTGTCGATTCCCACCTCCGTCATGCTGCCGGCCCACGCCACGATCGAGGGGCAGCGTGCCTCGACGTATCAGGTGATGGAGACGGTGTTGCGGCAGAGGACATGCCAACTGCAAAATTACAAGCAGGAACTCGATCTGGCGAATGCACGCCTCCTGCGGATTGCAGAGACCGATTCCGTGACGGGGTTGCTGAACCGACGGAGGTTCGATGAGCTTGTCGATGAGGCGGTCGCCGGATATAACGACGGAGATTCTCCGGTAGCCTTGCTGGTCCTGGCTTTAGACGATGCGGAGGGAATTGCAGGGCTTTTTGGGCAAAGGGCAACGGAACAGGCGGTTCAGGCTGTCGCCGCGGCGATCGGCGCGGCGTGCCGGCCGGACGACATCCTGGGTCGCACCGGACCTGCCGAGTTCGGTCTCCTCCTGCCTCAAACGCCTTTGGCGCTTGCACAGGCGGTTTCGGACCGGATCATCGAGTCCGTGAGCGATGCTCGCATGGCGGCTGATCCGGATCTCGTTTTCTCAGTCAGCGTGGGCCTGGTATGGACGCCGGTCCATGGGCGCACTGGAAGCGAGTTGAGGAGCGCGGCGCTGGCCTTGCCCGGCAAAATCGAACATTTCGAAGAACTCAGGAAGGCTGGATAAGCGGCTTTTACGCCGCCTTCGACTCGCGCTCAACGGCCGGCCGCGGCAACTCAGCAACCTTCACCGATTTCGCCACGCCCAGGGCTCGCAGGCAACGAATGCCAATCCACGTCATGTCGAATTCATACCATGCCAGACCATGACGCGCGGAAGTTGGATGCGCGTGGTGATTGTTGTGCCATCCCTCGCCGAAGCTGAGCAACGCCACAAACCAGTTGTTGCGCGAATCGTCACGAGTCGCGAACCGCCGCTGGCCCCAAAGATGGGTAGCCGAATTCACGAGCCATGTCGCGTGCAGCCCCATCGTCACACGGAAGAACAGCCCCCAAAGTAGGAACGGCAGGCCGCCCCATGCAAAAAGGAGAACTCCCAAAATGACCAGAGGCACATAGTGATACTTCGAAAGCAGCACCAGGAAGCGGTCTTTCGTCAGGTCCGGCGCGTACTTCTCGCACACAGCGGAGTCGTAATTCGTCGCGTCGCCCACCAGCATCCAGACGATATGAGCCCACCATTTGCCGTCACGCGGAGTATGGGGATCGCCATCTTTATCCGAGAATTGATGGTGCACGCGATGCGTCGCAACCCAGAAGGTAGGGCCGCCTTCGAGGGCCAGTGTTCCGCATATCGCCAGGAAGTACTCGATGGCTTTGGGAACCTTGTAGGAGCGGTGCGTCAGCAGCCGGTGGTATCCCATCCCAATCCCCAAGCTCAGGGAAACCCAGTATAAGCCCAGTGCGACGAAGAACGCAGGCCACGTGAAAAAGAATAGAGCCGCGATGGCTCCTACATGGAAAACGCCAAAGGCGATGGCGGAAGTCCAATTAATGCCGTCCCGATTCACAATCGGCGCGGCTTTCGTTGCAACCTTTTCGTTGAGCACAGGGGTCATGGGAGCCTGCTTTCACGCTATCGGCTTTTGAAGGCGGCGTGGGTAATAGTTGTGTACTTTCAGGAAAAGGCGCTATTTGACGACGAAATTGACCAGGCGATCGACCACCACGATGACCTTGACGATGGTCTTCCCTGAAAGCAACGGCGCAATTTTGTCGTGCTCCGCGGCGCGCGCTTTCAGTTCCTGCTCCGGCGTTCCATGTGGAACCGTTAACCGCCCGCGGAGTTTGCCATTCACCTGCAGAACGATCTCCGCGCCGGTCTCGCGCGCGCGATCCGCGTCATATTGCGGCCAGGGTTGTTTGAATACCGGACCGGCGAATCCCTGCCCGGTCCACAGTTCCTGTGCCAGGTAAGGCGCAAACGGCGCCATCATCAGCGTGAGAGCGCGGAGGGTTTCCTTCATCGCGGCCTGCGATATGGCGGATTCGTGCGCATGCAGTTCGTTCAGCAGTTCCATCAGGGCGGCAATAGAAGTATTGAAATGCCACCGGGATTCAAAGTCTTCCGTGATCTTCTTCAGCGTCTGATGCAATTTGCGCTGGACCGCGTCGTCCGCGGCGCCTGTTCCCGTCGAAACGGCATTTCGCGTCGCGAACCGGTAGACGCGGCCGAGGAACCGGGCAATCCCCTCGATTCCCGATTTGGTCCAATCCGATTCCTTCTCCGGTGGCCCGGCAAACAGAACGAACATGCGTGACGCATCCGCGCCGTATTCTTCAGCCACGTCATCCGCGCCGATCACGTTCCCCCTCGATTTCGACATCTTGGCGCCGTCACGAATCACCATGCCCTGCGTGAAGAGCTTGCGCACCGGCTCGTCGTTTTGGGTAAGACCCAGATCGCGCATCATTTTCGTCCAGAAGCGGGAGTAGATCAGGTGAAGAATGGCGTGTTCCACCCCGCCGATGTACTGATCGATCGGGAACCAATACGCGATCTTTTTCGAATCGAAGGGCGCGGAACCATTTTTCGGGTCGCAATAGCGATAGAAATACCAGGAGGAATCGACGAATGTGTCCATGGTGTCGGTTTCGCGCCTGGCTGGGCCGCCACAAACCGGGCATTTCACATTCACGAATTCCGGGGCCGTGACCAATGGGGACTGGCCTTCTCCGGTCATGCGAACATCCGCCGGCAGCAGCACCGGCAGTTCCGCTTCGGGCACCGGAACAATACCGTCCACCGGACAATGAATCACCGGGATCGGCGTGCCCCAGTAGCGCTGGCGCGAGATGCCCCAGTCTTTGAGCCGGAACGTAATGGATGCGGCCCCAAAACCTTCGTTCTGCGCGCGGTGAGTCATCCGGCGGCGAGCCTCTTCACTCGACAGGCCCGAATACGGCCCGGAGTTTTCCACGAAACCGTCAATTTCTAGCGCGGTTTCGAGATGTTCCAGCGCGCCCTCTCCAGTTGCGCTGATCACCGCGCGCACCGGCAGGCCGTACTTTACACAGAATTCAAAGTCGCGTTGATCGTGCGCGGGCACGGCCATAATCGCCCCAGTGCCGTAGCCGGTGAGCACGAAGTTGCCGATCCACACGGGCAGCAATTCGCCGCTAAAAGGATTCCGCGCCTCTAACCCGGTCGCGAATCCTTCCTTTTCGAAATCGCCCGGCCCCCCCGCGGCCCGCGCATCCACCATGGCCTTCGCACGCGCCTGCGCAGTCGAGTCCAGAAGCTCCGCAACCAATGAGTGTTCCGGCGCGAGGATCAGGCAGGTCGCGCCGTAGATGGTATCGATACGCGTGGTGAACACGCGTATATTGCGGCTGTCGCCGCAGATCGCGAAGTCGACTTCAGTGCCAGCGGAGCGCCCGATCCAGTTGCGCTGCATCGTGAGGACGCGCTCCGGCCAGTTGCCTTCCAGTTGCCGCATGTCGTCCAGCAGCTGGTCTGCATATTTAGTGGTGCGCAGGAACCATTGCTCCAACGCGCGCTGTTCCACGGGTGTGGTTTCATGACGCCAGCAGCAGCCGTCCACCACCTGTTCATTGGCCAGAACGGTGCAGCACAGCGGGCACCAGTTCACCAGCGCTTTCTTGCGGTAGGCGATGCCGCGCTCCAGCATCTTGAGAAAAAACCACTGATTCCACCGGTAGTAGTCGGGCTCGCATGTGGTGACTTCGCGAGTCCAGTCGAACGAGAAGGCGAAGCGGCGATACGTCCGCTTCATCTTCGCGATGTTGTTCAGTGTCCATTCGCGCGGCGGCCGCTGGTTGGCGATTGCGGCATTCTCCGCCGGCAGACCAAATGCATCCCACCCCATGGGATGTAGAACGTTGAAGCCGCGCATCCACATGTAACGCGCCAGCGCGTCCCCGATCGCATAGTTCTTGATGTGGCCAATGTGCAGTGCGCCGGAGGGATAAGGCAGCATCTCGAGCACGTAGTATTTCGGCTTGGCGGAGTTCTCCTCCGCGCTGTAGAGAGCGTCTCCAGACGCTTCCCAGGCATCTGCCCACTTATGCTCAATCTCCAGGAAGTCGTATACCTTTTCAGCCATCGCGCGCTTATTTGCCTTTCAGTTTCATGGGAACGGCTGCCAGCCTCTTCAGAGTCTCAAGGTCGCGACGGTCGTCGCCTTCCTCATCCACGGGAGTTTCCAGGATGAAGGGTTTCTCTCGAAGCCGGGGGTGCCGCAGGAGCCGGCCGAAGCCTTCCTCGCCAATCTGCCCTTGTCCAATGTTGGCATGGCGGTCGAGACGAGACGCCAGCGCGCCTTTCGAATCGTTCGCATGAATCACGCGAACGTGTTCCAGACCAAGTATGCTGTCGGCCTCCCGCAGCGTTTGCGCGAGTCCAAGCCTGGTCGAAATGTCGAAGCCGGAAGCGAACAGGTGACACGTGTCCAGGCAATAGCCCACAGGGACATCGCTCAACTGAACCAGTAAATCCCGCATGGCCCGCAGTTGCTGGAATTTCCCGCCAAGTTGCGCTCCCGCACCCACCGTATTCTCGATCAGCACCGTGATGCCGCGCATATCCAGCTCCGCGGCAGCCTCGTTCACGCCCAGGACGAAAGCGGCAATCCCTTCTTCCGAACTCCACAATTTATGGTTGCCGGGGTGCGTGACCAGGTATTCTGCTCCAATCTGCGCGGCGCGCTCCAGTTCCCCTCGAAAGGCCCGGATGGATTTGTCGCGAATCACTGGGTCGGGCGAGGCGAGATTGATCAGATAGTTCACGTGTATAACAAGGGGATGCAGGCCGAACCGCTGGCGGGCGTCCTGAAATCGGCGCACATCGTCGGGGTCGAGCGAGTGGGCAAGCCATTGCCGCGGGCTGGCTGAGAAAATCTGGAATGTATTCGCACCCAGCTCGTAAGCTCGTATTGCCGCCTTTTCGAGCGAGCCGGCGCGCGAGGTGTGAATTCCAATACGAATAATGCCCATCCTTAGAAACGGCGATCAGCGGAACTGTACCGGATCGTTCCGATTGATATCTGGTTGCAAACAAGTTTTGCTAAACTTAACTACACAAAGGGGCTTAGCGATACGCTCGCGATCTTCAGGAATGCGGGATTCTTTACAACGGATGGTGGTCGCCGGTGCAATCTGGACGCTGCTGCCGTGGTGCGCTGTCGCCGCGGGCGGACACTGGATTCCCACGGGCCCATTCGGCGGGAACGCGGAATCCATTGCCGTGAGTCCCGCGAACTCTTCCATCCTGATTGCCGGTACGAAGAACGCCAACCTGTTTATATCAAAAAACGGCGGAGAAAAGTGGCAGTCCATCGCATTTCCTCGCCAGTATTCAGCCATGCTCCACATGCTGGTAATGGATCCGTCGGACCCGGCGGTGATCTATGCGGCGGTGGCCGACGGCACTTTGCCCGGTTTGTACCGCACACACGACAGCGGAAAAACGTGGCAAGCCGTGAAAGGCCTGGGCGGAGCTGAAGTGTATTCCCTGGCGATTTGGAGTAAGAATCCACATGTGATGGCTGTGGGTATGCGCGACGGTGTACGCCTGACGCATGACGGCGGCGCCACATGGCAGCCGATCTCTCCGGCCGGAAACATCGAATTGCAGCCTGTGGTTTCGGTGGCGTTTGATCCGAACAACAGCGATGTGCTTTACGCCGGCACGCCGCGCCTTCCCTGGAAGACATCCGACGGAGGAGCAAACTGGACCCTGATTGCCGATGGCATGTCGACGGATTCGGACATCATCACCTTGCGCGTCGATCCCAACAAGCCTTCGCGCGTTTTCATCGGGGCGTGCAGCGGCTTCTGGCGCAGCACCAATGGTGGTGCGCTTTGGTCGAAGATGAGCGGGATCCCCTTTACTTCGCGGCGCACCTACGCGTTCGCGCAAGACCCGCAGCATCCCGAGGTGATTTTCGCGGGCACCAGCCGCGGCCTCTATCGCACTCTGGATGGCGGCGCGGAATGGAAAGACATTGCCCCGAACGAGATTAAAGGCCTGGCCGTCTCGAATGGAACTTTGTACGTCGCCTCGGCCGATAGCGGTCTGTTCAAGAGTACGGATCGGGGCGAGACGCTGGCGCCGATCAACGACGGGTTCACCAGCCGGAACTTTGCGCCCATCAGCGAGGCGGGCGAGCATATTTACACCGGGACCAACGCTGAAGTTGACTCCGGCGCGGTTTTCCGCAGTTCGGACGGCGGGCTGCATTGGGAGAAGATTGCCGACCCGGC
The DNA here is from genome assembly GCA_003136675.1 of Bryobacterales bacterium. Classification (GTDB taxonomy): domain Bacteria; phylum Acidobacteriota; class Terriglobia; order Bryobacterales; family Bryobacteraceae; genus Bog-113. The sequence goes on from PLFE01000016.1 coordinate 44,688, forward strand.
GTCGTTTGGATTTGGCGGCATCCTGGCGGTTGTGCGGACTCGGGCCGGTACACTATTGACTGCGACCGCGACCGCGCTTTATCGTTCGACGGACCGCGGCAGCGAATGGACGCGGACGACGATATCGGCAAAAGCCGCGGAACTTCCGGCGGCCCGGACGAGCCCCAAGTCCGTTCGCAAGGGAGAACCGGCAAAAGTAGCGAACCGGAAAAATACCGCGCCCCCGCCATTAAACCCTGTTCATCTGACTTCTCTCTGTGCTCTCGAAAATGCGATTATGGCGGGTACGGAAGCGGGTTTATACCGGAGCACCGACGAAGGATTGACGTGGTCGATGGCGGCTGCCGATGGCGCTTCGATCATCAGCCTCCTGGCGGGCCGTGAAGCCCTGGCCCTGACGCCCGGCCGCTTGCTGGTTTCCGAGGATGACGGAGCAACATGGATGGCCCGTCATTTGCCGTTCTTTAGCGATGTCTACGGCGTGGCTGCCTCCGGGAAGGTAATTCTGGCCGGAACATCGAGAGGCGTCTTCCGCAGTGAAGATGGCGCTATGACATGGCAAGCCGCGGAGTCCGGGCTGCCCGTCGCCAGCGTTACGTCGATAGCTATGGACCGGGCCGACCCGAGTTTGGCTTTTGCGTTTGAGTATGGAAGCTTTTATGAATCGCGAGATGGGGGAAAAACATGGCGGCGCTCGGAGGAAGAAGGCCTGGGCGGAGCTTCTGTTCGCAATCTCGCGATCACTTCACAGGGGCCGCGGCACTTACTTGCGGTCACGGCAACGCGTGGGATTTTTGTCCGGGAACTGGATGGAGAGAGGTTAACCAGTTCAAGTTTTCCGGAAGTTGATTTAAGAAAGGACCGATATGTTGAAAACCAGCAGAACGACAAAACGCCTGCTTTTTAGTCTTCTTGGAGCCAGTCTGGCGCTGGCAGGTACCGCATTTGCGCAGGATGCTTCGACGACGCAATCTACTACGACCGTCGATCTTCCACCACCCGGCACATCAACGTTTGAGTTGCCGCGTGCCCAGGATTATGAGATCGGCATTTTTGGAGGAGCGGACTTCTGGAAGCGCAAGTTCGATCCGCTCCGCACCGGGCTCGCTCCCAGCGGCGTGATCGGTATTTTCGCAACCGAGAATTTTGCGAAGTATCTCGGCCTCGAGCAAAGCCTCACTTATTCGCAGAATCCGATCCACTTCACCCCCGACTTCAACGGCGCAATCCAGCAGTTCCAACTCTCTCAGAGAATGTGGATGTTCCAGAACAGCCTGCTCGTTTATTTCAAACCGAAGCGATCGGCGGTCCGTCCCTATCTGAAGGCTGGCGCTGGCTTGATTTCGTACCGCCCCACCGATGATGCTTTAGCGATCGTCGAGAATCCGGCGAACGTCTCGTTGGGAGCGTACAACATGGCCGCCGACACGCGTTTCGCCGCTACCTACGGATTTGGCCTCAAGGTCCGCTTCAGCGATCACTTCGGGTTGCGTGCGGAGATACTTGGTATTATTTCGCGCGAGCCTCATTACGGACTTGCGGAGTTCGGGATCACGCCCGCCGAAGTGCAGAGCGGCAGCGTACCGAATTCCGGGACCACAGGCTCCGGCGTGACCGGACCACTCATCTTCATCCCGCCAAACGGAATCTTCAACGGCGTTCAAGCGACAGGCGGTATCTACTATGTCTGGGGCGGCAAGGAAACAATTTCCCTGCCGGTTTCCAAGGCGTGGGATGGCGTGAGCATCGCGGCTTCGGGCAACAACGTTTGCGCCGGCACCCCGATCACGGTTACGGCTTCCATCAGCAATCCAAAATCGTTTGCGGTTCCGAACTACCGCTGGACGATCGACGGTCATGATGCGGACTCGCACACCAGCACTCTGACGGTTCCCACCGGTTCCGGCGGCTCACATCAGGTCGCTCTCACGGTGGTGGACAGCCAAACGCTTTCCAAGTCGGTTGTTCCCGCGGTTTCCATCATGATCCGGGCGCATACGCCTCCGACCGTTACCGCGAGAGCCGCCAAGAACGAATTGGCCTTTAAAGAGTCGACGCAGCTTTATGCCACGCCTCAGGCTGGCGATTGCGCCGGCGCGCTTTCCCTCTCGTGGACAGCTTCGGAGGGGACAGTGTCCGGTACCGATACGGCGACTTACGATTCGTCGAGCGTACAGTGCGCGAACGATGGCGGCACCAGACCGGTGAAGGCCACCGTTACCGTAACGGATGACAAGGGCGGCAGCGCCACGGCCGAAGTAGACCTTACCGTGAAATGCCCCCTTCCAGGCTTTGTCCAGCAGGATGACATCATCTTCCCGACGGGCAACTCCCGCGTGAACAACTGCGGTAAGCGCATTCTGATTGATCAGGTGTATCCGGCCCTCACTTCCGGTCAATACGCCAACTACGACGTCGTGCTCGTCGGCCACGAGGGCAATGAAAAGGTTGTCCCGATGCGCGGGAAACGGCGCCGCAAGGCTGCTGAAGAAGCGGCCACCAACCTTGCAATGGAGCGCGCTCTGCATGCGGCCCAGATACTGGCGTCCGCCGCCGGTGTTTGTCCCAAGCCGGGTATCGACCCCAGCCGCATCAAGATCGCGACCCTCGGGGCCGGTCAAGGTCCGGATCTGAAGAAACCGGCCTGCGCGGCTTCCATCCTGGAGCGCAAGGGCTCTAAGATCACTTCCTCTGACGATCAGTTGAAGGATCAGCGCGTGGAGATCTGGTTTGTGCCTAAGGGCGCGAATCTGCCTCCGTCTGCCGGGAACGCCCAGCAGGCACCTGCAACAGTGACAGCTGACTGCCCGAAATAAGTAAAGGGTAGTTCAGTATAAGGCCCACCGGACGAAAATCCGGTGGGCCATTTTCTATGGTGCCTGCATGCTCGATTACGAACAATACTTGATGCAACTGCCCGCCGAAGTGGCGTTCGGCTACAGCAGTGTATCCATCTGCCGGCCATCAGAGTTACGAGAGCGTCAGGTAGGCTTTTCCATACATCCTGACGGAACGAACCTCTGTGGAGATGGTGACGGGGACTGGCTTAAGAAACTGGCTCGTGATAGGCTTCGAGGGCGAATGCGGAGATCCGATCTTCATCGACAAAGCAGCACCGGGATATCCCGTCTACACGGTCGGGCACGGTGAGGGCCGATGGGATCCGAAGCCAATTGCAGTATCACTGGACGGGCTACGAGCGGCTCTAGCGGCCGTGACGAAGGCGGCCGAAGGTAGAGAAACTCCTGTCGCACTGGAGCAGCGCCCAATCTCGGCCGAAGAACGAGATGCCATCTTGGCGCAAATTCAGCAGCATAACCCTGGTATCGATCTATTCTTCTGGGCCCTCATGATGGACGGCGATCTGGAACATCGGTAACTATCTTCTGAAAAACTCCGAGACCGGAACCGAAAAGCCACGCAGCTTTTCCGAAGTAACCAGTTGATCGCCATCCAGCCGGAAGCCTTGTTTCTCCCGCCAAATTGTCAGGCTCTCAGTGGAAGGAAAAATCCGCCAAAATTCGACTCCGGCTTCCAGATAATCGCGAAGCTTCCTATCCATCTGTTCGGGAGACTCGGTGCCGGAGATGATTTCGATGGCCACGTCGGGAGCGATAGCAGTGGCTCGGTTCTCCCGCGGAATTCTGCGGACGCGCTCGTCCGACACCCTCCAACGCGACATCCGGAATCCGAGCCCGGCTCAAGCCTAAAGTGAACACGGCCTCCGAAAAAGGCTGTCCGGACATGGTTCGAAGATGGTACTTGACCAGGATCACAAACACCCTCGATTTGATCAGTTCGTGAATCGCACCTGCTGTTCCCACGACTATCAACTCCCCATCGCTGAGTTCGTAATGCTTCCCGTCCGGCAGCGCGGGTAGATCCAGCAGTGCGTCCGGCGTAAGTGTGACCGTCTCGGTGGGCATGGCATTCCTTCTCTCTTCCAGTGTCCGTTTTTCTATTCTTCCGATCAAGCCCGGTCGAGGCTGCTTTCAGGCCACATGAGCAGCTTCCCGCGCCGCATGCCCCGATGCTGGAAGGCGGACGAAGAACCTTGCCCCTGGCGTGTCTTTTTCACCAACCCATAGTTGCCCGCCATGATCCAATACCGTCTGACGGGAGAGCGCAAGTCCCAAGCCAAGGCCGCTGCGTTTTCCATGGCTGAAGAACGGGAGAAACAACTGTTTGCGAACTTCTTCTGAAATCCCGCTCCCGTTGTCGTCGATTTGAATGAGATAAGCGCCCTCTTCTTCGCGCGCCGAAATGCGGACCAGCCCCCCATCGGGAGTCGCCTCAAGCGAGTTGCTGATCAGGTTCAGGAAGACGCGCTCCATGCGCGAGCGTTCGAGCGGCAACTCATACTCGGCCGGAATATCGATCTGGATCTCAGTCCGCTGCGCTTCGGGAGGTTGGACAATCAACCCGCGCGCCGCTTCCACGATATCCAGCAGATGACAGGTCTCGATCGGTTCCGCCTTGCCGCGAACCGTGTCCGTCAAGTCGCGAAGCATTTCCAGTACATGCCGGGATGCGCGGTAGATACTCAGCGCCAGGCGGCGGGATTGCGGCGGGGAAAGATTCTCATTGTCGGCCAGCATCTCCGCGCCTCCGTAGATGGCGGCCAGCGGATTGCGAAGATCGTGCACAATGGAACTCGACAGGCGTCCGATGGTATTCAGCCGCTCTTGCGTGATCAGTTCCTTGCGGGCTTGCTGAATGGAATCCGACATCGCGTTGAAAGTGCGCGCGAGCCGGCCCAGTTCGTCGTCACGGCCGATGTCGAGCCGGTAGCCGTAATTGCCGCGCGAGATCTCCGCCGCCGCTGCGTCCAGCCGGTGGATGGGGTCGATGATATGGCGGGCCAGTGCGTAACTGACCAGAAGAGCCATCAGGATTGCGAACACTAGAATCAGCGCGATGCGTCCGCGCAGTTCGCTGAGATGCCGGTCCGTCGCCGCCAGCGAACGCAGGACGGTGAGACTTCCCGCGGGCTTCCCGAACAAGTCGAGCAGCGGCTCCGTCAGCAAAGCGTACCGCGTGTCGCCGATCTCCACCGATGAGCCCGCCAAACTTGGGGGGACGGCGTGAAGCGTGGTGGCTACCGCGCGCCCCCCGGCGGAGAAGAGGAAGTCACTGCCTTCACTCGCCTCGGCCAGGCTTCCCGCGAATTGATCGTTCACCTCAAATCCGGTTACCAGAATGTTGAGTAACGCCGGTCCGGATGCGGAGTCCACGTACACCGGAGTCAGGATCGTGTAATACAGCCGGCCGCTTTCCACCGTGAACCCGGCCACCTGCTTCGGGAAGCCGAGGCTCGCGCGAGGGATCGCCAGAGCCAGTCCAGGGAAGGGCTGGGCGGATGCGCCACCGCCCCCCAGCGAAGCAATGACCCGGCCTAACGGATCAACAACCAGGAAAACGGCATCTTCGCGGGAGACGCGAGACCAAAGGTCCGAAGCGGTATCGCGAATGGTGGCGGCGTCGCCGGTCTTGAAGGCTCCCCGCACATCGGACATCGTGCTGAGCAATTCACTGGCGCGTTCCAGGCTCTCAGCCCGCGTGTGCCACAGAAACTCGAAATCGCGCAGGCTGAGCCGGACCTCTTCCTGAACGCTCTGCTGCGTGTTGCGAACGGCGAACTGGGCGATCAGGTACGCGGTGGCCCCGAAGAGAATCACGGTAGCGGCCGAGGTGGCGAACAGGACGCGCCAAAGTAGAGAGGGCCTCGACATCTCAGTGCACCGTGTACGGACTTTCCGATTCCGGCGAGTATGGCTGCCCGTGCTTATTGGCGTGTGCGCTCGGCAAGTAACCCGTTTCCCAAATCCGGATCAGCGGCAGCACTTCGCGAGCCTCTTGCACGTCCACTTCTTTTGTAAGAGCCGCCAGTGTCTCCGGGGTGGCGCGTTCGAAGAAGATGTCCTCGCGATAGCGGCCGGCTGGGACATCGGGGAGTATGAAGCGGCCCGTTCGATCGGATACGGCGTAGTACGGGGTGTCGACCACCACGATGACGGCGGACATCGCCGGGTGAATATTGCAGAAGATCCGGACAACTCCCGGACGGCGGAACGTGACCGTCTTCGATTTTCCCGGGGGGTAGAGAGCGAGATCGAACACCTGTCCGTTGAAGTTGGAGAAAGCGTTGTGGAAGATCGGGTCGAGGTTGGGAAACTCAACGGAACTCCCCATGGAAATGGGCAGAATGTGCGGGGTGAAGGTCTTATTCTTCTGGATCATGCGTTCATGCCGTGGCGTCGTCGCTTCGTGACCATCCAGCGGTTCCAGCCAGACAACGACACCGGAACGATCGGCCATCTTCGATGACCCGATTAGCTCTACCGTACCGCTGACCGTGGCGGCGCAGAGCGTCCCTACCATCCCACAGCAAGCGAGGACAGCTAGCCTAGAACAGATAACCGATGGCAAGGTCATAGTGATTCTGAATGGTATGCGGCTGCGCTACATAGCCCAGGCGTTCCTGCAATATTTCCGCCGCCACCAGCACGTTCGGGGCAATGCGATAAATTGCGTTGGCAGCGCACGAACCGGAGTGTGCGCTCGAGCCGGCGGCAAGATCCGACTCCCGCGGCGCGGTGAAGCCGCAGAACGTATTGAGCGTCAGCCGCGGCGTTACCGTGAATGCCAGTTGCGACCATCCCCCGACCCCATGCACGGCGATCGGCGTCTGGTAAGGAAGAACCGTAAAACCGTCCACAAAACCACCCAGCTCCGACATGTTGTGGCCGCCGAAGAAGAGGCCCGTGAGGTGCACCCACTTGTTCGGAGACACACCCCAATCGAGCGTTGCTATTCGCGAAGGCACGCTATAGCCATTGACGTGTGTGGTGCTTTCATGGAAGCCGGGGGCAAAATCGAAGCGGACATTGTCGCTGAAGGAGTGCCAGAAATTCGCGCGGCCCTCAATCGCAGGCCGGGACGGGTCGAGCGTGTGGACCAGATAGCTGGGAACGTAGCCGGATTGCTCATCCGTTTCAATTAACGATCCCGCAACCTCTATGCCGCTTGACGCGCCAAGCCGGAATCGTTCAACGTATCGAACCTGCGGTTGCCAGAGCCAGAAGTTGCCCTCGCTCGCGAGCGCGGGAATGGCGACTTCCGCCAGGGAATCCGGCTGGCGCGCCGAGATTAACGGCCTATCCTGCCCGACGCTGATCGAGCGGGAGTCCCAGTCGAAGTTCACAATACCGCGCCGTAGATTGAGGGTGTAATTCTCGCCATCGGGTCCGTCCAGAAAGTCCATATCCAGGTCTCCCCAGATGCGGCCGCCTCCTGGCAGGTCCGGTCCGCTGAACGAGATGCCCAGTTGCGATTGGCCCAGCGTGGCGCCAGAGCGATCCGGACCTGTCAGGAGGGTTGAGTAATCATTGGGGGCGTTCGCGGCTTTGTTGTTGAGAAACGTGTTGAAGAGGGCCATTCCAGTGAACTTCAGCGGCATCCGCTGAGACGCTTCCACCTTGGTTTGCGCCTGCTCCTCAATGCGATTCTCGGCCACGTCCAGCCGCTCCGATTCGGGCGTTGCTGCGGCTGGCGCGGCCGCATGGGCCTGCGCTAATTCGGCGCGCAGAGAATGAATCTCCTGCATCATTTCTTCATTCTGCTTCTCAACGGCCTCCAGCCGTTCGAGAATTCGCTGAAGCGTCGCCTGTTGCGCGTCACCCGTTTGGGCCTGAAGATAAAGGGCGCTGAGAAGAACCAGCAGAACCGTTTTTCGCATGAAGAATCCGCTCCAGTTGGAGGCAGATGCCGACTGGAGAGCAAGGCTTCTCGAAGAAGGCATCCGCCCCGAGTTCAAGGACGCGACCCGGCGTCCGTGGGTGAGTGTCGGCGCTGAGAACGATGATGGGGGTCCGCGCGCAGGAATCGTTCCGGCGCACCAGGGCGATCAACTCGAATCCGTCGACGCCCGGAAGGTGAAGATCGGTGATCACCGCGAGCGGCGCGCCAAGCGCACCCAGAATGTCCAGGGCGCACGCGGCGTCGCGCGCATAGTGTACCGGACAGCGGTAGTGTGTTTCCAGCGCCATCTGCAGAGCCGTTACGGCATCCTCGCAATCTTCCACCAGGAGGATAAATGGCGATGATCTCATGTCCCGAAATCTCAAGGGTTGAAGCGGTATCCGAAACCATGCATAGTCAGCAGGTAGCGGGGCGCCGCTGGTTCCGGCTCCAGCTTCTGCCGCAGCTTCACCATGTGAGCGTCCACCGTTCGCGTGTTTGGATAGGACTGGTATCCCCAAACGCTGTTCAGAATCTGATCGCGGCTGATGATGCGCCCTGGGTTTTGAATCAGAAAAGTCAGCAGATTGTACTCGGCCGGGGTGAGCCGGATCTCCTCACCATTTCGAAAGACCAGGCGGCGATCGGTATCCACCTCGACGTCGCCGAAGCGGCAGATGCGCTGCCTGTCCGGCGATACGCGCCGCAAAACCGCGCGGATGCGCGCCATCAGTTCCCGTGTCCCGAACGGCTTGACGACATAATCGTCTGCGCCGATCTCGAGCAGGATCACCTTGTCCACTTCATCACAGACCGCGCTGAGCACGATGATAGGCGTGGTCATCTGGGCCGCGCGGACAGCTTTACAGAGGTCGGAACCGTTCATCTCCGGTAGTCGCAGATCGGTGAGCAGAAGATTGGGGCGATGAGCGACAATCTGGTCGTAGCCCTGCCGGCCATCGCTCGCGAGGATGGGCGAGAAACCCTCACGCTCCAACATGACGGCGATCGTTTCGCGGAGGCTTTCGTCATCTTCGACGACAACGATCTTTTGCATATTGACTACTTCCAGCGTAGCGGGCTAACAGGCGGATTTGTAAGGCATCAGGTTGAATTTACAAGATCTTTGCAAGCCACGCGTGTTTTGGCAACATTATTGCTGGTCATTCGTTGAGCCGGGAGGCCGCAAATGCTTTGGACTATCTTCGTTATCCTTCTCGTGCTCTGGCTCTTAGGTCTGGTCAGCTCCTATACGCTGGGCGGATTTATCCACATCCTGCTCATTCTGGCGATTGCCGTGGCGCTGGTCCAGATTGTTTCCAGCCGCAGGACTGTCTAAGGGACCACACTCGCACGTTTTACAGGCTGGCCACCGGCCCGATACATGGCTAGCTTCTCGGCCGCCTTCCGGCGTGCTTCGTCGCTGATCTTAATGTGGTTTTCCACACCGATCGCGCCCGCGCTGTGGGCCATTCGCGTGGCTGCCCCCTTGTGTTGAATCACGTTGGTCTTGCCTTCAAACGTGGCCACCTTATTCTTTACGTGAACCGTAAAACCTTCCGGGCCGATCTTCGCCGATTTCGCGAGCTTCGCACGGATCGCAAATTCAATCTGCGAATCCGTCAGTTGCGTGTTCTGGATGGGGTGACGACCGGTGTTGGCAGCCGGAAGCGCCTGGTTCCATCCCGCGGACGCGGCGATTAGAACCAAAACGGGGACGATGTTGAGTCGCATAACCGTTCGATGGGTGCCTCGATCATAGCGCCAATCTGCCGGATTTCGCGTATCCCTTCAGCCGAACAGGAATACTGCGACTTCAGCCCGCAGATTCGGCAGCCAGGTGATACGCCGTTCGCCGGTGAGGAACTCGCGATGGTCAATCCGCAGTCCTTTGTTTTCCGCGAGGCGCTCGAAATCGGTGATGCTGAGGAAGTGGATATTGGGGGTTTCGTACCACTCATACGGGAAGGCTTGCGTGCGCGGGCTGCGGCCCGTGAACAGCATGCTGGCGCGCACGCTCCAGTGCCCGAAGTTGGGGAAGGAAACGATGGCGCGCTTGCCTACGCGAAGCATTTCTTCGATCACCCGCACGGGTTGATGGGTTTCCTGCAAGGTCTGGCTCAGGACCACATAGTCGAAAGCGTTGTCGGGGAAGTCGGTGAGGCATTCATTGAGATCGCCCTGGAACGCGGACACTCCGCGGGCAATGGCGCGGCGGACGCGGGCAGGCGAGATCTCGACGCCACGCGCCGTGACCTGTTTTTGCTCGATCAACCACTCGAGTAACTCTCCTTCGCCGCAACCGAGGTCGAGCACGCGGCTCTTTGGGGTGACGATCCGTCCGATGACGGCGAAATCGCTGCGCCCGGCGAGTGGCGTCAAGCCGCGGCCCCAGCGCTTCCAGCCAAATTGCGGAACGTGCTCCGGAGGAACCCTCGAATCAGTTCTGTCTGCTCCTCCACATCCACCAGGAAAGCGTCGTGCCCATAGTTGGTGGGCAGTTCGCAGTAGGCGACATCGTGGTTGCGCCTGCGGAGCGTGCGGACGATCTCCTGCGATTGATAACTTGGATAGAGCCAGTCCGATGTGAAGCTGATCACCAGGAACCGGGTGCTGACGCCTTCAAATGCGTCGGCCAATGACGCTGTGCCATTCGAGACATCATAGGTATCCATGGCTTTGGTGATGTAGATATACGAGTTCGCGTCAAAGCGCGTCACGAACTGGCTTCCCCGGTACCGCAGATAGCTTTCTACTTCGAACTCCGGAGCCACGTCGATTGCGGTCGCGGGCTGGTCTTTTCTGCGGCGGCCGAACTTCTCCCGCATCGATTCGTCGCTCATGTAGGTGATGTGACCGACCATGCGCGCTACCGACAATCCGCGCGCCGGCGCTGCGCCTTCGTAGTAATCGCCGCCGTTCCAATCCGGGTCGGCCATGATCGATTGGCGGCCTACTTCGTTAAATGCGATCTGCTGCGGGCTATGGCGCGCCGTGCTGGCAATCACGATGACCGAGCGCACGTTCTCGGCAAAGGACACGGCCCATTCGAGCGCCTGCATCCCTCCCATGGAGCCGCCGGCGACGGCGAGTAACTGCCGGATGTCCAGCGAATCCACCAGCATCTTCTGCAGGCGAACCATGTCCCGAACGGTGACGGCGGGGAAGGACATGCCCCACGCTTTCCCGGTGGCCGGGTTGATGGACGCCGGACCCGTAGTGCCCTGGCAGCCCCCGAGAATGTTAGAGCAGATGACGAAGTATTCGTCCGTGTCGAACGCCTTGCCGGGGCCAATTGAGTTATCCCACCAACCCGGCTTGCCAGTCTCCCGACTCATGCCCGCGGCATGCGCGTCGCCCGTAAAAGCATGCACCACCAAAACGGCGTTGCCGCGGTCGGCGTTCAGAGTTCCATAGGTCTCATAGGCCACCTCGACAGGGTCGATGTGGGCGCCGCTTTCGAGAGTGATTCCTTCAAAACGAGCAATCTCGGTGGAGACAATCATGGTCCTTGCTTGTCATATTAGCGCTCTCGATCAGAAGTGGCAGTGCGATTCGCCGGGATGCGAAGTTCGCCGGCGTAGAAGCGGCGGTAGCCAACTTACTTGATTTCCGGGTCGCTCGCCGTAGCCGGCTCGGAGCCAAAATGCTGGTGAATCTCGCCGCTCTGATCCGAGTAAAACGTCTTGCTGCCCGTGTTGTTGTAAGCCACCGGGTCGGCGTTGATCTGGTAGCCGGTGGGGGTGGCTTGCAGGGTATATTTGTATCCGCCTTTTTCGCCCTTGGCCAGATCGCCTGAGATCAGATCCGCCGCCGACGCATTGGGGGAGCCGCTCGACGGCTTGCCGAGCTCGGTCAAAGATTGCGGGTAGCGGCCAAAGGTGGAATAGTACTGCGCCTCGGCGGATTGCAAAGTCTTGACGGTGGCGGTAGCTCCCATTTCACGCGCGGACATCGTCGCCTTGTTGAATCGCGGGAGTGCGATGGCCAGGATGATCAGGATGATCGAAATGACGATCAATAGTTCAATGAGCGAGAAGCCTCGCGTTTTAGGTGCGTTTCTGGTTTTCACGATCAACTCCAACCTATTAGGATATGACGTCGGCGAGCCGGAAACGTGCAGGCGTTCGGAGGAAGCTTCCGCCACTCCGTCTTTAAATTCACCGGCCGAAAATCATTTCACCAATTTCATTTCCCAGCCGCTCAACCTCGGACGGATCGTCACACTCGCGATAATGCCTAATCTTTTTGAAGAACTGATCGCGCTTCTGTTGCTCAGCTTCAAGACCATACGTCAGCAAGCGCGCCAGAAATGCGCTCCGGCTCACCCCGGCGCGTTCCGCCCTCGCCTCGATTTCATGCAGCATTTCAGTCGTGACCGGCACGCTCACCCTCAGCGAGGAGACCTTCTCTTCCACCTGCTGAACAGCGTGTTGTGTCATGACTCATTATGAATCAAAATGAATCATGTTATCAAGAGATGAATGTCCCTCACCTCGTCTTGCGCCCCAACACGAGCGCGACCGCGCTGCCATTCTGCGTCCACACGCCTTCAATCTTGCTCCCGTCTTCCGAAAGCTTACCCTCGAAATGGCCGCCGATCAGGCGCACATCGAACGCCAGGTCCGCACCGTTCTGGGCGATGGCGCTGAGTTGTAGATTCTTCGCGCGGCCGTCCGCGCTGTCGAGCGTTCCCGAAGAATCGGGACGAAGGTGCAGAAGCACCTTGACATCTTCCACGGCACCCATCCAATCGCCAATGAACCGGGGGCCGATCGGCGTGCTCGCGGGCGGCGATTTCACATGCGCTTGGCCCTCGCGGCGCATCTCGAAAGATACGGTGCGCCCATCCTGGGTTACCGTTCCCCGGATGCTTGCGCCGTTTTCTCCGGCCAGACCTTTGAACTCCGGGTGGCCCGGCAGTTCGGGAATGTCGAATGAGACCGACGCGTCATCGACGTGAACATCCGACAGGGCAAGCGGCGGCGCGGAGCTGCCTGGAACTTCGAAAGAGCCGCGCCAGTCCGGGGAGTTATCGAGGTCGATTGAGAAAAGTGCATCGCGGCCTTCCTGCCGGATCACGCCCTCCCAATGGCCTGTCTGGGCACACAGCGCGAGCAGAACCAGCAGCGCCATTACTTCATCGACACTTGGGTGGCCTTCACGCGCAGCCGGATCGGCTCGCTTAGAATCGCGTTCTGCTGGCCCCCGGCGCGGGTTTCAATATCACCCGACACACAGATAATCTGGTCGATCGGTTCCGCGTTCGGCAGAGCCTGCAGGGTAAACGTGCGCCTGGTCTCGGTTTCGTTCACCAGAACTCCATTCAACCCGACGTCGGTGACCAGAACCGTTTTCGGCAGGTTGCGCACTACCAGAGGCACGCGCCCTGCAAAGCCATTATTGCGGCTCACCGCGACGGAGATGGTCGCGCGGCCGCCCGGTTCGAGCACCACTTCACGAGTCTCAGCGGTGACGTCGATGTCCGCCCGCGGCGTGACGGCGATCAGTTTCAGACGATCTTCGGAATTGGCTTCGCGCCCCTTCTCATCCACTACGCGAAGCGGCGCCGCATCCTTCAGTACCGCGGTAAGATCCGCGCTCAGCGTCAACGTAGTGGATTTCTCGCCGGCCAGAATCACGCCCGTCGTGGCGTGAATGCCCGGAGGCAAGTCTTTCACCGACACGGGGATAGGCCCATCGAAATCATCCATTCGAAACGCCGTCACCGTGATGGGGATACGTCCTCCCACGGGTACGTTCGGATTGCGCGGGGAAACACTCAGCCGGTAGTCCGGACGCGGCGGCCGAATGGTGAGCCGGTATGCGAAATCGGGACCCGTTAGTTTACGCACATCGCTGATGCGGACCATGAACTCGCCATCGGCAGGTGCGGCGAAGCGCAAGCGCGAGTCTTTTCCATAGCCCGGACCGCCGTCGTCATTGCGGTAGACAAGGTGAACGAGCGGCAAGCCATTGGGCGGGAACTTCGATCCGGCCGCATGGATCTCAATCTTATAAGCCGGCGTATCCACGGCGTGCGCTTCGCTGGTGGTATCGAGATAGGTGATGCGCTGGCCATTGAAGTTACTCATGACGAAGTCATCATCGGGCCCGCGGGGCATGGCTTCGACGCGCACAATCTCCGTGCCGATCATGAGATAGTCGCCCACTCGATAACCGGCTTGCTGGTCGAGCCGGATCCCTGCTTCGCTCGACGCCGCATCGCGTAATTGCAGCGAGTTCTGAGCGATCGCGCGGATGGTCGCGCGCTCTACAGGGTTTCCCCCTCCGTCGAGGATCTCAAGTTGTGAATCGAGCGGCGACCCTAGCCGCGCGGCATTCACATCAAAAATAAGTTCCTGACCTTTACGCGCGTGAAAGCGGAAGTCATGATGCGGTTCGGTGAGCTTCCCGTTGATGGTGACTGGAACCGTTACTCTCTCGGAGGCGCCGGTGATTTCAGGTTCCGCGCCGATAGCCAGTTGCACACGCGTGAAGGCCGCGCCCGATTCTCCGGCTGGCCGCAGAAGCTGGGCGTCTAACTGTCCTTCATTCGGCTTGCCTGTGACTTCCACTTTGTCTTTCGCGAGATTGAACCCGGTCAGTGTGACTTCCGCCGGCTTACCTTCCTGAACTCCCAGAGGGAAAGCGGTCAACACGATGGGAAGAGGCCCCACCATGATCCGGTAAAAGTGGTTGCCGCTGCCCGACTCCTCGTAATCCGAAATACGGATATAGTAAGTGCCTTCTTTATCAAAAGTCTGGGCGAAGCTACTGTTGCGGCGCGAGGGATCCTCTTTCCACTCACGGATCGTGTTCTGGTTTTCGTCGTATATCGTGATGATGGGCTGCAGCATGGACCCGAGAAAGCGCGCGTTGTTCTCGAAGACAAGTTGCTGGCCGGCGCGCACGTGGATCTTATAGTAATCCAGGTCGCCGGGCTTGGAAATGGCGCCGACCAGGATGGTCGGAAGACCCGTGAAGTCAGTTACCTGTTCAGGCGTGTCGTTGGGCTCGCGGTCGGGAGTCTCGCCGTAAAATGGCTCGAGGGAGAGAGTGCCTTGCGGACTTAGGCCCAGTGGCGTGAGCACGCGGAAATTCAGGGGGCCAACGGGCGTGTCTGGCGCAACTTCAAGATCGGCCGTAATTTCATTGCGCACGGGAAGTGGACCCAGGTCCACAGTGAGCGGCGTGCCATTTCCACCGAGGCGAACATCGTCCTGGTCGGGGAGTTCCTTGATCCGCGTAATCGTCGCCTTTACGGAAGGTTCGCTGAAGTAGATGGCGGAGGCGTGCGCCAGATTATAGCCAATGATGGAAATCTCGGTTGTCGCGCCACGGGGCACGCCGCGCGGAGACACTTCGCGAAGCGTGGGAGGAGTGATCCGGGTGCCGGAAGGGGAGTCAGTAGCGGCGAAGGCCACTGAAGTAAAAAGGCAAATCACTGCAAGCGAGCGCATCAGTTCACTCCTGTAATGATGGACAACGTGCCGTCAAACCGCCCCACTGCGAAGCGTTTGCCATCGGGCGAGAAGGCCACGGTCTGCACCCAGTCGGATTGCGTTGGGAACGCGCGAACTTCTTCCAGCGTATCCGCGTGGAAGATCTTCATGGAGCGATCCGCGGCCGATGAGACCAGAAACTTACCGTCGGGCGAGAAGGCCAGGGACAGAATGGCGTCTTCGTGCGCGATCAATGTCCGGTCGAGTTTCGCGCCTTTGTCGCCGAGCGTCCAGACGCGGATCGTTTTATCCAGGCCTCCGGCCGCGACGGATTTTCCATCCGGTGAAATGGCAATCGCGCTCAGGCCGTCCGTCGCGTCGCTCATGGTGTAGAGACGCTCGCCGGTTGTAGCGTCCCAGATCTTGACGCCCCGGTCGGCCGATGCGGAGGCGATGCGCTTGCCATCCGGAGTCCACGCCAGCGCATAGACCGCATCGATATGATCTTTCAACTTCCTGACCTGCTGGCCGTCGGCCACATTCCACAGGTAGAGTAGCTTGTCGTAACTGGCCGTCGCTATGGTTTTACCATCAGGCGAAAAGGCGACCGAGTAGATGCAGTCGCTATGACCTTTGATGGTGATCAGTTCCTTCCTGGAATCGACGTCCCAGATCTTGACTTCGCCGCTCCGCGCGGGCAGCCCTCCAGCAGCCGCCAGCAGCTTGCCATCGGCTGAGAACGCGACGCTGCGAACCTGCTCCGCATGGCCAGGTAGTGTGGCAACCACTTGCTGCGTTGCAGGATCAACCAATCGGACTTCTTTATAAGTGCCGAGCGCGAGCAACTTACCATCCGGCCTCCAGGCGATCGAGCTGATCTGCGGCTTGACAGGGTGGCGTGGCGGGACATCCGGAATCGTCACTGCGGCCAGAGCCGTAGCCGCGAAGGTGAATAAGGTGAAAAGAGTCCGCATAAATCTAATAAGTGAACAGGAATTCCTTGCTCGAAAGCATGGCCCACATCATATCTTCAATAGCCTTCTTGCGCGCATCGGCCCGCACTTCGGAGGAACCTTGATTCACGCGCGCCTGCTCCAGAGCCTTAAGCATGGGCTCTTTCTCGGCCTCCTCCGGGTAGCGGCTATATGCGGACAGAAACAGAGTATCCAGCAGCCTGGAATCGGACAGGCCCAGCTTCAGCGCCAGCGCGGGAAAGGCATCCGGCGCACTCAGCTTCTTGTTCAAGGTATCGCCGTTGATCACATGCAGAGCCTGCGCAATCGATGGGGCCTGGGAACGTTCAGCCGCGTCGCAGAGAATGCGCTGGGGGCGGCCGAAGGAGGTGAGGAACTGGGATTGTACGCGAACGTCCGGCAGTTGCTCCGCACGCGTGCCGAGTGGATAGCCGTCAAATCGCGTCGGCGCGCTCGTCACCTGCGACATGGCGTCCAGTATGACTTCCGCCGGCAAGCGCCTCACGATGTACTTGGAATAATACTTGTTGTCATCCTGATTGGTAGCGTTGGCTTCCGCGGAGAGTTGATAAGTGCCGGAAGTCATAATCGTACGAATCAGGTGTTTGATCTGGTAGTTATGGTCGGTGAAGTCCTTCGTTACCGCGGTGAAGAGTTCTTCGTTGGAGGCGGGGTTGGTGGAGCGCAGGTCGTCTACCGGATCCACTAATCCGCGTCCCAGGAAGTTCGCCCACACGCGATTGACAATGGATCGGGAGAACATTGTATTCTCAGGCGAAGTCAGCCATTTGGCGAAAGGCAGGCGGCGATCTTCGGGGCTATCGAGCGGGATTGAGGGCGCGTCGAGCGGCGCCGGCGGAAGCGGACGAGCGAGGCGCGGAAGGTCGATATCGCCCGAAGTCTTGGCGTACACCACCATGTCACCGGGCTCCGCGCCGCTCTTGAGGCCCACGCGTGAAAACAGATTGGCCATCTGGTAATACTGCTTCTGCGTCCATTTTTCGAGAGGATGATTGTGGCAGCGCGCGCACGTAATCCGCTGACCCATGAAGGCAAGCGTCGCGTTTTCCGTCAGGTCGATGGGATCTTTGTGAACCACGTAGTAATTGAGCGCGCCATTCTGAAGCGTGTCGCCGGACGAGGTGAATATCTCGTTCACCATCTTGTTCCAGGGCTTATCCTGCCTGACGCTGTCGCGGATCCAGTTGTAGAAGGACCACATGGCTTTGGGCGCCAGCTTACGGCTGGAAACCAGCATGAGGTCCGACCATTTATAGCTCCAATAGTCGACATACTCATCGCTATCCAGCAATTGATCGACTAACCTGGCGCGCTTGTCCGGGGATTTGTCGGCAAGAAAGTTTTCGACTGCCTCGGATGTGGGCAGGGTACCGGTGGCATCCAGGTAGGCGCGGCGCAGGAAAGTTGCATCATCCGAGGACTTGGATGGCGCGATATGGAGTGCCTTCAACTTGGCGGCCACGAACTCATCAATGTAGTTATGCTGATCGAATTTGGAATAGACCTCGGGATCGATTTTGCGATCGAAGGGGACATTCAAGCGCGAGTAGAGGACCTTGCTCTGATACCAGAGCGTAATGGCGGCTTCGCCGGAGCCGTTCATCTTGACGTGGCCCCAATCGTCCACCGTCGCCACGCCCTCGTCGCTGGAAGAGAACTTGACCCACCGCGTGACATCGCGCACGTTGCCGTCGGAGTACTTCGCGCGGACGACTAACTGCTGCTCAGCGCCCGGCTTCAGAGTGGCGGCGGCAGGATAAACCTCGAGCGCTTTGACCGTGGCGTCGGAATCCTGCGGGCGCGGCGCGCCTGCGGCGATCCATTCGCTGATGACGCGATATTCGAGCGAATCCGGCTTAAAGCGCTGGCCTCCGCCATGCCCGATGGCCATCGTGGGTTTGAGAAGCATCAGGCTGTGGGATGGGTCGGAAAGGTTGATGCGGCGGCCAAGCGACACACGCGTGAGTGTTTCGTAATCGGCGGCGGGGTCGTACCCGCGCAGGGTCAGCTTGAATCCGTTCTTGCCTGCCAGCGCGCCATGGCATGCGCCCTGGTTGCAGCCGGCCTTGGTCATAACGGGCAGCACGTCATTTTGGAACGTCCAGGTGAATGGCTCGTGCGCGGCGGTGACATGAATCTTAGCGGAACTCGAGACCCCGTTAGCCGCGGCGGTGATCATGGAATCCCCGTCGCTGACGGGCGTAACGAGTCCAGTGGCGTCGACTGTGGCAACGGCCGGGTTGGACGAAGTCCACTGGGCGTTCTTCGTCCAGTCTTCCTGGTGGCCGCTCGACGTGGCTTCCGCAAGGAATTGGTGACGGGCTTCGGGGCCGCGCAGAATCGCGGAATCCGGTAGAACTTTCAGACTGTCGGCCGCAAGCAGGGCCGGCAGCGCGAGCAGGGCGAACAGTTTCAAGGCACTGCCTCCATTTCGAGTGTCTATGATTCTATCGAATTTGAATTGGGGCCGCTGGCATTCCGACAAGCGCCGCGCCTGTCAGAATTCGGTCGAACTGCCATTCCAGTCTTCCGCCTCCTGTTCCGTCATCGGCCGCCACCACTCGTCCCCCGGGGGTACCAGCGGGTCACCGCGCCCTGCCCCTAAAGGGAAGCGAGAGCTCCGCACCCTGACCAGTTGGCTTCGCGGATGTTCACCTGCATGAGCTCAGATTAATCCGTTTTAGTAAGCTAAGTCACCTTCGGCTTCAAAATTTCACTCGAAGGCGAGTCGTTCCTGTATCGAACGAGCCTCGCGTGCCGGCTTCTCGGCGAACTGCTGATTCCGCAGCATCGCCGCCGTGAACTGCCATGTCGGGCCGGGCGTATCGCGCCAGGGAGCGGGGACGGTGATGACGCAATAGGCTCCGGACGCGGCGTCATAGTGGAAATAGCCGTTCTGCCGGGCCACGATCTCGCGCCAGTCTTCCGGAGTCGCATGGCCCGCTTCCACCAAACCAGCCTCAACGGGCACTTCGGCCAGGGCCAGCAGATTCGCGGGCGTCACGAAATAGAACTCGTTGGAGTAACGCATGCCGATGCGACGCTTCATGGGCTGGCGCATCTCGCAAAGGAAATCCGCGCGGGAGATTTTAATCTCATAACAGATTCGCTTCATGGCTTGATGGGGCAAGGTGTTGAGCGCAAACGCGTCGAGGCGCTGGCCGCCGCCGTTCCGCCGTCCGGTGGAAACGCGCAGTTCGCGGAGGAACAGCCATTCGGATTTACTGGCGTGCAGAGAGTTCTCGATCACGTCGAGCAACCGCGATGCGCTTGGAGTACAGGCGGGCGAGGCCATTCAGAATATTACTGTACCGCCGGGAGCGCCAGCGAGGATTTCTGAAACGTGATGGTTCGGTGGCGGGAGCCCATCGTGATCGTGGCGCCGAAAGTGGTCTCCGTTTCAAAGGCGACCGCTGTTGCCCGGGGTGCGTCGGGCTTCAGCGACGGCTCCAATAAATTGAGGAATACGTCCTCCTTGGCCGGGTGCTTCGGTTCCACCACCAGACGCCATCTTCCGTAGCCGCCGCCGTACGTGCCAGCCATATCCACGCGGGCGAGTTCCGCCGGATAGATCGGCGGCCAGTTGGCGGAAACGTGCAGGGGCACGGTTCCCGCGCTATAATCCTCCACCCAAAAATCGCGGGAGTGGCGATGGAAGTGGCCTCGTTCGAGACCATTGCCATCCGCGGCGGGGTGTTCAGTCTGAGCGGCTTCGCGGCCTCCGATGAGCTGGTAAGTGAAATCGCGCGGTAGCAGCGTCGTTACCGATAACTGCGCGTAGCCTTGGCGCAAGTCTACAGAGGTTTCCCCACGATTCGATGGGTCGTGGTCGTCCACCACAATGGTGGCCTGCTTCGTTGAGACATCAATATGATCGGTGGCATGAATCAACCAGCTCTTGCGGAAGCTTTCATCCGTGCTGGTGACCTGGTCGGCCACCAGCAGAAGGTCTTCCTTGCGCAAGTACACAAAGCGGCGCCACACGCGAGTGACTTTGGGCTTCAGTCCCGGCGCCGCATAGCGCGGATTGGTGTAGGCGTTCGTAATGTCGGCCGACCACGCGACGGCACCGCCTGTATCTTGGAACGCCGTCACCCTGGCGTAGTCATAATCGTTCTTGTTTTCGGCAAACTCCCCGACATGGAACAGAGTCATGGAACGCGGGTAAGCGGTACGCTCTCCTCCATCATTGGGTGGACAGACTTCTTCACGAGTGAAAGGCAGGCGGATCAGCGACGGCTGGCGATTGTCGCCGCAACCAATGAACGACACGAAGCCCGCAAAGTATTCTTTCGGATCGCCGATCAACAGGCCATTGGAGCTGATCGTCCTGCTGTAATAAGCAAGCGAATGCGAAGAGTTCGGGCCGCCGTCGTAACTTCCGGATTTGATTGCCAGGTCGCGGCGCTTGAATAAAGTGAATGCGCCTTGATCCAGATGCTGATGGATGTCGAGATGCGGTCCGGCCCAGAAAGAGACCCAGGTAGCGTCGGGCGAATTCCAATCGGACCGGATATAGATGTAGCCCATACTTGGGTCGAACCAGGAGAGGCGCGCGGGTTTCTGCAGCTTCGGAGGTGGGGAATACAGATAAAGATCGGACCACGCGTCGTTCCCGTGGTCGATCGCCGGCTGGCGGAAGACCCAGTTCCAGAGCGCGGCTTCTTCCGTTCCCGTGAAGTGGCGGGAGAGCGCGAGCCCCGCGGAACGCATTTGCAGCGTATGCCAGTTGAGGCCGCCGTGGACGTCATCGCCTCCGGCAGGCGCGCCTTCCAGATCTTCCCTGGGGTCCTGGGGAGGATTGGGGTATACCGTGAAAGCTTCATAGGCCAAGCGCCGACGGAACCAGGGGTGCGTTTTGAATAGGTCTTCTCCGCTGGCGTAATAGACGTAGTTCGCCAGTGCGATCAAAGCGCCGCCGGTGACTTCCCCGTAGGCATTTCCCTCGGCCATCGCGCCGCCCATGCCCATGATGTCGAGAGCGGCCAGCGTTTCCTTCCAGCCATCGCGGAACCAGGACATCTGCTGTGCGGCTTGCGGATTTTCCCCTTCCGTGGCGAAGGCGACGGCTGCGGTGCCTAGCATGATGAGTGCGCCGTCGTTGCGAAAATGGGCGTGGGTCCAAGGGCTTTTGGTTTCGTTGTACTCCACGGCCGCGTTCATCCAATCGATCATGTCGGCGCGGCGATCGGCACTCAGGCGATCGTGTCCCCAATCGAAAAGCAGAGCGACTTCGGAAATGAGCCGGCCGCCGTCGTAGCTGGCGTTGTGGTCGTCGCAATAGACGGCGTCGGGGCACTGGCCGAAGAAAGGGCGGATGCCGCGCGAGGGCCGGGCGGGGTCGCGCCACACCTTGGGGGCCAGAATGCGGAACGAGATATCGAAAAACGCGGGATCGTTAGTAAGCACATAGCCGAACAGGGCGCTGGTTTCCTCCCCGCCGTAATCGACGTAGTTGGCGTGCCCCGCCTTGTCTTTATCGAGCCATTCGGCGAAGCGCCGCCATTCCGGGCGGTTCTCGATCCGCAGCACCTGTATTTGGCGCAGCAAGTCCGCGTTCAGGCCCAGCCGGGGATGCGGCGGGGTCGATTGGCTGACACCGGTGGTGGCGAACACAGCAGCGAGCAGAGCAGCCGTAAGGGATGGATGCTTCACGGTTTCTTTGCGCCTGGTTTGGGGATCAGAGTTTCGTGCGTGCGCTCCCGGAAGTTGCCGCGCATGCCGGCCGCAAGGCCAACGGCGCTGTTCCCGAAGCGGTCGCGCATGTGATCGGCGGCCCGCATCGCCTCGCGCCAGCGCTCGTCCTGCGCGCTGTCGAGCAGATTGAGTTGACCGGCTTCACTGGTGAAGTGAGAGAGCTGAACTCCCAACAAACGGATCTCGGCGCCGGGCTTCCAGTTCTCGCGGAACAGTTCGCGGATGGTACGGGAAATCTCGATGTCCAGTTGTGTGGGCCGCGCCAGAGTGCGGGCGCGCGTGATGGTTTCAAAAGCCCGGTTGCGCAGCTTCAGTTGCACCGTGCGCGCGTGGACCCCTTGCTCGCGCAGACGGCGGGCAACCATTTCCGACAGGCGCGTGAGGGTGGAATCGATCAGTTCGGCATCGGACGTATCGATGGAGAACGTATGTTCATGGCTGATGGATTTGGCATCGGCATGCGCTCCGATATCCTGGTCGAACCAACCACCCGCATCTTCTCCGCGCGCTTTACCCGCCAGCGCGAGGCCCCACTTCCCGAACCGCTGCCCGAGAACCCCTTCGTCCAGCGAAGCCAGATCACCTACCTTGTGGATACCGATCGCATGCAGATTCTTCTCCGTGACTTTGCCGACGCCGGGAATTTTGCGGATGGGCAGAGGCGCCAGAAAGCGCGCCTCCAACCCCGGATAGATCCATAGAATTCCGTTGGGCTTGGCTTGATCGGAACAGACCTTGGCGACCAGGCGGGAAGTAGCGATTCCGATGGAACAGTTCAGCGCCGTCGCGTCTTTGATGGCCTGATGCAGCGCGTGCGCGCATTGGAGAGGAGGGCCCAGCAAGCGGCCTGTGCCGGTCATATCGAGATAAGCTTCGTCGATGGACGCCATTTCAATTAAGGGCGTGAAGTTCTCGAGGATGGCGCGGACCTGATGGGAATAATCGCGGTAACGGTCCGGGTGACCTTCGACGAAAATCGCCTGCGGGCAGAGTTTGTAAGCGGTTCGCAGTGGCATGGCGGAGTGGACGCCGAACTCGCGGGCGGCGTAGGAAGCCGCGGAAACGACGCCGCGCTCGTGCGCTTTGCCGCCGACGACGACAGGCTTGCCTTTCAGCGCGGGGTCGAAGAGCTCTTCCACCGAAACGAAGAACGCGTCCATGTCGAGATGGAAAATGGTGGGGACGCTGGACATGCTGCTCTTGCAATTATAGGTTTTCGACGGGCGCCGACGCGCTCTGTTCATGAGGCGATTCAGGCGCAGGCCTTCAAACGCTCGCGCAACCCGGCAGGGGACCACTCCGAATGACCGGCTCCNNCCTTCGATCCGACAACCTGCGCCTAGCGATGGGAGAATGCTGAGGACGGGCTCTGCCCGAAGTCTGCGCCGCTTTCTTCGAGGTCCATCCGTTCAATGAGAGCGCCTCTGGTGGTATAGAAATGCCAGACCTCGCTGTCTGAGAGGACATCGCCACCCAGGCTCTTTACGAGCTGATGAACTCTGACATCGATCTTGCTGGCTCCGCGGTCGATTACCTCGATCGGTGTGACATGAGGATCAAACTCGTTCCACTGGCGGCTCCAGTAGGCACGAATCTCTTCTTTGCCGACTATACGTCCGCCTTCCGATGCTTTGGGCCAACTGACGTTCTCGCTCATCAGCGCCAAGGCGCCATCGACGTTCCGTTGGTTGAACGCAATGTAGACCTCGGCGATGAGGGTTTGGGGGTCGGCCATACAGTCCTCCGTTTGGTGATCATTCACCTTACACTAGATGAGGGAGGATATTGCCCACCATGGATGAGCCACAAATCTACGCTCGATTGACCGACATTTTCCAGGATGTCTTCGATGAAGAGTCCATTCGGCTTACGCCCGGGCTATCGGCCAAGGATGTGGAAGGCTGGGACAGCCTGACGCACATCCGGCTCATCCTCACGATCGAGAAGGCGTTCAAAATCAAGTTCTCAACTTCGGAGATCGGCAAGCTCGAAGACGTGGGCGATCTTGTCGCTCTGATCGAGGCGCGGGCTTAGCGCAAAGCGTCCCGGCCTCACCCCAATGTATCCACTTTATGCGGAGTTGCAATGGCTGCCGCCTGCCCCGGCGGACTTTCCCCAAAGACTGAAGGCCTTGGGGAACGGAACGGGTACGCTGGGTCTTGAACTGCGAGCGCTGGCCTTGCACGCACTGGACCTGAACCAATTGACGAAGCTGGCCAAAGTGATCGGCAGAGCGCGCCGGGAAGGCAACTCGCTCGATCCGCTGACGCCTTTCCGCCTGGCGGTACTCAGTAACTCGACGATCGATTTGATCGTGCCCGCGCTGGTGTCGAGCGCGGTGCGCCATGGCATCGCTCTTGACGTCGTGCAGCCTTCTTACGACCAGGTGGCCCATGAAGCCCTACAGCCGGACTCGCAAGTCAACAGCTCCAATCCCGACGCCGTGCTTTTCTCGCTCGACTATCATGCGCTCCCGCTGAAGCTCTCGCTGGGGGACGCAGCGGCTGCCTCCGCCACAGTGCAAGGCGTCACCGGCTACCTGCAGGCGCTCCGCAACGGCATCAAGGCCAATTCCAATGCCGTTTGCATTTTTCAAACGTTCGCTCCGCCTGTGGAGACCCTCTTTGGCAGTCTGGACCGCGCTCTTCCCGGAACACCGAGAAGCTTAATCGATGCCGTCAACCGCGAAATCGCGGAGTTCGTCCTCGACTCGGGTGATGTGCTGCTCGACGTGGCCGGACTGGCGGAAACGGTGGGCCTCGCCGATTGGCACAATACGCAGTTGTGGAATCTGGCCAAGTTTTCTTTCTCCGACGAACTGATTCCCCTCTATGCCGATCATGTCGCCCGGACAGTTGCGGCCATCCGCGGCAAGAGCAGGAAAGTCCTGATCCTTGATCTCGACAACACGGTTTGGGGAGGGGTGATCGGCGACGACGGATTGGAAGGCATCGTGATCGCACAGGGCGATGCCAGGGGCGAAGCCCACCTTGCCGTACAACGCCATGCGCTGGACTTGCGTCAGCGTGGAATTCTGTTGGCGGTGTCGTCGAAGAATACGGATGAGATTGCGCGCGAACCCTTCGAGAAGCACGCCGAAATGCTGTTGAAGCTGGAACATATCGCCGTTTTCCAGGCCAACTGGAGCGATAAAGCGACTAACATCCAGGCGATCGCGAAAGAGCTTTCGCTGGGACTGGACGCGATGGTGTTTCTCGACGACAATCCAGTGGAGAGGGGCCTGGTGCGCGCGATGCTTCCTCAAGTCGCCGTGCCGGAGTTGCCGGACGAACCTGCGTACTTCGCGAGGACCCTTGCGGCGGCAGGCTATTTTGAGGCCGTGACGTTTGCTGGAGAGGATTTACGGCGAGCAGGCTTCTACCAGGACAACGCGCGGCGCGCCAGCCTGCAAAAGACAGCCGGCGGCCTGGACGCTTACCTGGCATCGCTGGACATGACCATCACGTTTCAGCCGTTTGACGCGACAGGCCGGGCGCGCATCGTACAGCTCATTAACAAATCCAACCAGTACAACCTCACGACGCGCCGCTATACCGATCCGCAGGTGACCGAGGCGGAGAATGATCCCGCCGTGTTTACGCTGCAGGTCCGTTTGGCCGACATCTTCGGCGACAACGGCATGATCAGCGTGGTGATCTGCCGGCCCGCTTCAGCGGGGATATGGGATATCGACACCTGGCTGATGAGCTGCCGCGTATTGGGACGCAACGTGGAGCATATGGTGCTGCGCGAAATTCTGGACCACGCCCGCGCCGCCGGCATACGAAAGCTGACCGGCACTTACCGCCCCACGGACAGGAACAAACTGGTGGTGGACCACTATGCCCGCCTTGGATTCACTCTGGTGGGGGAAGAAGAATCCGGATTGACGCAATGGGAGTTGCTGGTGGAGGGCGCCGAACCTGCGGGCGTGCCCATGAAGGTGATCTCGCTCGCATGAGGAAAGCATGAGTATGGATACAGCTTCTTTCCAGTTCGTGCTCTTCGGTCTTGCCGCGGCGGTTCTATCGAACTTCAACCGCTCACCCGTCTGGCGCTCGTTGGTGCTTTTCGCCTCAAGTATTATTTTTCTTCGGCTGCTCTCCCACAACCCGATCGCGTTCCTGCCGTTGATCGGATTTCTCCTGTTGGGCTATGCGGCTCTTGTCGTTTTAGAGCGCGGGAGTTCCCGGTGGATGGTTTGGAGTATTCTGGCCGTTGTCTTCGTCTACATATGGCTGAAGAAGTACACCTTCCTGCCGGAAGGCATCTTACTCAAGTTTCCCTTCTTTACGCTGGGTCTCTCCTACATTTTCTTTCGCGTGCTGCACTTGTTGATCGAAACAGGAGATGGAGCCGAACAGCGGCATATCGGGGGCGGCGCTTATCTGCTCTACACTCTCAATTTCACGACGCTGGTTGCCGGCCCTATCCAGCGCTATGACGAGTTCGCCCGCGACCAGTTTCCCCAAGAGCCCATCGGCCTGGGACCGCGTGCCATCGGCATGCAACTGGAGCGCCTGGTTCGTGGATTCTTCAAGGTCAACGTGCTGGCCATGCTGCTCCACGCGCTGCACGATGACGCACTCGCGCAAATGTCGCAGCCGTTACCGCTGGGCATGAAGGCGTTCGCGGCATTCCGGCTGGCCACCCTCTACCCTTTGTTCCTGTACTCGAATTTCTCGGGGTACATCGATATTGTGATTGCGCTCGCGCGGCTCATGCGCGTACAATTGCCCGAGAACTTTGACCGCCCCTTCTCCGCTTCCTCGGTGCTGGAGTTCTGGACCCGGTGGCACATGACGCTCTCGAACTGGTTTAAGGTGTATGTCTACAATCCTTTGCTCATGGCGCTGATGCGGCGCATCTCTTCTTTGACGGTGCAGCCCTTTCTCGGCGTATTCTGCTTTTTCGTGGCGTTCTTCCTGATCGGGATCTGGCACGGGCGCACTTCGGAGTTCGTTATGTTTGGCGTACTCAACGGTGGAGGCATTTCCGTCAACAAACTCTGGCAGTTGTGGCTCACGCGCACCATGGGCCGGAAGGGATATTCCGCGCTGGCAAAGAATGCTGTCTATATTGCCTTCGGCCGTGGATTGAACTACAGTTGGTTTGCATTCACGCTCTTCTGGTTCTGGGCCAGTTGGAAGCAGATCGACGTGGTGTTTGCTTCGTTAGACGCCTTTCAATGGCTTGGGGTGTGGATAGCGATCTGGTTCATTGCCACAGGGGTGTTGGCTTTGTGGGAATCGCTGCGTAGCGCGCTGCTTTCCATCAGGACATCCGAGGGGCCAGTGGTCAGCAGCCGCTACGCACGGGTGGTTTACGCGTCTGCAATGGGTCTGATTTCTTTTATCATGACGTTCCTGCTCAACCAGCCCGCTCCCGGTATCGTATACAAGGCGTTTTAGGTAGCAATGATTCGGCTGGCGCAAAGACAATTCACCGAGGCGGATCAGAACCTTTTCGCGGCGATTTCCGGCGACCGCAACCCGATGCACGTCGATGCGCTGCAGGCGCGCCGTACGCAGGCGGGCGCGCCCGTGGTGCATGGCATCCACCTGCTGCTTTGGGCGCTCGATTCCCTCGCTGCTCAACAACCGGACATCCCGCCGCTGCGCACCCTACGGGCACAGTTCAAGAAGTTCGTCTATGTGGACGAGCGCGTGGAGACCGTGCTGACTCAACAGCGAGAAAGCGGCGCACGATTGAGCGTGATCGCCGGCGGCGCGCCGCGGTCGAGAGTCTCCATCGAATTTGGCGAACCCGTGGAGAGTTGTCCGGAGTGGCCCGCTTTTGTTTCCGACTTGACCGCATTTTCGCCGATTCCACTGGACCCTGCTTTCGAACAGTTTCCGGGTCTCGCCGGCCGGCTTTTGTTTCACATGACGCCGCAGGATGCCGCAGCCCTCTTCCCTGCCGCCACGAAGTGGCTGGGGGCACGGCGCATCGCGGCGCTGGCCGCGAGTACGTATCTGGTCGGCATGGTATGCCCTGGGCGTTACTCACTCTATAGCGAACTTTCGATCGGCACCTGCGCCGAAACCGTCGTTCATGGCGCTCGTCGGGAAACCCTGGCCTTTCGCGTAACGGAGGCAGATTCACGTTTCCGGTCCGTCGATCTGGAGATCGCGGGCGACGGGATGACCGGAATGGTGAAGAGCTTCGCACGCCATCCACCAGTCGCTCAGGCCACCATGGAGTCACTCGCAGGGCTGGTCGCGCCGGCGGAATTCGCCGGAAGCCATGTCCTGATTGTTGGCGGATCGCGAGGGTTGGGCGAACTGACCGCCAAATTGATCGCGACCGGCGGCGGGCGTGTGGCGATTACCTGGCAGACTGGAAAGGAGGACGCCGAGAGGGTGGCGCGAGAGATCCGCACAGCAGGCGGGGCGTGCGAAACGATCGCATACGATGCCCGGCGGCCGGCAGCGGAACAACTGGCGGCGCTGGCGGAGCCGCCGACGCACGCCTATTATTTCGCGACGCCAAGCATCTTCAGGCCTCAGGCGGAGATGTTTGTCCAGGAACGATTGGCAGAGTTCCTTGCTGTCTATGTGGATGGATTCTGGGATTTATCGCACGCGCTTCGAATGCGCCGGCCTGAGACGTCCCTCTTCTATCCGTCTTCGATCGCTGTCACTGAACGTCCGCGGGGCATGACCGAGTACGCCATGGCCAAGGCGTCGGGAGAAGTGCTGTGCGCCGACATGAAAGCGTCGCTGGGCCCCCTGCATGTTACCGTCAGCCGCCTGCCCAGGCTGCCGACGGATCAAACAGCCACCTTCGCCGACGCGGAAACGGCTTCGCCGGTCGAGATCATGCTGCCCATCATCCGGGAAGTACAGTCCTGGCCGAGGCCCAGGCGGGGGTCCGCCGGCTGACTACTTACTTCGAGCCGAATCCAGGCCCCTGATTGCAGGCGCCGCGCCGCCGTTTAATTCCTCAGCCAGCATCGTGGCGATCAGTTCGTGTCCTCTGGCATTGGGATGCCCATCAACCGGAAAGAAATACTGCTCGGGATTCGGTATATCGCGGAAGCGCGGTAATAGATCGAGATAGATTCCTCCGTGCTTTGTGACGATGCGTTGCACATCGTGATCGGCTTTGAACGGGTCGATACCCTGCGGCCACTCGCCCAGGGAGATGAGAGCTACCTGGGCGCGGGTCGGCATGAGCACCGTCACCACCGGCACGCCCGCGGCGCCGGCCTTCCTCTCAATCTCAGCGGCGTAGCCGTCCAGTTTCCGCAATTGGTCTTTCCATTTCGCACTCGGCTCGGCCTTCAGGTCGTCGTCGTCCCCCACCAGGGAACTCTTCACAAACTGACTTTGACTCAGATACAGAAAGTGCTGCAGCAAGAGTGCGGAACGGGTCTGTTCCCAAACCGCCCCCATCGCTTCCGGGATTGATTTGGTGGCTAAAAAAGACCGAAGCCGTTCCAGCGCATCCGCCGGTTTGCCGAGGGCTCCCTTTTGGGCGACTTTGGCCAAATGAAGATCCGGTACGGGAGGCGCGGAGATATCAACGGACGTCAGTACCCACAGAATCAGATCGGGCTGGCGGGCCAGAACGTCATTGAAACGCAGAGCGATGTTGCGGGGATATCGCCAGGTGATGCCTTGGTTGTAGAGTTCGACCTTGCGGCCGGTCAAAAGAGAAAGCTTCGTGGGAAGCAAGGCGGTCCAGGTTTTCTCTCTCGCCAAACCGTACCCGAGCACAAAGGACGAACCTTCCGTAACAATCCTGTAAGTGCCCGGCGGCTTTTGCCCGCACTCCATTCCCGCGCGATCTCCGCAGTTATTGAACTTATATTCAACCGGCTGCCCCTCGGCGATCTTAGCCCAGCACGAGGTGTTCGGAATCGCGCGTAAACCAGCGGAGTCGCTCGTCAGGCAATTCAATAGAGCACCTTCCGGCGTCTTCGCGAACATCCAGTTTGCTGTGACTTCGAGTGAACCAAGCAGTAGACACAGGGTCAGCAGACTCAGCAGCGGTAACAGGATCCAGTCTCGCCGCGGGAGTTTCGCTTCCTTGTATTCGCCTGAGGTGACGGCGCTCGCGGGTTGGCTTCGTGAGGTCAGAGTTGGGGCTCCGCCCGGTTCTTTTGCAAGAAGCCCGCGCTCATCAAGCTGAGTTTATCGCAGTTACGCTCCGGTGAAGGCGAGAGCCGGCTTTGTTTCGGTCCCCGGCATCCAATAGGGAGGCCGGCCATAGTGACGGTGCAGCCGCTCTTCGTAGTCCCGGGTGATCTTGGTCTTTGCGGAATACTCGGGAGCATCCTTGATCGCTTCCCTGGTCAGGCCCACGAAGACTTTGGATTCTCTCCAACTTACCCGCTCGATCCACTCCGGCGATACCAGGACCTTCTTGCCCGGCCACCAATTCCGCGTGGCCACTTCGATATAGCGAATGGCCCAAAATTCATCGTCCAAAACAAAACTGTCCACATGACCGATTTCGCCGTCCGCGGACTCAATGTCGTACTCCGTGATCGCTTCGGAACTTCGCAGACGGGACTCGCCGGATTCCTTCCGAACCCTTTCCGCCAGCGATTCCGCTCCGGCGCCCGTTGAAAGTACAGGCGGAACGGGAGCGAACTCCTGACCCCACAAATAAGGTCCACCCCAATAGTAGGGATACCCGTAATATCCAAGATATTCGGCCTCTTGCTGGCGCGAGACAGGCTGGGCCGCGTCGATGTTCGGGCTATCCTCGACTTGCTTCCTTGTCAATGACACGTCGAGCCGCCTGGCCTCCCACTCCACTTGCCGCACGGAATAAGGGGAGATGAGAACCCGCTTGCCGCCCAGCCAACCGCCGGTTTCGACCGTCAGATAGCGGATGGCCCACGTCTCATAGTCGAAGTAGAACTCAACTACATTTCCAATCTCGCCGTCGGTCGCCTGGACCGCGAGACCTTTCAAATTCGCAGCATTCGTTAACATGTGATTGCCTCTTGGTTGTCCTGCATGTTTCTACAGCAGGAGAATGGCCACCTTATTCAAAAGCCTTGATCAGGGCATCAAACTGCACATGTCGCGATTTCGAGTGGGGCGTCACGGGCGGCACTTCGCGTTTTACGTCAAATAACTGGTAGACGGCCATCTGAGCGGCTCGCACGGAATACTCGACAGTGAAGACCACGTCATCTGGAATTTCGACGAACTGACTGAGGAACGCGAGATTTGCCGAACCCGCGGGTACCGGTAGCGGACGGTCCGCGCGCAAACGCGGCATGAACATGCTCGTAATGTAGGGCATCCTGCAAGGGATGCAGTTGGCTGTTGCAACGGTGTCCGCGTCGAAACGCAGGTGCCCGCAGAGTTCCCGCAGGATTTCCGCACCGTTCGAATCAGCCATCGGCTTCGGAACAAAATTGCCGACCCGGTCCGGAAACAGCGCGTAGCCCCAGAATACCTGGACCCCGGAAGGCTGATTCAGAAAATGAGGTTGATGGGCGAGCACAATGGACATCAGCCAATTCGAATCTTTGAATGTAACCAGGCCTCCTGTTCCCGGCTGGTTTCCGCTGAACGCGGTCATCTTGTCGAAAAATGCAGTGTCCTTTAGCGTGACGGTAAACGATTCCCAACACGATTGCGCGACGGAGCTATTGAATACCCGGGGATTTCCAAACTCAGGACGGCCCTCCGCCAGATTCTCCCAGAGCCGCCAGCCGGCGCTATCTGCTTTGGTCAGTTTCGGTGGTGCGTCGGTCATGGAGCCCAGGCTGGACGCGTCGGTCATGGAGCCGTTTTGCAGGAACACAAGATCGCCCGGACTAAGGGAAATGACCTCCTTCAAACAGTGGATCGACGTCACGATAAACTTGCCGTCTTCGATCTTGTGATCGAGGGCGGTCACCTGGCAATCCCTCACTACATGGACGCCTTGGGCCGTGAGCCATCTTTCGAGAGGCAGAACCAGCGAGTCGTATTGGTTGTAGATGGTTCGCTTCACGCCCGCAAGGGTTTCAATGCGGGAGAACTCCATCATGAAGCGCAGCAGATATCGCTTGAACTCAACCGCGCTATGCCATGGCTGGAAGGCAAACGTGGTGGACCACATGTACCAGAATTCGGTTTCAAAGAAGGATGGCGAAAGCCAGTCGGTGATGCGGCTCGCCGCCAGCGTGTCTTCCTCCGCCCGGCTCAGTTTCAGCAGTTGGAGACGGTCCGCCATGGTGAATCCCATGGAAGTTACCGGCACGATCGCACGGCGGCGGTCCACCAGACGAGCCATCGAATGCGACTTGTACTTCCGATTGAATTCCACCGTTTCTTCGAATACCGACTGACCCTTGTTGGAGAGCGAAGGGATCGTTTTGAAAAGGTCCCAGGTGCACTCGTAGTTATCGGTGGTCAGCATGCGTCCACCGCGCATGGAGTAACCGGCCGCCGGATTTCCCGCGGCATCGAGGCTCCCTCCCAGCAGCGTATCCATTTCAAGGATCGTGATATTTTCGCCGGGCAATCCGGCGTCGCGAATCATGAATGCGGCCGCAGCCAGCGATCCAATGCCTCCGCCTACGAGATAAGCTTTCGTCATACCGGTCCTTCCGCGGGAACGAGCCATCGAAACAGGAAAAAATGATGTCCGCATAACGAGCAGCGGTAGGGGAGAAAAATCCACCGGAAAAATCTCTCGGTGGCGGTCCGGAAACCGACGCTTCTGTAGTCAACAGACCGGCAATACGGACAGTGCTTCGATTGCATCAGTTTCATGCTTTGGGCTAGTTTGCGTTCGGCAAGTTATTTTGGCCACTTGCGGGGCGGCTCGCCTCGCGAGCGGCTTGTATCTGTTCCGGCGTTCTTACATCCGGCTCGGACAGCCGGACCTTCTCTCTCGCGCGTGAAACCTGGCGCTTGTGTCGTTTAGCCAGCCTCTTGTCCATTTGTTATGCCTTTCGAATGCGCCAGCCACGCCACGGGGTGGCTGCGTATGTGGCCGTTGGCCTCGGCGATGTCGGCCCACTTGGAATCTTCCCTGAAACCCAGGAACGAACCCAATGTGCCTTGATAAGTACCCTCGGCCAGCACCACCTGATCGCCGTGTAGAAACGGAGTCTCCGCGGCTCGCGTGAGGATCATCTCACTAAACCCAGCACGTGAAGGCCCGTAACGCTTGTCGATCAATTTCCGATTCGGACCGTCACGCCGCTCTGCGCCGAGACGCCGCCCACACTCACATCGAGCGGGACCGCGTCGCCAAATGGCGCACCGGGAGGGACGCAGGCGTTCACTTGCGTCACCCCGGCGTAAACTAATCCCACAAAGTTGGCCGGGCAGTTGCTCAAAACGCCGCCAATCTGCACGCTCACCACTCCGGCCGGCGAAGGGAATGAAGGACCGGTGGGCAGCAGGCCGTCGGCCCACGGCGCGGATGTTGCGCCTTCACCGGTCATGAAGAAGGTGATGTAGCTGCCCGGTGGCGCAGGCTGGTCCTGATTGAACGATCCTTCCTCGGCAGGGATGGTATTCAGTGCTACGGCCTGCCCCGTTCCCCCCGAATAGCAGTAAATGCCCGGCACGGCGGCGCTCACCGGAATGGCCACCGGCTGACTCCGCAGACCCGCGTACTCCACCTGCACCTGGGTCGTGCCGGTAATTTCGTAGGGTGCGACCGCGCTCACTTGCTGGTTAGCCGAATAAATCATGGGCGCGGCGATGCCGTCGAAGTAGACTCGCGTATCGCCTGTTTCCACCTGCAGGTATCCGTTGCTCCCATAGCCGGCGAGCGCAAGGGGATTCGCCCCGAACCCGGTTCCGAAGATGGCCACCAGTTCCCCCGGCGCAACGCCGCCCGCGTAACTGGCCGCGTTCACCAAACCCGACGCGGGAAATGAAAGATTGGCGCTGATCACCGATTCGTACGCGCCGCGGGTAACTGCGCCGGGCTGCTGCGGGCGCGCGAGCCCCTCCAGATCGTCGGGCGGCGCGACCGCGAGATTCCCCGTTGCCTCGGCTGGGCTTCCCTGCAGAACATGGAAATCGCTGGTCGAGGGGTCGGTGCCGAGCACGTTGAACTGCGGATCGACGACCAGGTCGTGCGGCCCCTCGGTCGCTTCAACCGGGCCATTCCAGTAGATGTTGTAGTCAAATTGCAGGTTGGGAGTGCTGAAAACGTTCACCGCGGTTCCCGTCGCCGCCGAGTACACCACATTGTTCCAGACGTTCACCGTACCAGACTGGTTGATCAGAATGTCCGGGTACATGACCACCAGCCCGTTGCCGTACATTGTGTTATTCAGGAAGGTAATGTTATCGCTCTGGTAACATTCGATGCCGGCTCCGCCGTTGTTCACCGATAGGTTGTTCTCCACCAAAAATCCGCCCGTATATGCGCCAATGGGGTCTGAGCCGGACTGGTTATTGCGCGACGTGTCGATAATGATCCCTTCGCCATCGGTCGGCTTGCCGGTGTTCTGGTAAGGAATCAGCGAGCGGTTGTCGAACATGCGATTCCGTCGAATGATCGTATGTGGAATGGGGCCGCTATCGTAGTTCCACGATTCGTAAAGCGAGATGCCGCTGTTGCCATAGCGCGAATACCATGAGGTCTCGTGCACGTAGTTGTCTTCCACAGTGACGTAATCGGCTTCCGCCGTGCCGATCCCGCCGCCCGGCATGTTGAAAACCTCGTTGTGGTCGATCAGGATGTGATGCGGTTTATTTGCGCCATCATTTCGCCCGTCGATGGTGATGCCGTTCCCATTGCAGGCAGGGCCGGGATTTGGCTCCAGGGAGTCCGCTGTGCAAACAGTCTCGTTCTGATTCGGATTCTGCAGGTCGCCCTCCACATGCAGGCCGGATATCTCGATATAAGCCGCACCGCCATGAACATTGATGGCATTCCATCCGGTTCCAAGGCTGAGCAGTGGCTGGTGTCCTGGATAGGCCACATAGGTAATCCAGGCGTTCGCGGTGCCGGAACGAGTGATGTCCAGAATGTCGCAACCGTCGCAGGTGGTGTAAGTGCCGTTCATTACATAGACGGTGTCTCCGGGCGCGGTCAGGTTCTCAGCCTTTTGGAGATTCCGGAACGCGGAGCTTTCGCTCAGCCCCGTATTCAAATCGCTTCCGGCGCCGCTGACATAGTAAGTGGCCCCATAAGCGGAGACGGCGAGGCTGGCTAAAACAAGGAAACGCATTTCAGGCTGTCCGATGCAAGGTTGTCACGCCATCCGGACCGCCAACAATCGCCTGACAGGCAATGCCAATGAAGAGACCATGCTCCACCAGGCCTACAATGCTGTCGAGCTCTCTCTGTAACTCCGCAGGCTTTGGAATGGGACCGTAGGCGCAGTCCAGAATAAAGTGGCCTCCGTCGCTAATGAAGGTCTGGCCATCCGGGCGCAGGCGAAGCTTGGGATGCGCGCCCACTTTTTGCAGCCTCTGTTCCGTAGTCTGCCAGCCAAAGGGGATGACCTCGACGGGTATCACGAAACCGCTGCCTAACTGGCTGACCACTTTAGACTGATCCGCGACCACAATCATGCGAGCGCTGGCGACGGCCACTATTTTTTCCCGCAACAGGTTCCCTCCACCGCCTTTGATGAGATGGAGCGTCCCCTTTTCCACTTCGTCCGCGCCATCGATCGTGACATCAATGGCGGGGCGTTCTTCGAGCGTCGAAAGCGGAATGTTCAGGCTCCGGGCTTGGCTTGCGGTGAGCTCCGACGTGGGAATCCCGACGATTTTCAGCCCTTGCGCGACGCGCTTCCCGATCGCTGCAACGGCCATCGAGGCCGTGGTGCCCGAGCCTAATCCCACAACCATTCCATCTTCGAGTAGCGCGGCCGCAGCCTCGGCCGCGGCTTCCTTAAACCGGTCTTGCTGGCTCATTTTCTCTTCCCGTCACGATAGCGCTGGATCAGCGCGTTGGTCGAGCTATCGTGCTGCAGCGGAGGCTCGGCATTGCCGGTCGGTTCCGGAGTCGCCAATTCGGGGATGATTCGCTCGGCCAGCACCTTGCCGAGTTCGACGCCCCACTGGTCGAATGAGTCAATCTCCCAGATGGTGCCTTGCGTAAACACGCTGTGCTCATAGAGCGCGATCAATTTTCCCAGCGTCTCGGGCGTCAGGCGGTCGGCCAGAATGGTGGTCGAAGGCCGGTTCCCTTCGAAGGTCTTGTGCGGCGCCAGCCAATCCGGAGTGCCACTCGCCTTGACCTCTTCAGTGGTCTTTCCGAACGCCAGGGCCTCCGCCTGGGCAAATACATTGGCGAGCAGTAAGTCGTGGTGATTGCCGAGCGGGTTCAATGCCTTCATAAATCCGATGAAGTCGCACGGAATCAGCTTGGTCCCCTGGTGGATCAACTGATAGAAGGAGTGCTGCCCATTGGTGCCTGGCTCTCCCCAGTAGATCGGTCCGGTTTGATAGTCGACTTTCGCTCCCTGCAAGGTGACGTGCTTGCCATTGCTCTCCATGGTCAATTGCTGCAGGTACGCCGGAAAGCGTTTCAGATACTGCTCATAGGGCAGCACGGCCACCGTCTGCGCATCGAAGAAGTCGTTGTACCAGACGGCGAGCAGCCCCATCAGCACCGGCAGATTGCGTTCGAAGGGCGTGGTCCGGAAGTGCTCGTCCATGGCATGGAAGCCGCCGAGCATGTCGCGGAATTGCTGCGGGCCGATGGCGATCATGGTCGAAAGACCGATCGCCGAATCCATTGAATAGCGCCCTCCAACCCAGTCCCAGAAGCCAAACATGTTCGCGGAGTCGATGCCAAACTCTTCCACTTTGGCGGTGTTGGTGGAAACGGCGACGAAGTGCTTCGCAACGGCTTTCTCGTTCTTCAGCGACGCCAGCGTCCATTCGCGCGCGGAGCGGGCGTTGGTCATCGTTTCCAGTGTTGTAAAGGTTTTCGAAGAGACGATGAACAAAGTCTCCTCCGCGTCGAGGTCGCGCGTTGCTTCAACAAAATCGGTGCCGTCCACGTTGGAGACGAAGCGGAAAGTGAGGTCGCGCTGGCTGTAGTATTTCAGAGCCTCGTAAGCCATCACCGGTCCCAGGTCAGACCCCCCGATACCGATGTTGATAACGTTGCGGATACGCTTCCCGGTATGGCCCTTCCATGCGCCGCTGCGAACCTGCTCACAGAACGCCGCCATCCGGTCGAGCACGGCGTGCACCTCGGGCACCACGTCCTTGCCATCGACAAAAATCTGTTCGTCCCGCGGAGCGCGCAGGGCGACATGCAGAACGGCGCGGTTCTCGGTGATATTGATCTTCTCGCCCGCGAACATGGCGTCAATATGCTTTCTTAATTCGCACTGCTGCGCCAGATCAATCAGCAGCCCCACCGTCTCCGTGGTGATGCGGTGCTTCGAGTAATCGAAGTAGAGGCCGAGCACGTCGATGGTGAAGCGTTCGCCGCGCTGTGGATCTTCGGCGAAGAGCTGCCGCAGCCGCAGATCGCGCATCTTGGTGGAGTAGTGCGCTTCCAGAGCGCCCCACTTTGCCGGAAAAGTCATCAGCACTAGATTATCCGACGCGGGTCACAAACAGCCATTTGCCGCAAATACAGCCGGCTGGTGATTCAGATAACGTTCGTGATCGGGGGAAGCGAGCCAGAGTGCGTAGCGCCGGTAGAGTTCCTCGAAGGTATGCGCCCATGTACGGGAATTGCATCCGTCGCGAGCGGCCTCGCGCATCCGGACCAGAGCTTCGGGGTCGTTCATCAGCCGCTCGGCCGCCGCGACGTAGCCATCCGCATTGGCGGCCACGAATCCGTCGATGCCTTCCCGCACCTGGTATTTCGGTCCGCCGGAGTTGGACACGACGACCGGGACGCCTGAGGCCATCGCTTCAATAACCACCAGACCATAGGTTTCCGTTTCGGAAGGAAAGATCAACAGATCCATATCGGCATAGGCGCGCGCCAGATCTACGCCGCTAAGGAAGCCCGTAAATTCAGCCGTTTTCAAGTTGGCCTGCAGCCAGGTGCGGTCGAGTCCATCGCCCACCACGAGAATACGGAACCTGCCGCATCCGGCGGCCAATAGTTTCCGCTCGATCTCCGCCAGCAGGCGGACATTCTTTTCCGGAGTCAGGCGGCCGACGTAACCGAGAGTGAAGACGCCGGAACGCGACGTGCGTCGGTCCGGCGAAAACAGATTGATATCCACCCCATGAGGCATCAGATACGTTTCGCGGGGCAGGCGGTGGCGGATGAGTCTGACCAGATCGTCATTGGGCGCAAAGATTACGCGCGGGATCTGGTGAAACTTCAGCAGCCAGTAGAGCGCTTGCCGGCTGGCTGCGTCGCACAGGCGGGCACGCGCTGCCGGTGGTAGAAATTGCGTAATGGTAGCCAGCCGCCGGCCTGCGTATTCATGCAGATTGGTGTGCCACGAGGCGAACAGCGGAATGTGCAGTTTGTGCGAGAGATACGCGGCCGCCATCCCGAAGTCTCCGGGTCCCGTGATATGGATGAGGTCGGCGCCGAACTCGGTGATGGCGGCGGAGATGGAATCGATGTAGCGCGAGATCAGGAAATCGAAGGCGAGGTTTCCATCGAGCGCCATCCGGACGGGGCTGCGCGGAAGCTCGATGGTGGTAACGGAACCGTCCTGCGTGCGTGATTTGCGCACCCCGGAGTGGATGCTGAGCAGCGGAATATCGCGCTCCCGCGCATAGGCCACAAATTCGCGGCTGACGCGCGCGACGCCGTTCACCTCATAGAACGAATCCGTGACGAGCGCGACGCGCGGAATCTTCTGTGAATCGGATGTGATTGAGCTGATCGCCGCGGGATGGAATGCGGAGGTGACCAAACACCGAATTGTAACAAAAACAGTGGGACTTCCTTCAGGATCTCAGCTTCCAGAGTAACTGCCGGAGGATGCCGAGCACCAGGCGGGCATCCCGCTGTTCGAGCCGGATACGGCGAAAGAACCGCCGTATTTTCCGCGTCGTGGAGACGGCCACAATGCGATTGGTGTAGCCGCTGGCGTCGAGCAGTTCGAGGAGCATGGTGGTGAGCTGCTCGGCGTCCGCTCCGCTGACCGCTCGCCTCACAGGCGGCGATGCGATTGCCGATGGGTCGCGGATGAGCTCATAGAGGCAGACGGCTACGGACTGCCCAAGATTCATGGAAGGCGTTTCGGGTACGGTGGGGATGCGGAGAAGATGATGGCAGAAGCTGAGGTCGTCATTCGACAGGCCGAATTTCTCCGAGCCGAAAAGCAACGCGGCTCTCCCGGTGGCCACGTGGCCGCGGATGAGTGGCGCGGATGCTTCGATTGTGTGGATGGGTTGCTGGAGCTCGCGGTTGCCGACGCTCGTGGTGCCGACCACCACCGAGCAATCGGCCAGTGCGCCGGCCAGCGTATCGAAAACTTTGGCGTTTTGAAGGACCGCCGCGCCCCCAACAGCGCTGACGGCTTCCCGAAAAGCCACCTCATAGGGCTGGACGAGGCGAAGATCGGAAAATCCAAAGTTGCTGAGAGCGCGTGCCGCCGCGCCGATATTCAGCGGGTTACGCGGCGAAACAAGAACTACTGCGAGCGGCATCTACGTGGTGGTGGGCGCGAACCAAAGCCATTTGGCGATGAGAAATGCAAGGCCGAGCAGAAAGCCCAGCAGCGCCTGATATTCGCGATTGTCCAGATAGGTTTTCACCGCGAAAGGAAGCTTCACCCGCGGCGGCCCACGGCGCAAACCGATCAGTTTGGGAACGCGGCGCGCGTACTCCTCGTAGGCCCAGAAGATGTCGCGGAGGTGCTGCTCCTCGAGTTCGATCACCGGCAGATAGACGAAAAGGAAAACGATGGCGAAGGTGATGGCCAGGACCCAGCTGCGGCCGTCGATCACCAGGCCGCAGGCCACCAGCAGAGTTCCGATGTAAAGCGGATTGCGCGTGAATGCGTAGGGCCCGGATTCGGCCAGCCGCTGATCTTTCAATAAATGCCCGGAAGCCCAGGCGCGCAGAGCGAGCCCGGCGAACGAGACCGGGATGCCCACGGAAAGAGAACCGGCGCTCGGTTGCGAAAAAATCCCGAACGCCACCACGAGGAGGAATCCGGAAGGAACCCGCACGCGCGCGACCCAGTCGGCGTAGGCTTTGGGGAACCAGTGGCTCGGCATGATTCAAGTCATGTCGCGAAAACTTGCGACAGCGAGGCAATTACCTGATCGGGCGTGATATCGCGCATCGAGTCGTCAATGGTGTTGCCCCGGCGATAGTTTCCACGCGCCAGGCTCATCGGTTTCGCGCGCGGGCTGCGCAGAACCTGGAGCGAGCCTCCATACGGACCGTTGCGCGCAGGATCGGTGGGGCCGAAGATGGCCGCGCCCGGCTTGGAGAGAGCCGCGGCGAGATGCATGGGGCCGGAATCGACGCCGATGATGGCGGTAGCGCGGCGCGTGGCGTCGATGAGGCCGGTGATGGAACTGGTGTGAATACGGATGCCGCCGCATTGGGTTTGGATCAAGGCCAGCGCGGCCCGCTCCGATGGCGGTCCGTTGAGGACCAGCGGGACCCCCCAGCGGCGGTCGAGTTCCCTGGCCACCGCGGCGTAGGATTCAATGGGCCACTGCTTGCCTTTCCAGCCGGCGAAGGGACAGGCAAGAACGAAGCGGCCATCGGGTAGCTCGCCCTCCGGTGATCCGGCGGGGAGCGGGAAAGAACGCAGAAGGTTGACGGCTCCCGCGGCGGCGGCGATGTCAAGATGCCGGTCGACGATATGGACGGCGGCGCTCGAAACCCGGCTGGAATAGAACCATGCGGCCATGCGCTCTCGCACGAACTGCTGGCTGTAGCCGAAGATTCGATCGGGACGAGCCAGCGAAGCCGTTACGGCGCTCTTCAGAAGGCCCTGAAAATCCATGGCGATGGAAAAGCGCTGTTCGCGGAGTTCCCGCACGGTGGCGAGCCAGGTGCGTGGGTGACGCCGGTCGAGAGTGATCACGCGATCGATGAAAGAGTTGTTCTGCAGCAAAGGCGCCCACGTGTTCTCGACGACCCAGGTGAGTGGCGATGCCGGGAAGCTGTGCTTCAGGGACGCGGCCGCGGGAAGCGCATGAAGAATGTCGCCCATCGCCCCGAGGCGAACCACAAGTATGCCGCTGGAGCTAATGGGATTGCCTCCCCGCGGCGGACATTGTATGCCGTTCAACAACATGCCGGATGAGCTGTTCCCTGGCCGCAAGATGGTCTTTCTCAGCGCGGATGTGCCGGTCTGGGGCGAGCGTGGCGACGAAGCCCGCGGCGGCGAGTTCTGATGGTGCGGTAGAGGAATAGATGACGTAGTCTATCACCTGGAGAGCGGCGGCGAGTTCAGCCCGCGCCTGCGTGGTCAGCAGCGGATCGGGCGGATCGAGCACCAGCGCGAACACCCGCGCGCCCGTGGCCGCCATTTGCCGGATGAGCGAAGGCTGCAGGACATCGAAGTAGCCGGTGATCAGCGTGATGGAGGTTCCGGAGGCGCGAAGGGCGAGAGCGGCTTCGAGAGCCTTGGAGGGCGTTAAGATCTTCCGGCGAGTGTCCATGTTTTGAAATCTAGCGGTGTGAGGCGTGCATAGCGATCAACTCGGCAGCGGCTTCGATGACGCGCGCGGCGGAAACACCGGT
Source organism: Bryobacterales bacterium (assembly GCA_003136675.1). Lineage (GTDB taxonomy): Bacteria > Acidobacteriota > Terriglobia > Bryobacterales > Bryobacteraceae > Bog-113. The sequence continues at coordinate 86,143 of PLFE01000016.1, forward strand.
CATGCAGCGATGATCGATGGGACATTCGCGGAGCAGGCACGGGCTGCAGGAGACGTTCTCGCGAACCACCCGAGCGCACGGCCCCGTGGGACCCGTCGTCAGATGATTGGTCGCTCCGAAGACAGTCACCGTGGGAGTGCCCAGCGCGGATGCGATGTGCATCGCCCCGGAGTCGTTCGTGAGGAAAAGCGTGGCTGCGGCGGCGAGATCGATGAACGTGCGCAGGCTCGTCTGCCCGGCAAGATTTCGAACATAAAGGTTCGGGTGGATTTCGCCGATCATCCGGGCAACTGCGTCACAAAGGGTGACTTCGGTTGGGGAACCGAAGAGGCAGATGGAGGCGCCGCCATCCGATGGCTGTTCAAACGCGAGCCGCGCGACCGATTCCGCGAAGCGTTCGGGCAGCCATTGTTTAGCGGACCCGTAGGCCGCCCCGGGGCTGACGCCGATAAAGGGCTCTGGAATGTGTAACCCGGCAAGGGCTTCCCTGCCGCGTGCTGCCGCAGCGGCTGCGCCTTCGAGGCGAATCGTCGCCGGTTCCGGAAGAACTGGTTCCGGAAGAGCAGTGTCGGAGATGATGTCGCCCCGGCGCAGCAACTCCAGGTAGTAGTACAGCTCGTGGGTCGGAATTTCGCCTGGCAGGGGCACAGGGACTGCTTGGGAGAGCAGGAATCCGCGGCCATCGCGGTTGTAGCCGAGAATGCGCGGAATACCCGCCAGTCTCGCGATGGCCGCGGATTCAAATGCATTTTGGAACAGAATGGCCAGGTCGAAGCGCTCACGGCGGAGCGTCTGCGCCGTCCGCCATTTAGCCGCCAGATCGTGAACGCCGGAACGGTGCGGATAGGGGATGACCCGATCCACCGCCGCCTCGCCAAAGTAAAGATCGGCCACCCAGGGGCGCGCGAGAACCGCGATGTGAGCGCTGGGAAATTGGGTGCGAACCGCACGGAGGGCCGGGAGAGACATGACTGCATCGCCGATCCAGTTGGTGGCCCGAACAAGGATTCTGGCGGGCGCGGTCATTCGTGGTTCTTAACCGGCGATGGAATGGGTTTGCCAGGAAGTGGGTGCAGCGCCTCGGTGAGCTTGGCGCCGAAAATCCCGGTTGGCCGATCGGGGGCAGCTGGACGGGCGGGTCGCGTTGCCGGCGTGGGTTCGGTCACGACCGTCACGGCCGGGACCACGGCGGCAACCACCGGCGCGGCAGGCGGGGAAACGATTGCGGCAGACGCCGCCCCGGCAGGTGAAGCAAGAAAAATATCCTTCTTCAACAACGGCCGATCAAGCGACGGAATGAAGCTGGTAAAAGCGCCCGTCGATTGGCGATCCTGCTCGATGGAGGCGCGGATGCACTCCATTTTGGAATCGAGGTCATCCAGATAGTGAAAGAGCATGGCCTCGGCGAATTGCGGGACGCGCGGAGAGCCGAACTCAAGCTGGCCGTGATGGCTAAGGACAATGTGCTCAATCAGCGTGCGCAGACGCGGCGGAAAATCCGGCAGGCCGCGAAGCTTGTCGGCGATCATGCGGAAAGCAATGGGGATATGCCCCAGTAATTGCCCTTCGGCCGTATAGGAAAAGCCGCGCTCGAAGGTCAATTCGTGGATTTTGCCGATATCGTGAAGGACGCAGCCTGCGATCAGCAGATCCAGATCGACATGCGCGTAGTGCTGTGCCACCGAACGGCTGAGATTGCAGAGCGACAGCACATGCTCCAGCAGGCCGCCCAGGTACGCGTGGTGGATGGTCTTGGCTGCCGGCGCACGGCGGTACCGGGCGGCGATTTCAGGGTCGTTGAGAAACTCTTCGAGCAGTGCGCGGATCTCCGGACTGCGAACAGCGGCCACGAAGGCTTTCAGCTCGATCCACATTTCGTCGGAATCGCGAGGAGAGCACGGGAAATAGTCGGTGAAATCGACCTCGGCATCCTCCATCTGGCGGACTTTGTGGATGGTTAACTGAGGCCGGTTCTGGTGCAGTTGCACGATGGCCTTGATCTTGACAAAATCGTCCCGGTCGAACGAGTCCAGCACTTCCGCGACGCCATCCCACATCTTGGCGTCAATGCGGCCCGTCTTATCGGATAGCAGCAGCGAAAGATAAGGCTCGCCGGTCTTTTTCTCGCGGACTTCCTTGGTGTGGACGAGAAACGAACTGGTGATGGTCTGGCCCGGCTCGAGTTGATTTACAAACGAAGCCTTCATTGCGCCGGCGCCGCGGGCGTCGCAGTGGATGACGAAGAGCCGCTGTCCGGCGTCGCGGCAGGGCTCGCTGCCGGGGTCGTGGCGGGCGCAGGGGTCTTGGCGCCCGGCTCGGACGAACTCACGTTGGTGGCGCGGCGGGGGATCACACCCAAAATCCGGTGCTTCTTGTTCGCGGCAACCTCAGCTTTCGTGATGGTTTGGGGCTTCAGAGTGGAAGGGTCTTGCCATGAGGTGTTCTTGTTCGGCGCGGCGCCGCTATCGACGTATCCGGCGCGGATTTCGATGAAGGCATCTTCGCGGAGCTTCGTGAGATACTTGCGGATCTCCGGCTGCATGCGGGGTGCGTACAGCTTCTCCATAATCTCGTTCTGCACGTCCTCAAAGGCCGCCTGCCCCGCATCATGCCGCTCTTCCACTTTAAGAATCACCCATCCGTTTTGCGTGCGCATGGGGTCTGTTACGTAGCCCCGGTTGGCCTTGAAAACAATGTCCTCAATCTCCTTCCGAAGATCGCCGCGTTTGGATGGGCCAAGCTGGCCATCCTGGGCCGCGGTCGGCGCATCCGAGTAGGAACGCGCGAGGTCGCCGAACTTTTCGCCCTTGCGAGCCCGGGCCATGATCTCTTTGGCCTTCTTTTCCGCCGCGGCGGCATCGGCATCGCTGGAAGATTTTGGCGCGATCAGGATTTCACTGAGGTAAACCTCCTCCTGCCGGACGAATTCGCTCTTATGCTTGTCGTAGTAGTCGTGCAGTTCGGATTGCGGCAACTGGATCTTGTATGCCACTTCCTGGCTGATCAGGCGCTGCGTGAGAAGCGCGTTCTTCATGTTGTTGCGGTAGTCCTCGAAGGGCATGCCGCTGCCTTCCTGAACCCAGCGATGGAACTCTTCCGGATCGATCAACTTACTATCGGCCTGAAGTGCGGCGATCCTTTTGGTGACTTCCGCATCGACGCTGATACTGAGTTCCTTGGCCTTTTGAACGAGGAGCAACTGATCGATCTGGTCGCGCAGCTCGTCCGCTTCCTTCTGGCTGGTGGCGGCTTCGAGTTGCGCGGGTGTGAAGGTGGGGTTCTGTTTGGTGAGTTCCGAGGCCAGGAGTTCGCGCTGGTGATCGAGTTCGGTCTTGGTGATGATTTCGCCATTGACCTTCGCGACGATCATCTCGACGATCTTGATATTTGTCGGGGCAGGCGTCTCCGGAACGGATTTGTCGGGCGCCGCGGCGGTCACGAGGACTGGTCCGCAAAAAGAGACGGCGAGCAGGCTCGCGCGCAGCATGAACTTCGAGTGCATAAAGATAATTATCCCATTGTGCCGGGCGGGTTACGCAATGGGCAACGGAAGCCGGCGCTCGTCCGATTTCGCGTCTCGACCTCGATCCGGTTGTCCTCGCTTCCATTTCCTCAATGGACCTCGTCTGCACGCGGCTTCGACACTCCGGCAAGCATTCCCCTCGAGATCGTGGCGCCCGGACGTAGAGGGCCGCCGAAAGGCGGACAGAGGCCCCGCACTGCGTCAACGATGACGGCAAACACCGTGCCCGCGCGAAGCGTCACGAGCAACAAAATCATAGGGGCGACGTAGGGTCCAGGCCCATCAACTTCTCGGCCACCACCACCGTGATGCAAAACTAGGCCCTCGGGCTCTCGCTGGCAGTCACGTGCCCGGTGATCCGATCGGTTGACCGCAGATGATTTGTTGAAACGGTTGGCTGAGCGTAAGGCCTTTCCTAAGGGCCAAGCCTCACCGGGGGTGCTTGCCCATTTACCTGCGCCGTCAGCCGTTCAAAAGCTTCGGCTCTGGACAATTGCGTCTTAACTTCGCGGGCCAGGTTCGGGATGGAAGCCCCGTCGTAGTCGGCGGAGATTCGAAGCGAGTGCATACGAAGACCGTCCACGCCCATCTGCCGGATGAGCGGGTCGGTGTGCATCTGGCACCAATTCCAAAGCTTTCGATGGAGCCCTGGGATCTGGCCGCTAAAGTTCATTGAGCGTGCCCGAATCAGGCCGAGGTTGTAGACGAAATAATAGCCTCGCCCAAGGCAGGTTCTTTGAAAGCCCTCGCCGCTCTGATTGCGCAGCGCGTGGGCAACAAGGAGAAACTCTCGCCAGTCACACGGCATCCTGAATCTCGTAATCAAAAACGAGCGCACCGCCAGAGCGATGGCAATTATCCAACCACCAGTCCCTGTCAAACGACTCTAAGCCGATTTCCGGGTCGGGCCCAAAATCCGCGGGGAGCTGGATGGTTACCTTCAACAGGCCATCGTCGTCCGAGAATTGTGCGCGCATTTCAAGGATGTGTCCCTCTCCGAATGCCTTCTCGATTGGCATCACCGCTTCAGACAGCAGCGAGTAGAGCGCCGGCTGTTCATCGAGAAGGTCGATCACAGGCTGGGTAGGGTCCGCTATCGAGTAGCACTTACGCAAGGAGAGAAGTTGGTTCGCGATTGTACTGCTGAGGACTCGGTTCTCAGGACCTGCAACCGGGACATTAGCCAGTTCAGACATCCATTCAATCTCGCCTCATTGTCGCACCGACAATAAGAGTCGGGCTTAAACTCTTACTAGACCCGTCATGCAGCAATTCCTCGATCCGGTCGTCCTCGCCTCCATTTCCTCAATGGACCTCGTGGCGCGCACAGTTGTCGACGGCTTCATGGCCGGCCTGCACCGCTCGCCGCAATTCGGTTTCAGTCAGGAATTCGCCGAATACCGCGCCTACACCCCCGGCGACGATCTCCGCCACATCGATTGGAACGTCTTCGCGCGCACCGAGCGCATGTTCCTGAAGCGTTTTCATGGCGATACCAATTCGCAGTTGCTCATCCTCCTGGACGCCAGCGGTTCGATGTCCTTCAAATCCGGCGCCGTTTCGAAACTCGATTACGCGCGTTTTCTGGCCGCCTCCCTCAGCTACATGGGAAGCGCGCAGCGCGACGCCACCGGCGTCATTGTTTTCGACGATCGGGTCCGTAATTACATTCCGCCGTCCAGCCGGCAAGGTCAACTCGTGCGCGTCCTGCATGCCATCGAAGCCGCGCAGCCGGGAACCACGACGGATTTCTCCAAACCCTTCCTGCACTTCCAACAGTTCCTGCACCGCCGCGGCATCGTCGCCGTCATCTCGGATTTCTATGACGATCCGGATCGCGTCATCGGGAACATCGAACCGCTGCGTTATCACGGGAACGATGTGGCTTTGTTCCACGTCGTGGATCCTGTGGAGTTGGAGCCGAAATTCACCGATCCAGTTGTGCTGGAAGATATGGAAACAAAGACTACGCTGGAAGTTTCGCCCGAATACGCGAATAACGAATACCGTGCCCGCTTTCAACGCCACATCGACGCCTTGCGAACGGCGGCGCAACGCTCCGGCCTCGACTACACCATGATGGACACCTCGCGGCCGCTCGATCAGGGCTTGCGGGAGTATCTTACTTTGCGCCAGAGAAAGATGTAATGGGATTTCTCGCCCCTGGAATTCTGGCCGGTCTCATCGCCATCGGCCTGCCGGTCTATCTGCACCTGCTGCGGCAGCATAAAACCACGCCGCGGCCATTCAGTTCGCTCATGTTTTTTGAGCGGCGGGTGCAGAGTTCCATCAGGCATCGCCGCTTGAAATACCGTGTGCTGTTCGCGCTCAGAGCGCTGTTCGTCGCGCTGCTGATCTTCGCTTTTGCCCGGCCATACCTGCCTTTTACCAGCGTGGCCGCGGCGCATGGCGGCCGCGTGATTGCACTGCTGCTGGACGACTCTTTCAGCATGCGGCAGGACAATCGATTCCAGCGCGCCAAACAGGATGCCCTTTCCGTGGTCAACGGAATGCGGCCTTCGGACCGCGCCCAACTGATCTCCTTCGGCGGACCAACAAGGTTGCTGACGAATCTCACGGCTGATCGATCCACCCTCGCCGCGGCCGTCAACGGCCTCGAACCGGCCGATGGCGCAAGCTCTTACGCGGAAGTCGCCAGAGCCATTCGCTCTCTCACCCAATCGTCCAAAACCGCGGTGGAAGCGCACCTGTTTTCCGACATGCAGAAGACATCCGCGCCGGCCAATTTCGCCGATCTCAAACTGCCGGACGGCGCCCAGTTGGTGGTGCACGCGGTGGTCGATAGCGCCATTCCCAACTTCGCCGTCGAGAACGTGATTGCTCCGCGGCGAATCTTCAGCGCGAAAACGGGAACCGTGCAGGCCACCATCGTCAGTTATTCGGACAAAGACGCCACACGGCGCGTCACTCTCCTGATCAACCATCATTCGATCGAGACCAAACCGGTAGTGGTTCCGGCAGGCGGCCGCGCCACCGTCGAATTCACCGGCATCGACGTCCCTTATGGCCTCAATCCCTGCGAAGTAGATATCGATTCCGCCGACGCCTTTCCCGAGGACGATCATTTCTATTTCGCGGTGGAGCGCTCCGATCCCGCACCGGCTCTGTTTCTGCACGAACAGAATGACAACCGCGGTTTCGTTTACTTCCAAACGGCGCTGGCCGCCGTCAACCAGCCCGCTTTCTCGCTCCAGAATGCGAGCTATGCGCAAGCCGCTTCGTCTTCGCTCGACCGCTATGCCTTCGTCGTTCTGAGTGAGCCTGCGGGGATTCCGCACGGCCTCGAAGATGCCCTGCATCGCTACGTCGAGCATGGCGGCAGCCTGTTCGTGGTTCTTGGTCCCGCCTCCACGGGTCGCGTCCCCGTAGCCGATCTCGTCGTGGCGGAAGGCAACTCATCCCCGCGCGACGGCGGCTTCAATTTCGTGGCGCGCGTCGATTCCACCCACCCCGCGCTGCGATCTTCCACGCACTGGGATTCGGTCCGCTTCTACCGGACGGAATCGGTTCAGCCCGGCGCTGCCCGCGTTCTCCTGTCGCTCGACGACGGGCGTCCGCTGCTGCTCGAACGCGCCATCGGCGAAGGCCGCGTCATCGTTCTGGCTTCGGCGCTGAATAACATTGAAAACGATCTTCCCGTGCATCCCGTCTTCATTCCGTTTGTCCAGCAAACCACGGGTTACCTCGGGCACACCGAAAGCGCCACTGGTAATTACGTGGCCGGCGCCTTCTACGATCTCCATCCCAGCGATACTCAAACAGATGCTCCCGTGGAAGTCACCGGACCGCACAACGCGCGGCTCCTCTCGCTGTCGGAATCCACGCGTGCCCGCACTCTGCCGCTGGAACAGGAAGGCTTCTATGACATTCGCCGCCAGAACGGACGGCATGAACTCGCGGCCGTCAACCCGGACCGCCGCGAATCAGACTTCACCGTTCTTCCTCCGCAAACGATCCAGCTCTGGCGTAACACAGGCAACGGAAACCGCGGGGTGGAAAATGATAGTGACGGCGGTCGGGGCGGAAATGAGCTTTGGTGGTGGGTGTTGCTCGCCGCGCTCGCTGTGGCTGTGGCGGAATCCGTGCTGGGCAACCGGCATCTTGACCTGAAGGAAGGCACATGAAGGAGCACAAGACGTGAATCCTCTCGACCAACTGACCGGTTATCTGCGCCGCATCGAGCGCAACCTCCGCATGCTCACTTTGGCCCGCGGGTTCGCCATTCTTTGCGGCGCAGCGCTCCTGGTCACCATTGCTCTCGTGCTGGTGATGAGCCGGCTCTCCTTTTCGGACCCCAGCGTCTACGTTTCTCGTGTACTGCTCTTCTTCGCCTTGGCCGCCGCGCTGAGCTTCGCTTTGGTGTTTCCCCTGCTGCGTCTGAACCAGCGCCGCGCAGCCCGCATCGCCGAGCGCCTTCATCCCCAACTGGGCGACCGGCTGCTCACCTTTGTGGAACGGCGCAACTCGAATGATGCCTTTCTGCCGCTGCTGGCCGCCGACGCGCTGCCGCTCACCGCGGGCGCCGGTCCCGAAACGATCGCCGCTCCGTCGCACGCCTGCGCGTTCGGTTTTCTGGCGCTGAGCGCCACGCTCCTGCTCGTCTGGCTCGGCGTGCAGGGACCCGGATTCTTCGGCTACGGGACTTCTCTCCTTTGGGGTGTCTCGCCGGAAGCGTCGCGTCCCTTCTACTCCATTTCCGTCGAGCCCGGCAGCGCCCGCGTGCGCCGTCATAACGATCAGATCATCACCGCCCGCCTCAACGGATTCTTCTCGCAGCAGGCCGATCTTTTCGTCCGCTATCAGAGCGCCACCCGGTGGGAACAAACCGCCATGCGTCCCCACCAGGGCAGCGCGGCTTTTCAATTTCTGCTGGTCGGCATTCCGGAAAATCTGGAATATTACGTTGTCTCGAATGGCATCCATTCGTCTACTTCACGGCTCACCGCGGTCGATCTGCCGCAGGTGACGCACCTCCGCGTCACCTATCGCTTCCCTTCCGCCTACGGGCGCAAGGATGAAGTGGAAGATCCAGGCGGCGATCTGCGCGCCATCGCCGGTACTGTTGCCACTTTGGATATCACCACGGATAAGCCGCTCTCTTCGGGCGTCGTCGTGCTCGATGACGGAACGAGGATTGAACTGAGCGACGGCCACGCCCGCGTACCCATCCTGAAAGACGGCACTTATCACATTGCCACGCCGGATGGCGGCGAGTTGGTTCGCCTCACCGACGATTACTTCATCGAAGCGCGGCCGGATTCGCCGCCGGTGGTGACTATCCTGCGCCCCAACCGCGATGCTCGCGCCTCGCCGATTGAAGAAGTTCCTGTGGAACTCCAGGCTCGCGATGACAACGGCGTGCTGGCGCTCGACTTGCACTATTCGGTGAATGGCGCCCCGGAGCAGACGCGTTCCCTGCTCGGTTCCAAAGGNNGCCGCCCCCAAAGGAGCCAAAGATGCGAACGGCTCGTCCCTTCTTTCTCTTGAAGATTTCAAACTCGTGCCGGGCGACGTCGTCAGCCTCTACGCCACCGCGCGCGACGCGCTCACCACATCGCGATCGGATATTTACTTCATCGAAGCGCGGCCCTTTGAATTCACGTATCGACAGGACCAGTCTTCGGGCGGCGCGGGCATGTCCGGCGAGGAACAGCCCAAAATAGCCGAACGCCAGAAGGAGATCATCGCCGCCACGTTCAATCAGCTCAAAAGCGCCAAGCATGATGGTTCGGAACCGGAAAACGCCAAGTATCTTGCCGGCGTGCAGGCCAAGCTTCGCGATGAGGCGCAGTCCCTGTCGGACCGGTCGAAGGCGCGGCAGCTCTCGGGCGGCGGCGCGGCCCTCGCCGAGTTCGTGAAGGATATGGAAGCCGCCATCGCCCAGATGGGACCGGCTTCCGATCAGTTGAAGGGCCAGCACTTTCAGGATGCCTTGTCGCCGGAGCAGAAGGCCCTGCAATATCTGCTTCGGGCGGAGGCCATCTTCCGGGATATTCAGATCCAGATCTCGAAAGGCGGTGGTGGAGGCGGTGGACAAAGCGGTGCAAGCCGCGATCTGCAAGGCATCACCAATCTGGAACTCGACACGCAGAAGAACCAATACGAAAGCGGCTCTCAATCGGCCGAGGACGAGCGGCAGAAGCAAGCCGACGAGGCTTTGAAGAAGCTCGAAGAACTGGCGCGCCGGCAGCAGGAACTGGCCAAACAACAGCAGAGCCAGCAGAATTTCCAGCAGCGCTGGGAGCAGGAGATGTTGCGGCGCGAAGCCGAGCAGGTTCGCCGGAAGCTGGAAGAACTGGCGCAGAACCAGAATTCGCAGCAGCAATCGAACGATAGCCAGCAATCGCAGCAAGGGCAACAAGGCAAGCAAGGTCAACAGGGTAAGCAAGGCCAACAAGGCCAACAAGGNNCAGGGCCAGCAGTCCGCGTCCTCTCAAGGCTCTTCTTCTCAAGGCTCGTCTTCTTCCCCGCGCGATGGCGGCCGCATGGCGCCCGGTACCCAGCAGGCTCTCGAACAAGCTCTACAGAGTTTGGGCGAAGCCACTCGCGACATGGGCGATGCGGCATCCCACAATTCGCAATCCCAGGCCGAGCGCGCCGCCGATCAACTCAACCGGGCGCAATCCGCCATCTCGCAGATGCGCCAGAAGCAGACGGGCACGGAAATGGCCGGAGTGATGGATCAGGCGAAGAAGCTGGCGGAGCGGCAGCAGGGCTTCGATGAACGGCTGAGGAAGAACTTCGGCGGAGGCGCGTCCGGCGACCGCTCGGATCAGCAGAACAAGCAGTTGAGCACCCAGATGGCGCAGGAAAAACACCGCGAAATAGACGACCTGCATCAACTCGAGCACGGCATGCAGCAGGCTGCCCGCGGCATGCAAAATACGCAGCCGGACGCAGCCAAAAAGCTGCGCGATGCCATTGGCGAGATGCAGCAGAACGAACTGGAATCGCGCATGCGCTGGACCGTGGATGCTCTCAACAAGGGCATGGGGTCGTATGCCGTGATGCGCGAAGCGCCCGTTACCATGGCGCTCAATCAGTTGAAGGAAAGCCTGCAAGGCGCGGAGGGCGCGATGAACGCGTCCGGAAAATCCGGCGATTCGCAGGAGGCCTTGCGGCAGGCTTTGGATCGAGCGGAAAAACTGCATCGTGATCTGGAGGCCCGTGCGGGCGGCAAAGAACCCGGCGGCAAAGAACCCGGCGGCAACGCGCCAGGCGGCAACGCGCAAAGCGGCAAAGAGCCAGGCGCCAACGGCAAGGGTGGCCAGCAAGCCCCCGGGAATCAACCCGGTCGGCGCAGCGGCTCGGCTCCCGGAGGAAGCTTTGGACCCGTTGGACCGGCAGGCGGCGGAACCTGGGACGCCATGAATATGGGCGGCCGTCCAGCTCCCGACCAGGCCACCGTAACCCGCTCTTATGACGACACCATCCGCGAGATGGCGCGCATGCAGCAATCCGTTCGGTCCGACCCGGCCACCGCGAAAGAGATGCAGGACCTCATGCGGCAACTGCAGACCCTTGACCCCCGCCGGTTCGCCGCCGATCCAGCACGCCTGGCCGCGCTCGAACAACAGATTCTCGCCGAGGTGGAGCAGGCGGAACTCATCCTGCGGCGGAATTTGGATAACGCGGGAGGCAATGTCCGCACCACGCCGGAAGACTCCATTCCGCCGGGGTATTCGGACGCCGTCGCGGAATACTTCCGCCGCCTGAGCCATTGACCGCCGTCGTCTTGGCTACGGCGTCGCCAGGATCTCCAGGACGTAGAGTTGATCATCGTCGGCGGTCCTCGTCAGCCTGACTCTCGCTTTGATTCGTGCACTGGACGACCCGCGATCCAGGGAGCCCGGAGGCGCGTTTTCAAAGAAATCGACGAGGCTGCCGAATCCTTTATTCGTCGACATCGGGAAACCGAGAACCACGCTGAGTACCCGTTTTGGACGCATGTCGGGAGGATACGCCGGCAGGCGCTTCAAATCCAACCCCAGGGTTTGGCACATGGGGACGTTCTTGTTCGTGGTGCGAATACAGTAGTCGATCGTGACGCACTGCTGAGCTGTTTTTCCAAGGCAGAT
>PLFE01000164.1 GCA_003136675.1 Bryobacterales bacterium
TGGAACGAAGCCAGATTTGGGGTGATGGGTGGAATGTGGGGAACGAACGGAACCAAACCCAGTTTTGTGGGGTGAGCGGTGGAATGCGCGGAGCCACCAGTCTTGGGGTGATGGGAGGAATGTGTGGAACGAATCGTCTATGAGACCGCTGTCTCACCCCCACCGATGAAAATTGCGATTGATGAGCACGTTTCCGCCCGCGACAGCCAAGATCGTAAGTTATTGATTCTGCGTGGGGCCAAACTAATTTTCGGAAGAACCCAGTTTGCCCGTCGTTCTGGGAAGATCGCGAAGTTTGATCGAGCAGTCTCATCCGACCTCAGTTTAGAGCCGCCGGATCGCTTGCAGGGCGGGCGATTGACGGAAGCGCTCAGGGGAAAGGGCAAATAAATAGATGTTTTCTGCGCGTGAATCGCGCTCCGGAGTACCCACGGAATCCGCCGTGGCGTAGATGAACCCGCTGTCGGCGCAGGTCGTGATGCGCCCCAAGATGGCGACCAGCGAGATTGAAAGCAGAAACCGCCGAAGAATGCTAAGCGAAGCAGGCGCGCGTTCCGCGGCGGCCGCCGGGCGACATGCCAAGCGGCGGCAGCGCCGGAGCCAGCAGATTATTCCGGCGTCTGCGGATCAATGTCCGGTCGCCGGGCCGCCACATCCATCGCCGTAAACTCCAGCGTCACCTGCCGCACGGCTTTACGGCACCGCTGCCCGGGCCCTAGACTATGCCGGGTCAGTCGGGAAAGGCGCGCCTGTCTGGCGGGGCTACGAATGGCCTGGGCCAGTGCGATCAGTCCGCCAGGGTGATGGCGTTCAAGCAGACCCTTCCGACGGACGAAGAACCGCGTCCGCACATTCGCGCTCCTCATTCGTCAGCGATCCACCCGTCTGTTTCCGCGCGTCGTTAAAACGCGGCTCTCGGTCTAACTCATCTTGTGCAGCAGCGCAATAACGATCAAGCGCGGTCGCGGACGAAGCGATATTCTAAGCCAGTACGTGAACGTCACCGGGAAAGCACTGTGGTACATCGAGACTCACCTCTACGGCGAACTCTCTCTGGAGGCGATCTCAGCCGCCGTGTACGTGTCGCGCTTCCATCTGTCGCGGGCGTTTCCCGCTGCAACAGGGATTTCTCTCGCGGCCTATGTCAGAGGGCGCCGCTTGAGCGAAGCGGCCAAGGCGCTGGTGGCGGGTGCGCCGGATATTCTGGATGTGGCGCTCAGCACCGGTTACGGATCGCATGAAGCATTCACGCGCGCATTTCGACAGCTTTTCGGCCTCGCGCCCGAACAACTGCGGGCAAAGGCGCATTTGAAAGACCTTAAATTATGGGAGCCAATGAGAATGAATAACCCAACAATTACCCCAATCGCCGCACCGCGCATTATCAAGAGCAACCCTCAACTGATCTTCGGGCTCAGCCAGCGCTACGCGTGCGACAAGATCGCCGGCATTCCCGCGCAGTGGAACCGCTTCGTCCCTTTCCTGGACCAGATTCCCGGCCAGGTTGGAAACACTACCTATGGAGTGATCTGCAAACCTGACGAGGCGGGCGGCTTTGATTACATCTGCGCCGTTGAGGTGCTGGAGTTTCCGGCGCATCCTGAGCAGTTCACGCGGCTGCAACTGCCGAGCCGAACCTACGCCGTCTTCGAGCACCGCGACCACATCTCCTCACTCCGCGCCACCATGGATTACGTCTGGAACGAGGGCATGGCCAACTCCGGCTACCGGGCTATCGCGGCGCCGGCGCTGGAAGTATATGGTGCGAAGTTCAACCCGCGGACGGGCCTCGGCGGGCTGGAGATCTGGGTCCCCGTATCTGTCGGCCCAGAACACGCGTCGCTCCCCTAGTCCGATAGTTCAGTTTTCGGGTCCACTAGGTAGTTATGCCCCTCCAATAAATCAGAATTTGGCACGCATTTTTGCAAGAACATCTGTATTGCTCGAAAGATACCCGCATATTCTAATGGAGGTGTTCCAGACAAACGAGTTCAAGCAAGATGACACAGAACGGCACATCGTTCCGAGGCAGTTCCGTTAGAAGGCGTTCAAACAGGCGCGGCGCCGCCCTTGTGGAAGCCGCCTTTGCGCTTCCCTGGCTTTTCTTCCTCTTTGTCGGAGCCTACGACTGGGGCTTTTTCTCGTACGCGCTGCTGGCCACCCAAAATGGCGCGCGCATGGCGGCGCTTTATACGTCTTCCTCGACAACCAGCGCGGCGGATTCCGTAGGCGCCTGTTCCTACGCGTTACCGGAGTTTTATTATCTGCCGAACATGGGCGGGCAGGTGACCACCTGCGGCGGCACCGCGCCGCTCTCCGTGGTGGCCACGTCCCTTGCCAGCGGAGCGGATCACCAACCCGCTTCATCCGTGACGGTGACTTATACGCTCAGCGGGATGGTCCCGATTCCCGGCCTCCTGAGAAGCTCGAACACAATTTCCAGTGCGGTTGAAATGAGGGTGAAATGAAAAAGCGTCGAACGAATCGCGGCAACGCGATGGTGGAATTCGTGATGGCCACCATCCCGACATTGTTCTGCCTCATGGGCGTTGTTGAAATTAGCCGGATCATGTACTCCTACGACAGCATGGCGAATGCCGTCAGGCTAACGGCGAGATATGCGGTAGTCCATGGGCTCGATTGCACGCAAGGGTCAAATACTTGTAGCACCACGGTGGGGTCCATCGCTCAGTACATGGTGAATGCGGGGCCTGCTCTGCCGGCAAGTTCCATCAGTTTGACGCTCACGTCTACAAGCGGATCCACAACTTGCGTGTTGAGCGCCTGTTTAACAAACACCACCGCATGGCCATCCGGAACTTCGGCAACGCCGGGCAACGCAATCACCGTCTCAGCTACGGCGCCCATGAAGACGACTCTTACCATGTTCGTACCCGGAAGCGGCGTCACGAGGTTTACCAACCCGAATATACAGGCATCTTCTAAACAGGTGATCCAATTCTAACTATGCACGCCGATCGTCAGATATATAGAAAAGGCCAGGCCCTGGTCTCGATCACCGCAACCATCACCCTCTTGTTGGGGGCCATGGGACTGGTGATAGATATTGGTTACGGCCGGTATGAACAGCAAAAAGCCCAGTCGGCCGTGGAAGCCGCGGCCATGGCCGGAGTTGAGGCTGCCGATGCATATGGTACGACTAGCTGCGGCACCAATGTCGTCTGCCAGTCGGCCACCGCCTGCTCGACGTCGATCAATCCGGCAAACATCACCACCAATATTCAGAACGCGTGCCTCTACGGTCAGGCGAACGGCTTTGGATTGAACGCAAACCAGACCATGACGATCGCATCGGGAACGGGAACTCCCACGACGGTGACGGGGGCAACGGCGCTTTATTGGGTCACGGCTACAGCTTCCACAACGAACAACACGCTCTTTTCGTACTTGATGGGGTACCACACGACCACATCGACGGCTCAGGCGACGGCTGGAGTCAGCCAGTACGTTCCTGCGACATGTGTGTTTGTCCTCGATCCCACGGGCCAGAATGCCATAGACGCCAGTAACGATGTCCAGGTGAGCTCAGAATGCGGCATGGCCGTCAACAGCAACAATTCCGATGCGGTGTCGGTGGTGGGAAGCGCAAGGCTGAATGTCCCTTCACTCTCGATTGTCGGATCTTCTCCCGGATACGAAACGAACAACAACGGCTCCATCTCAGTCACGCCGGCCACCGGCGTTGCGTCCAGCGCAGATCCCTTTGCTTCTTTGCCCTCGCCCTCCTATAGCGGATGCAATTACAACAACTATAGTTCAGGATACGGAACGTTCACGCTCAGCCCCGGCGTTTATTGCGGAGGCCTATCCATCAACAACGGCGCGAAGGTCACGTTTAGCCCGGGCACTTACATCATTAACGGCGGCTCGTTAACCTTTGCGGGAGGAACTACTTCTACTGGCACCGGGGTCACGTTTTATCTAACTGGAACGAACGCCAATTTCGGTGGAGTTCAAATTGGCAACGGCATCACCACCACCTTGACCGCTCCCACTTCGGGAACCTACCAGGGCATTCTGTTCGATCAGGATCGCACCATCACTTCCTCCGTTCAAGAGTCGATTGAAGGCGGAGCAACGATGCAACTGGGTGGGACGCTCTATTTTCCAACGACCACCGTGAATTACGCAAACGGAACCAACACGACGAACTACTACACCGCGCTCGTGGCGAAGGACATTGTCTTTGCCGGCGGCGCGTACATCAAGTATGATTCCACCGGTCAGACGACGGGTATGCTGGTGAAGACCGCCGCGCTGCTCCAGTAGTCCTTTGTCTAAAATGGCCTTATGGCCGAATCACTTGCGGCGCTGGAGAATCGCGATTTCGCGCGTATTCTGGGCGAAACTGCGGATTTGATGGAGATCGCGGGTGAAGACAGTTTCCGCATCCGCAGTTATCGCAACGGGGCTTCGGTGATTGAGGGCTACCCGGAGCGAGTGGAATCCATTCTGGGCGACGCCTCCCGCAAGATCACAGAGATCCCCGGGATCGGCAAAGGCCTGGCGGCGGTGTTATTGGAAATTCGCGCCACCGGCACGTTCGATCAACGGGAGAAACTTCTCGAGAAATACCCGCCCACGGCCCTTGAATTTCTGAAGATCCAGGGCCTCGGCCCCAAAACCATCGCACTGCTTTTTGAGCACTTCCGCGTCACCACCATGGACGGTCTGGAACGATTGTGCCGCGACCAGAAACTTCGCGAGCTTCCCAGAATGGGCGCCAAACTCGAAGAGAAGATCCTGCGCTCCATTGAACAGTACAAGCAGCGCAGCGGCCGTTTTCTGCTGAGCTATGGATATCGTGTTGCCGCCGAACTCACCGATTTCCTTGGCAATGTCGACGGCGTCACCTCCGTCACTCCGGCGGGAAGTTTGCGGCGCGGCAAGGAAACAATAGGGGACCTGGATCTGCTGGTCACTGGTCCGGGCGCCTCCGCGGCGCTGACGCGAGCAGTGGAGTTTCCCGCCGTAACCGAAGTGCTGGGACAAGGCCCCAACAAGACCAGCGTCAGGGTGGGGCGCGAAGGCCTTCAGGTGGATATCCGCGCCTTGGCCGACGAAAGCCGTGGCTCGGCCATGCAATATTTCACCGGAAGCAAGGAGCATAACGTCGCCGTGCGCGTGCGAGCGGTTCGCATGGGTTTCAAGCTCAGCGAGTATGGGCTGTTTCGCAATGAAGACGACGTGCGCGTCGCGGGCGAAACGGAAGAGGGCGTCTACCAGGCGCTGGGCCTTGCGTGGATTCCTCCGGAGATGCGGGAGAATTGCGGAGAAATCGAACTTGCCTCCGAAAACCGGCTGCCGCAACTGGTCCGCATGGAAGACATTCGCGGGGACCTCCATATGCACACCACGGCTACCGACGGGCGCGCCACTCTGGAAGAAATGGCCGAGGCCGCGCGCGCGCGAGGCTACGAATATATCGCCATTACCGACCATTCCAAAGCCATCGCCATGGCCTTTGGCCTGGATGAAAAGCGCGTGGAAGAATTCGCCGCGCGCGTACGGGAAATCAACGCGTCCGGCCATCTGGGAATTCATATCTTCTCCGGCATCGAGTGCGACATCATGAAGGACGGTACGATGGACCTGGCCTGGGACGCGCTCGCGCAACTCGACTTTGTGATCGGCAGCGTCCACAACAACATGACTATGGAAGCACCGGCGATGACCGGCCGGCTGCTGCGGGCTCTGGAATGCCCGCACCTTCGATTGCTCGGCCATCCGACCGGGCGGCTGCTGTTGCATCGCGACCCTTTTCCTTTTGATTTCGATCGCGTTGTGACGGCTGCCGTTCAGCGCGGCGTCGCGCTGGAAATTAACTCCAGCCCGGAGCGGCTGGATCTGAGTGCGCCTTTGATACGCGCTGCCAAAGCGAAGGGAGCGCGTTTCTACGTCGACACCGACGCGCATCATCCCCAGCACCTGGCTAACCTGCACTACGGTGTGCTTACCGCTCGCCGGGGGTGGCTGGAACCCGGTGACGTCTTGAACACATTGCCGCTGGCGGAGCAACTGAGACAATTGCAAGTGACATGAAACTGATTTCCACCAAAGAGGTTTATCGCTGCAAGCTCTTCTGGGTTACCGAAGATGAGGCGAAAGAGAAGGACTTCAAGATTGAACGCTCCGTTGTTCGTCATCGCGGATCGGCCGTGATGCTGGCAATCGACAAGAAGAAGCGCATCCTGCTGGTTCAGCAATATCGCCTGCCGGCCGGAAAGAAGCTCTGGGAATTGCCTGCGGGAAAAGTTGACGAAGGCGAGAAAGTGCTGGAAGCCGCTAAGCGGGAACTGATCGAAGAAACGGGTTATCGCGCCGGCAAATGGAAGAAGCTGGTGAGTTTCTACCCCTCGCCCGGCTATGTCGCGGAAAAGATGACCATCTTCGTGGCCACCGAATTGGTTGAAGGCGAAGCGCAGCCGATGGACGACGAGCGCATCGAGAAACGCTGGTTTACGCGCAAGGAGTTAAACAAGCTGATTCGCGCCGGAAAGATCGACGATGGCAAGACGTTGGTTGGCTATCTGCTCTGGTCGTCCCTGAAGTAACTACCACTAAAGCCCCGCGTACCAGTCATACCCTAATTCGGCCCAGTAGTCCCGCGGCCGCTCCTGAGAGTAGAAAATCCTGCCGATCCGCTTCAGATTCTTGATTCCGTACTTAGTAGGAATCACTAATCGTAGCGGTGCGCCATGGGGTTCCGGCAAAGGTTCGCCATTCATCTCATAGCAGAGCAGTGTCTGCGGCTGCATGGCGCTATCCAGGTCGAGGCCCACATAGTAGCCCGCATCCGGCGTCTCCATGCCAACATAGCCCCAGCCTTTCTTCGGCGCATACACCGCCGCGAAGTCGGCGAATCGCGCGCCGCCCCAATGTACTTTCTGGCTCCAGCCTTCGATGCATTTCAGTTCCGTCACATGTTCCGCATAAGGCAGCTTGCGGATATCGGCCATGCTTAACGTATTATTGCCGCTGTCATCGGCATCGTCGCGATCGGCATTTGTGACAATGAGCTTCCATTCCGCAAGGTCCAGCGGATCTTCCATGCCGATGCGCTCATTGACCCGGAGTTCCTTCGGGGCCTCGGAAACAGGAAATTCACGCGCCAGGCGGCGTCTCGAAAAGTAATCGCGAGCCAGTTCTTCGTTGGTATCGAGCACGCGCCGCAGCGGCCACGGTTCACCCGAATCCGGACGCCGCGTCCGAATCCACTCCCATGCGGCGAACGCGCCCACCGCGGCGACCCCGCCCGCCAGGAAACCACGGCGCGTCCGAAGGCGCATCTCCGCTTCGACGGCACGATCGTTATCGGCGATTCGCCGCGCCTCAGCTTCTGCTACTGGATCAAGCTTGGGTTCTTCCGGCATGCGCGTCCTCCGTCTTGATTTCATAGCCCGTCACCATGGCCCGGAAGTTATTCCAGCCGGCGCGCAACACCTGCGAAACGTGAACCAGGAAGAACATCAAATAGGCCATGGTGAGCAGAAAATGCTCGTACCGGGCCGCGCGATACCCGCCGAGGAGGGTCACCAGCCATGAAAACTGCACCACCTTATAGATGGCCAGTCCCGTGATCAGGCTTCCCATGCCCATCAGCACAATGCCCGTGTACGCAATTTTTTGCGCTCCGTTGAATCGCCCCTGCGGCGGCGCGCTTTTTCGGATTCCCAGATCGTGCAGCATCACTTGCGCCGCCTCGCTAAAGGAATTGCGGTCCGGAACCAGATAGCGCCACTCGCCCGACAAAGCCGTGTACGTCACGTAAAGAAAGCCGTTGATGGCGAAAATCCACGCCAGGAAGAAGTGCCACGCCATTCCATTGGAAAGCTTGTGCGACAAACCGAACAGCGCGTAGAACCAATCCGGGAAGAAGTGAAACAGCGTGAAACTTCCCCATCCGATCCTATAGGTGTCGCTGGCCCAATAAATCATGAGCCCTGTATAGATCATGCCGAACAGGATCGGAAAATTGATCCAGTGCGTCCAGCGCACCGCCCAGGGATGCTTCGCCTCAATCCGTTTCATTCATCCGCCATACTGAAGAGATTCGACGCACCGGATGAAAAGTTACGTTTATTTGCATGGGTTCGCTTCTTCTCCCGCATCGTCCAAGGCGCAGTATTTCAAAGCGCGTTTTGCTCAACATGATATCGCGCTCGATATCCCTGAGCTCGATGGCGGGGATTTCGAGCATCTGACCATAACCGGGCAACTGGACGTGATTGAGCGGCGGATGCGGGGTCGCGCCGGCGTGCTGCTCGGTTCCAGTATGGGCGGATATCTGGCGGCGCTTTATGCCGAGCGGCATCCCGAAGTGGACCGGGTAGTCCTGCTCGCTCCGGCGTTTGACTTTTGGGCGCGCTGGGCGGAATCTCCGGAATGGCAATCCGGCAAGCTTTCCCTGTTTCACTACGGCGAAAAACGTCAGCGGGACGTAGATTACGGATTGATTGAAGATGCGCGGGCTTATCCCGCCTATCCCGATTTTTCGCAGCCCGCGCTGGTGTTGCATGGAGCCGGCGACGAGGTGGTACCGGTGGAATACTCGCGCCGTTTCTGCGCGTCGCATCCGAATGCGACACTGGTTGAACTGGATTCCGGACACGAATTGACCAACGTGCTGCCCCCGATGTGGGCGCTGGTGGAAGCTTTTCTATTCGCATGAACGACTTTTCAGACGCCATTCCGTTTAACGATCATCTGGGCATCGTCATTGAGGAGAAGCACGACGACGGCCTCACCATCTCGTGCCGGATGCGGCCGGAGTTCCGCAACGGCCACGGCGTGCTCCACGGCGGAATCACCGCCACGCTGGCGGATGTCGCGGTGGGCGTCGCCGTCAGGCTGCGCGTCGCTCCCAAGACGGCCACGACCATCGATCTGAAGGTGAACTATCTCAAGCCCATGCTGGACGGGAAGTTGTGGGCGAGATCTTATCTCGTTCGGGTCGGGAAGACCTTGATTACAGGGCGTGTGGATTTGAAGGATGACGACGGAAATCTGATCGCCATCGCGATTGCGACGTACATGATTCTTCCGTGACGACTCTGAGTTGTAATATACCATGGTATAGATCACATGAAACGTGTCGCAAAGCTTTTCCTCAATGGCCGCAGTCAGGCTGTGCGCCTCCCCGCCGACTTCCGCTTTGAGGGATCCGAGGTTTTCGTTGAGAAAGATCCGGAAACCGGAAATGTGATCTTGTCGCGGAAGCCGCGCTCCTCATGGGAGAAGTTTTTCAAGCTCAGGGATCAAACGGACGTGCCTGAGGAGTTTATGTCGGAACGCGAAGACGGGCCCCCTCAGAAGAGAGACTTGTTCTGATCGCACCGTATCTCCTTGACACGAACATCGCCGGTTACATTATCAAGGGCACTATTCCCTCCGTGGACCGGCGAGCAAGAAAAGTCCCCTTCGGGCATGTCTTTGTCTCCGCTATTACCGAGGCTGAATTGCGTTTTGGCACGGCGCGACTTCCCGGCGCCACTCGATTACAGCATTTAGTCGATGAGTTTTTGCTCAACGCCGATATTTTGCCGTGGGACTCAAGTGCAGCACGGGAATACGGCATCTTACGGGCGTTCCTGGAACGGGAGGGAACGCCGATGGGAAGTCTCGACATGATGATTGGCGCTCACGCTCTTGCGATGGGAGCTATCTTGGTAACCAATGACCAGGCTTTCCAAAGGGTAAAGAATCTGAAGTTGGCGGATTGGACGAAAGCTCAGTGAATAGCAAGCGCCGCGCTACGCTCTTAGCAATCCTCTGAAATCCCTCGCCGTCCCGTCATAATTCGGGAACACGGCTTTCAAATTCCGGTTTCCCAGATGATTCGAAACCAGCTCGCCTAGTACCGCGCGGAAGTCCGTCGTCAGGTCGAGATCGCGGCCCTCGTAGAGTTGTTCCTTCGCAAGTCCGGGCCACTTTCCGAAAACCTTACCGCCGGCGATATCGCCGCCCATCACGAACATGCAGTTGGCGTGGCCGTGGTCCGTGCCGCGGTTTCCGTTCTCTCTCGCGGTCCTTCCGAACTCGGACATGGTGGCCACCACCACATCGCCCATACGGTCGCCCAGGTCGCGATAGAACGCCGCCAGCGTTTCTCCAAACTCATTCAACAGGTTCGCCAGAGGGCCTTTCGAGGCTGTCGCGCCAACTTCATTCACATGGTGATCCCATCCGCCGATATCCGCGAAGGCAACTTCCACGCCGACATTCGCCTTGATCAATTGCGCGATCTGCCGCATGTTATCGGCGAACCGTCCCTTCGGATAATTCGCTCCAGCGGACGGTTGGTACGGCTGCTTCTGCAGATTTTGCAGAATCGACATCGCTTCGAAAGTCTCCCGGCCCGTGCCGTTCAGCACTTCATCGTGCGACCCCGAATACAGCGATTGCAGAATGGCCGACGCGCCCGCATCCTTTACCTGAAAGCTGCTCACCGAATCCACTGCGATCGCGCTGTTGTCCCCGCGCAGACTCCGGGGAAGGTTAGGACCCAGCGCCACCGCACGAATGGGCGATACCTTGCCTGCGGCAGGCGGCAGCGCCCGGTTGAGCCACCCATCGTTCGTCGCCTTCAGGCCCGGAGTTCCAGACTCCATATAATCCTGGGCATCGAAATGCGACCGCGTAGGGTCGGGCGAACCCACCGCCTGCACGATGGCCAAGTGGCGCGCGTCCCACATGGGCCGCAAGCCGGCCAGCATCGGATGCAACCCGAAGTGGCCGTCCAGATCCACCACCGAATCTTCTTTCGAGACGCCTTGCCCTGGCCGGGGAATTCCGATCGAAGGCCGCATCGCGTAATATTCGGGGTCGCCATGCGGCACCACAATGTTCAGGCCATCCGCCGCCCCGCGTTGAAATATGGCTACCAGAATCTTCTTGCCATCCCCGGCGCGCATGGCGGCCGGATCACCCTTGGCGTAAAGCGCCCGCTCCAGCCACACTGGAGCCGCGCCCACACCCACCATTGCCATTGCCGAGTTGCGTAAAAAAATTCTGCGACTGCTAGCCATTATATTTTTCCTTGCTACGAGTTTGCGATTCGGTTTGGATCATCTACGTTGAAAATCCGGCGACCCCAGGGTTAACCCAGCCACTAGAGCCGCGCCGGTCTCCGGCTTCGCCGAAGTCTTCACGGGCACCGCGGCGGCTTCTGCGGCCAGCCCCTTTTGCACGATCTCAAGCGATGCCGGGGTCAGCCCAGTCCCCATCAGATCGCGCGCCATCTCTTCCGGATCGGTCGTCACGGGAAGAATCACCTTCACCCCGCCGACGTGATTCGAGGCCAGGTTCAGCGCAAAGTTCATGCGTCCCAGCAAGGCGGCCGAATTCATCCATTCCGATCCCTTGTTCGAGTAGCCCGTCGGTTCCTGTTTCTTATACAGCGGCTCGCCGAGCTGGTTCAACTGTCCGGAAACCGCATTCGTAAAGTCCACGTCCGCGTTGGTCGCGCGCAGCGCACTCACCACCATTTCAAAAGGCGATTTGATTTTTGCGTGGTACTCATCCTGCGCCCAGAATTCCGGCGCATAAATCATGGTGCGCATCACTTCCCGCAAGTCTCCGTCGGATTTCTGGAATGTGTCCGCCATGCGCTGCACCAAAGCTTCCGGCGGGTCATCCGAAACAAACCGAATCGCGAGCGACTTGGAAATGAAGTGTGCGGTGGCAGGCTGGCGCGACAGAATTTCAATCACCTTATATCCGTCCTCGATGCCGCCGTTAGCCGGAATCGTCACGCCGAGCACGTGCTTCTCGCCCGGGTCATGCTGTCTCTCGTTGAATTCGAAACCACCCCCGCGCCGCGGTTCGCGAATGGTCCAGCCGGTGAAACAGCGGGCTACTTCGGTCACGTCCTTCTGTGTATAGCCGCCATCCACTCCCAGAGTATGGAGTTCCATCAGTTCGCGGCCGTAATTTTCGTTCAGCCCGCGCTTGCCGCGCTTTGCGCCAAGGTTCTTCCCATCCATATCGGAACGGACGGACTGGAAGTTGTCGAGGTAAAACAACATGGCCGGGCTCTGCGCGGTGGCCAGCAGAAGATCTTTGAACTTGCCGAGAACGAAAGGCCGAATGGCATCCCGCTCGTAAGAAGTCACCATGTAGCGATCCGCGCCCTTGTCCAGAAAGACGTTGAAGTGGTTGTACCAGAAATCGGTGAGAACTGCTTCCAGTTGCCGGTTGCTGTACACCGCTCGAAAAAGCTTGGCGTCGGCCAAATCCTGATTCACCACCAACTGCGTTCCGGCGAACGTCTCCATGCGGCGACGCATGGAAATCGGCGCTGCCTCGAACAACTTCCGCTTCTGATCTTTCGGCATGGTGGTCGCCACGTCAAACTGCTTCTCCACCGTCAACGACTGCAACACCGCGACTTTCTGCTCCGGCGTTCCGCTCCTCAGAAATTCCCGCTGGT
This sequence comes from Bryobacterales bacterium, assembly GCA_003136675.1. Taxonomy (GTDB): domain Bacteria; phylum Acidobacteriota; class Terriglobia; order Bryobacterales; family Bryobacteraceae; genus Bog-113. The sequence continues at coordinate 12,452 of PLFE01000164.1, forward strand.
CTTCGGGCACTTCAGCAAGAGCCTGGTCAAATGTAAACTCATCCTTCGGATCGGTGGCCAACCCCAGCTTGTCCCGGTAGCGTTGTACAACCTTCTGAATCAACATGCGCGTCTGCGGATCTTCCGGCCACGGTACTTTGCCATCCACCATTTGTTTCACAAGGAAATTCGGAGGATATTTCTGAACCATCTCCGGAGTGCTCATCCGCAGCGTGTCCATGGGTTCAAGCTTCGCTTCCAACTCGGAATTCTCGGCAATCGATTCCGGGTGAAGCTGTTCTTCAATCCATTTTTTCAACCCGGTCGCATCCAGCGACTGCAAATCGCCGGGCCGCGGTCCGAACGCCAGGCGGTTCAGCGCGTGCAGCGTCTTCTCGTCGCTCGTCATCTGGACGATGGGGGCAGGTTTTGCCGGGGCCGGCGCTGCTTTCTTCTTCCGCGCAATTGCCGGAACCAATGTCAGGCAAACCATCAGGCACGCGGCGGGCAAACTTCGGGTTAACATACGTCTCTACTACTAGTAACGCTTTTTTCGGCGCGGTAGTTGCGTATCCAGTAACGCCCCGCCGGAAATGAGTGATTAAATTTGCTTTAATCGGGTGAAAGAAACCGGTTCATATACACCAGTAACCTGAGCAAAGTTCGCTTAGTGGCTCACTTGAACCAGGTTCACGCGTTTGGTGAGAGATCCCACTGTAATCTCGATCTCGCGGGCGTCCCCAAACTGTTTCGCCGGAATATTCAAACGAACTTCCTTCTGCTCGCCCACTTCAAAATGGACCCGGTCAAAAGCCCCGAGAGACCGGATGGGTGCGTCCGGACCACCATTCACCCGTTTCCAGTACAACTGCACGACTTCGTCGCCGTCCCGTTTGCCCGTGTTCTTCAGGTCCACTGAGATGCTGAGATCACCGGAACCGAAGGCCGTTCTCAGGTCCTGATATGAAAACGTTGTGTAACTTAGCCCGTAGCCAAATGGATAGAGCGGCTCGCCGTGAAAATAACGGTAGGTTCGCCCCTTCATGTTGTAGTCATCGAACGCGGGCAACTGTTCCTCCGACTGATAAAACGTAACAGGCAGCCGGCCGCCCGGGTTGTAATCGCCGAACAACACGTCCGCCAGCGCCGTTCCTCCGGCCTGACCGGGATACCATAGCTCCACAATGCCGGGGACATGGTCTTTGGCCCAATTGATCGCGACGGCGCTACCGTTCAATAGCACCAGCACCACCGGTTTCCCCAAAGCGGAAACAGCTTTCAGCAGATCCTCCTGAACCTGCGGAATGCCCAGCTTCACGCGGTCACCACCGGCGAAGCCGTCTACTGCGATCCGCATCTCCTCACCCTCCAGGCGCGGGGAAAGTCCCAGAAACATCACCACCGCATCCGCCTGCCGCGCGGCAGCCATGGCCTCTTCGCGGTAATCCGTATGCGGTGGTTCCCACACCAGTTTGATATCCGCGTCGCCGCTCACTTCGTGGAAGTTCAACGCAATCGGATAGAGTTTGCCCGCTTCCAGGTCCACCGTCTGCCATTCGTATCCGCGCTCATGTACATTGTCGCGGCGCGCAATCAACTTGCCGTTGAACGTCAGCTCGTAGGAGTTCAGACCCGTCGCGCCGAGTTCGTATTTGCCGGAAACCTTCGGCGCCAGAAACCCCGTCCAGCGCACCCCGAAATTGTCGTCATCCATGTCTTTGCGCGGCGCGCCATCGCGCCAGTCGAAATCCACAGTAGGATCTACGCGCGTAAACAGCGGCTGCGGATTTTTCGGGACCGGCACGGCCTTCCGCATCTCATTCGTTACAAATGCGCGCCCTACATACGCTCGCCCGTTGAAGTTACTGGTGGAGAAGTATTCTCCCTTCAGCCCTGCCTGTTTGTCCGCTCCGTCGGAAGTCCATAGCGCCGCGCTAGGGATCGCTTCAAAAGACGGCATACCCGGCGCCAGATCTGTTCCCCGCGCATAGACGACGCGCGTGCCGGCTCCCAACTTCTCGCGAATCCCCGCGAGCGGCGTCACGGGATGAGACGGCTGCCCATTGTAGTTGCCCAGCATCACTTCCACGTCATCCGCATTCGGACCGATCACCGCCAGTGTTTTCAAACTCCCGCTGAGCGGCAGCACATGATTCTCATTCTTCAACAGCACAATTGATTCGCGCGCCGTTTCAACAGCCAACTCCCCGTGCTCTTTACTTTCGTTCACCGAGTAGGGGATCTGCGCCCACTTCACCATCTCCGGAGGATCGAACATTCCCAGCCGGAAGCGCGCCGTAAACAAGCGCGTCACAGCCGTATTGACGTCGCTCTCCGGCAGCAGGCCCGCTTTTACAGCGCTCACGACGTGGGTATATTCGAGCCCGCAATCGAGGTCTGTGCCCGCCTCCACCGCCATGGCCACGCCCTGATCCGCGGTCGCCGCGGCTTTGTGGCCCTGGTAGATATCGCCCACCGCGCCACAATCCGAAACCACATATCCCGGAAACTTCCATTCGCCGCGCAGAATGTCACGCAGCAGACGCGGATTCGCGCAGGCCGGTTTTCCATCCACGCTGTTGTACGCGCACATCACGGACTGCGCGCCACCTTCTCGAATCGCCATTTCAAACTGCGGAAGGTACGAATCGCGCAGGTCGCGTTCGTCCACCACCGCGTCGAACACGTGCCGTGTGGATTCGGGGCCGCTATGCACCGCATAGTGCTTGGCCGTCGCTACGGTCTTCAGATATTTCGGATCGTCCCCTTGCAGACCCTTGATGAACGCCACCGCCATCTTGCCCGTCAGCAGCGGATCTTCACCGTACGTTTCCATGCCGCGGCCCCAGCGAGGATCGCGGAACAGATTGATGTTCGGCGTCCAGAAGGTGAGCCCTTCATAGATCCCTCGCTTGCCGCGCCGGACGAATTCTTCGTGCTTGGCGCGCGCTTCGTCCGATATTGCGGTGGAGACGCGAAACAGCAGGCCGGTGTCCCATGTGGCAGCCATTCCAATGGTTTCCGGAAACACCGTCGCGCGCCCGGCGCGGGCTACGCCGTGCAAACATTCATTCCACCAGTTATAGGCAGGTACCCCGAGCCGGTCGATGGCGGGGGAATCGCTCAGTAGCTGCGACGCTTTTTCTTCCAGCGTCATGCGCGAGACAAGATCGCTCACGCGCGCATCTACCGGGAGTTTTGTGTCCCGGTAGGGCTCCTGCCCGGTGACCACGGCGGTGACAAGGAAGGGTAAAGCGAATGGCAGCAGTAGAAGAGCACGCATCAGGGCAACGTTATCACGTCGCCGTCGAAGGTTATCTGGCCACAGCCACGCCCACCAGCGAATCCGCGCAGCCATAATACAGAAACCACGCCTCCCCGAAATGCACAAGTCCCTCGGTGAACGTGGTCCCCGCCGCATACTGTCCGGACTTTTCGAACGGCATTTCCGGCTGGAAGAACGGCTGGCTGGTGCGTTCCAGCAAATGGCTCGGATCTTTCGCATCAAATAACGCTTGCCCCGCCGCATAAGTGCCCACCGCCAATTGCGGATCGGAGCTGTTCTTGCCGTTATAGATCACCAGAATTCCCCGGTCCGTCAAAAGCGGTGGTGGACCGCTCTCCGGAAAACTGCTATCGAACTTACCCGGCCTCGGTTTCAATACGTCACCCTCCACCGGAGTCCAATCCACCAGATTGGCCGATCTTGCCAGGCGAATTGTTCCTTCGCCCCAATACATCCAGTACGTCCCGTCAATCTTCGCCGCAATCAACCGGTCGCCCACACGCCGCTGAACAATCCCCGCCGACTTATAACTGCCATCGGGCGGCTTGGAAAATATCGGCCCACGCTTCGTCCAGTGAATCAGATCGGGTGACGTGGCAACCGCCGCGTCGGTTGATTTCAAATTCCACTGTGTATAAGTCAGCACATAAGTGCCATCTTCGGCTTCCGCGATGCGCGGATCTTCGCACCCGCCAGGCCATTCGCGATCGCGCTGGCTATCTTCCGCTGGAAATAGTACCGGCTCCGCCCGGCGCGTGAAGTGGCTTCCATCCGAACTCTCGGCGAGGCCGATGCGTGAGGTGTGGCCGCCGATCATCATCGCCCCGGTATCGTCCTCCGCCCGGTACAGCACGTAGATCTTCCCGTTGCGGACCACCGCGGCCGGGTTAAACGTATGCAGAGCCTCCCAATGAACCAGCTCCTTGCGCAGCGGACAGAGAAACGTGGATTCCTTGCGGGGCGCAATCACGGGATTTCCGGCAGCCGGCCGCACAAACGGCCCCAGCATCCAATTCCCGGCGCCCGCCAGCAAACCGCTGACAGCGAAAATGGAAATAACGGCTTTCATTCAAACACCCGCGGTTATCTTACCTTGACGGACCAGAACCACCATAAGTACTTAGTACATACTGGGTTGTCCCCTAGGGGTCAAGCCCTCAAGAATAGAAGAAGTCTATGTACCTGAGCCAGTGTCGTTTACTGATGGTTGTGACCGCCGCCACGCTGCTATGCGCGCGCGAGGCCCGTCCCGCCGCCATTCTTTACTACACCGGCGATTCCAACGGTCAGGCCGCGTATGGGAACTACCAGGACCTCAGCGGCAAGGTCAACATCCCTGAATCGCAGGTATTTGAGAACTTCATCGTAGCGCCCGGCGCCCCCTGGAACGTGACTTCCCTGTTCGTGAATGAGACCGACCTCGGGCCCAGCAACGTCACCGAAGCCACATGGTCCATCCGCACGGGCATGGGACCGGGCAACCCGGGCACCGTGCTCTACAGCGGTACCAGCGCCGCGACGGAGGGCGCCGGCGCCATCAGTCAGATCACCGTCGCCGGTTTGAATATCGATTTGCCGCCGGGTGAATACTGGATGAACATTACGCCGCAGACCAACGGCACCAAGCTCCTTGCCAATACGACGAGCGGCGCGAACGAGATCAATGCCACTCTCACCCAGTCCGGCCTCTGGTATGAGCCACAGGCCGAAAACTACACCCCTGTCGACGCGGATTTCAGCATCGGGATAGACGGCGTGTTAATCGCCACACCCGAGCCCGCAAGCTGGGTTCTGACGGCCACTCTCTTCGCGGGCCTCGCAATCTTCTCGAAAATGCGCGCGGCCGCGCTCAAGCCATGCGCAATCGCCGCTCGCGCTGCTCGATCCAATCGGGGCTTGCAAAAATAGCCGGGCCGGCTTCGATCAAGCGCGGCAGAAGTTTGAAAGCTTCCGCCGGCGTCCACGGTTCGCCGTCTCTGGTGGTAAAGCCGGCGCGGTTCAAATCCGCCGCCGCATGCGACAGCGGGCGATCGTCCACAATCGAATTCAGCAGCATCATCAGCACCTGCCGCTCCCGTGGTTCGTCTTCCAGGTGATGCCCGCCGGTCACCCGCAACCCGTAAGGAATCTCGATTGCGGCCTGTCGCTGGCCAATCGCCACCTCCGGAGCTGCCGTTTCGCGCTCCCATTCAATTGCGGTCAATCGCCACCCTTGGGCCCGGCGTTCCACCAGTTCTTCGATCGCCGGCCATTCTGAAACAACCTGCCGTTCCTGTTCCCTCATAGGCGTGCGAAATGCAGTCTGGCTTCCAGGAAAACCCGTTGAATTGATTGGGACGGCACAAGGCTCAGCGTCCGGTTTTGGGAAACCTCTCTAGCGAAACCACACAGACCACACCGCATCCACCGTCGCGTGCGTCACACCTGACGTCAACACGCGCCGCCGCGCCAGCCACGCGCGTCCATAGAAAACCCCTGCGATCGCAGCCAGAATCACATAGCGCCAGTTGAACGCCGCGCGCTTCGGGAAATGTGCCAAACCGAACAGCAGCGCGCTCCCCACCAACGCCGCGCGCGCGCCCCACTGCCGCTCCAGAAAATTCAATAACAATCCACGAAAGAATATCTCCTCCGGCAGCGCCACGAAGAAGAGCGTGAAAATCCATGAAGCCGCGAACCGCGCCACGGGAAACCCCGCCGCCCGCCAGTGCAGAAAACCAAGCCCGAAGCCCAGCGCCAGCGCGATGGGCGTATAGAAGCAAAACTCGCGCAGTCCTACGCCAAAATCGACGCCGCGCGGACGTAGATCGAACCCGATCCCGCCGATCGGGCGGATCACCAGATAGCCCAACAAGCCCGCGTCCACAAAGAGCAGCTTCGATGCGCCGCTCAGTCCGGGAGCATGCCACGCATTGCGGAAATAGGGCAGTTCCACGGCGAACGCCAGCAAAGCCAGAGCCGCCCAGTCGCACCAGTGCGGCGCCCGACGGCCGCGGCCAAGTTCCAGAACACCGCAGATGGCCAGAATCACCGCCAGCAATCCAGCGAACATCCGGAGATCGAATGCATTTCTCGGAAGCGTGAAGACCAGCCACGGGATCATCAGCGCCGCGCCCGCGCCAAGCCTCCGCCACGTGCCGTCCAAAACGCGGATCAGGAACCGCTCCAGCCCGAAGCCGAAGAACCAATACGGCGCGCACAAAAGCGCGAAGCTGAGGATATCGGTTGTGGAAAACGATTGGGCGACTCCGAAATACCTGCCGACCCACGCGAACGCGATCAGAAAGACCGCGTAGAAGACGATCGACGCCGAAAGCGAATCAAGCCGTGCGGCAAACCGCGTACTGAGGCTGTGGTTCACTTTCGGCTACGTACTCCGGGCGCAGCGGTGCCAGTTCCAGTAGGAATAACGCCATTTCATCACGAGCCACGCGATACGTGGTCGCGGCCTGCTCCACGCGCTCGCGCAGCTCACCCGAAACGTGCTCGCCATCACCGTTCTGCTGCGCCGTCTGCAGACACTCAACTTCGGCTGCGTATGCTGTCCATGCGCACCGGTATTTCTTTTGCAGCGTTTCCAGCCGCTCGTGGTTATAGTCCGAGCTCATAATAGTATGAGACGTTTGTCCCTATTCAAAGGTTCGCAAAGAACAGCGGACGGCACAAACTAAAGATCAAATGGTCTGTATATTCCGCAAACGGAAGATATCAGCGAAGCTGCCTATTGTTTTCCACACGCGCCTACCACACACTCGGGCGATGCGTTTGGTAACCGCGTTTTCACATTGGCCTCCCGCGCCACTCCGCGAATCGCCAGAATCGTAAGATCGTCGGTCAACTGCCCTTCGCTATGCGCGCGAATTTGTCCGCCCAGTGAGTCCACCAGTTCCAGCGGTGACTTGTTCTCGCAGGCCCGCACCGCTTCCAGTAAACGGTCCGGTCCAAACTCTTCGTTACTTCGATCGGCCGCTTCCGTCAACCCGTCCGAGAAAATCAGCAGCGTGTCGCCCACATCAAGTCGCGCGTGCCGCATTTCGCCGGTCCAGTTTGGGAACATGCCGAGCACCGTCCCCGAAGGGCCCAACTCCTCGCGATACCCCTCGCGGCAAAGTAACGGCGGCGTGTGCCCACAGTTGATCCACGTCACGCGCCGGCTCTGTTCGTCGTAGCGCATCACAAAAAGCGTCGCGTAATGCTCCGCTGGCGAAGAGTTGTAGAACAGCGCATTCATCGATTCCATCAGCTCGCTCAAGTGCAGAAATTCGTGCTGACCCCGCGACCGGAAGAACGATTGGATGGTCGCCATCAGAATCGCCGCCGAAATGCCTTTGCCCGAAACATCCGCCACCACGAAGACCAGGGACNNCCAGGGATCCGTCGCCCGCCGGTAGAAAATCGTAGTAGTCCCCGCCCACCTGCCCCGCGGGCTGGTATTTCACCGCGTAGTCGAGGGTTTCCAGTTGCGGCCATGTTTGCGGCAGCAGACGATTCTGCACGGAGCGCGCGATCTCCAGGTCGGCTGACACCCCGCGCGCCTCGGGCGTTGTTCCAGACTTCTGGTGCTCGGGATTCAGGTGCTGCCTCAAGACGGACAGCAACCGCCGGTTGTCCCACGGTTTCTCAATGAAATCCACCGCGCCGTTACGCATCGCTTCCACCGCCAGCGGAACATTGCTCCATGCCGTCATCACCACAACTGGAGCGGCGTGCGGCATTTGCCGGAGCTGCGTAATCAGATCGAGCCCCTCCCGGCCGGACGTGGTATCGCGCGTGTAATTCAGGTCGATCAAAATCAGATCGAACTGCTGGCGCTGCGCTTCCGCGATCACGGCGTCGGGGGAACTCGCCATCGTCGTCTCAAAGCCCTCGTGTTTCAAAAGGAGCTTCAGCGCCAGCAGGATTTCATATTGGTCGTCGGCGATCAGGATCTTGGTCATTCCCTGTGAGGGGAAGCAATCGGCTGGCCCCAGCTCGGATGCGCTAAGTCCTGCAAAATCAGCCCTCGCTCGCGCGCGCGGCGTTCGGGTTCGCAACCGGCCGTCCCAGAATCGCACGGTTCTCTCCCGCGAATATTCTGTGGAGAGAACACGCCAGCCGCGCGCACTCCCAGATGTAAACCCATGCCGAAGCCTTCCCGATGCCCGGTCCACGGCAGGTGAATCTCGGGACTTCCAGCAGCCGCCTTGCGCCACATCCGTCCAGCCCAGCGGGATCGGACATTGCGGCCGCCATTTCCGCTGTCATCGGCTCCGTCGCGGAATTGGCGAGCGGAACGGAAGCCTATTTTGTCGACCTCGCCTCCGACCTGAAGCAGTTGCACGCCTTCATAACGGAACTCACCAAAGCCACTGGAGAGCGCATTCACGCCCTCCGGGAACAATTGGAAGGAACCCGGCTAATCGGGTTGGGCGGCATTGTCGAAACGGCCATGGAGCAACTCCGCTCCGGTGAAAGTGACGCTGCCGCACTGCTCCATTTCCTCGCCGGTGTCTCCAGCGCATTGACGGAACTGGAGCGCAGCGCCGACGAAATGTCGCGGATTTCAGGTTATCTGCTGATCGCCAGATGCGTGTTTGCCGCCGAAAGCTCCAAAAACGCCGAGTGCGTCCGCGAGTTCGCCGGGTTCATCGTCGAACTGCGAGACCTGTCCGTCACCATCGCCGGCATGGGCAAAACGATTGCCGGCCACGCGGAAAAAACCCAGGCCAACCTCGCCTCCGTTCGCCAGTTGATCACCTCCAGTTTGGCCGCGCTCAACCTGCTCGCCAAACAGAGTGAGATCAACGCGCAAGGCGCATCCTACGAAATCCAGAAGCTGCTGGACCGCTCCGGCGACGCCCTGCGGAGCGCGGAATCCGCCGTGCGGCTCATTGTGGGGCATGTGGATCAGTGTGTCTATTACCTTCAATTCGGCGACATCATCCGTCAGAAACTGGAACACGTGTTGTCGGGCTTTCAAGATGCCGTGGACATCGTCGTGCGTCTGCCGGAATCCGGCTCAGACCAGAGACAGACAGGCTATCTGGCCGCGCAGGCGGATCATCTCATTGCCGTACAGGTGGCGCAGCTGGAGTTGATGCGCAAGGAAGTAAACGCCGCCGAAGACTGCTTGAAATCGGCCTTCAACGGGATCGCCCGCGAAGCCGCAAATCTGGTCGCAGCCATCGCCACCATGCACCGTGAGGATCGGCGCGGCGGCCCCGATCGCAACCCCTTCGCGGGCATGCGCTCCGAGCTCGGAAAACTGGAAGCTCTGCATTCGCAAGGAGTGGAACTTGTTTCGGGGGCGCGAGCCCAGACCGCGAAATCGATGGTCGAGTTTTCCGAACTGCTGGACCATCTTGGCGATGTCCAGAAGGTCAACCGCCAAATGCACCTCCACGGGCTGAACGCCATTATTCAGGCAACCGTGCTGGGCGAAAAGGGACGTACGCTCGGTCTGCTCTCGCAACAGATTCACCGGCTGTTCGCCGAGTCCGCCGGCGTCGTCACCGAGACCGGGCGGGCGCTCGCTGAGATCGCGGCGCAGCGCGAAAGTTTGCACGAACCTACGGACCCCGCCCTAGAAGGGCTAAGCGACTTACAGCGATGTCAATTGGCGATTTCTCGGATTGACGACGAGTTCAAGAGCGCAGTAACTTCGTCTCAGGGGATGATGGCGGGCGAGGAGGAGCGCCTCGGCGAGACGCGGGGAAAACTGAAAACTCTCCTGAGATTCTCCGACCGCATCGCCACATTAATTCAGCAGGCCAAAAGCGTGAGACCCGCTCTGAAATCCCTCAAGGGGAACGACGCCGATCAGCCTGGTTTTGTCCCGGTCGCCGCCCGTTACACCATCGAAAGTGAACGAGATGTGCATCGCAGCGTGGTCGGATTGCCGAACCCCCTGGAGCAACCCGATCTTCGCCCAGACCTTGGCCCGGATGACAACGTCGAGTTTTTTTAGAAATCATTTTTTGAGAAACCCATGTCGAACCCACTAGCCACAGCCGAGACAGCTTACCAACTTTCGGGCACGCTCGATATCTATAACTGCGAAGCTTTGCGGCAGACCCTCAGTGACTATCTGAAAACGGCCGCCGATCCGGTGCTTGATCTGTCGGGGACTACAGCGTGTGACTTAGCGGGCCTGCAACTTCTTTGTTCCGCCCGGCGGACGGCCTCGCAATCCGGTCGGCCCCTCCGCATCCGCGCCGTCCCGCAAATCCTGCTGGACCACCTGGAGGCGTTCGGCCTGCCGCCTGACTTACTGGCGGAAGGGACCACCCCGTGAGCAAAACAATCCTGCTGGTGGACGATTCCGACAGCATGCGCCTAATGATCGGCTTCACTCTGCGCACCGCCGGATACCAGGTGGTCGAAGCCGTGGATGGAGAGGATGCCTTGAAAAAAATATCGGCCGCCTCCATAAACATGCTGGTCACCGACCTCAACATGCCGAAGGTGGACGGCATTGAGCTCATCCGCCGCGTGCGCGCCCTCCCCAACTATAAGTACATCCCGATTGTGATGGTCACCACGGAGTCTCAAGAGGAGAAGAAGCAAGCCGGCCGCGCGGCGGGCGCCACCGGCTGGGTCGTAAAACCCTTCAAGGGAGAACAACTCGTGGCCGTAGCCAGAAAGCTTTTGGGGTAACGGATTCGGTCAGCAAACGGGTCAGCGATTATGGCACAGCAAAACGTCACCGATCTTTTCCGCCAGGAAGCGCAAGACCTTCTCGCGCGCATCGAAGAGATTGCTCTCGACATCAACCCCGATGAACCCGGTGTGGACGCCATCAACGATCTCTTCCGCGCCTTTCATACGATTAAAGGCTCCGGTGGAATGGTTGGGTTCGATCTCGTGGCCGCCTTCACCCACCACGTGGAAACCGCCCTGGATCACGTTCGGGAGGGCCGGTTGGCTCTTTCGCCGCAACTGGTGGAGTTAGTGCTGCTCTCCAGCGATCACCTGAAAATCCTGCTGCGGGACGAACAAGAGACGGACGCCGATGTGATGCTGGCGGGTGAGCGGATCACCGCCGCTCTGCAGGCTCTCGAGCAGCCGCTCTCTCCGCACGCGCTTGCCCCTCAGGCGCAGCAGGATACTTCCGTCCCTCAGGGCGCTTGGCACGTTCGATTCCGCCCTCATCCGGAAATCCTGATCCGCGGGACAAATCCTTTGCTCCTGCTCGATGAGTTACGGCAGATGGGAGCCTGCGGAATGATTGCGCACCACGACGCGATCCCTTCGCTTGAAGAGTTGTCACCCGATCACTGCTACCTCTGGTGGGAATTCACCGTTCCCGCCGGCGTCACGGCCAACGCGATCAAGGACGTTTTCATCTTCGTTGACGATAGCCTCGAACTCACCATCGGGGAGACAATCGCGGAGGCCGGTCCCGCGCGGCCCCTCGCCGAGGCGGCGCCGGCTTCCGGCGACAAGCTGAAAGGTCTGCCCGCCGCCCGAAAAACCGCGGCTGCGGAAAGCACCGTCAAAGTTCCCTCCGAGAAGCTGGATCGCCTCGTCAATCTCGTTGGTGAATTGGTGATGAATCAGTCGCGCCTGACGCAAGCCGCGGCCCACGTCGATCTCGCCACAATCTCAGTCCCGGCCGAAGAGTTGGAGCGGCTTGTGGCCGAACTGCGCGATTGCGTTCTCGGCATCCGCATGATGCCCATCGGAACGACGTTCAGCCGCTTCAAGCGTCTCGTTCACGACCTTTCCGGGGAACTGGGAAAAGAAATCGATCTGGTCACCTCGGGCGAAGAGACGGAACTGGATAAAACCGTGCTCGACCAGCTCGGAGATCCCCTGGTCCACTTGATCCGCAATAGTATCGGGCACGGCGTGGAGCCGCCGGACCAGCGCGTCGCCGCCAGCAAGCCCCGTCGCGGAACCATCCGCCTCACCGCGTCCCACATGGGCTCCAATGTGGTCGTCGCGATTCAGGACGATGGGCGCGGCATGAATCCTTCCGCCATCAGGGCCAAGGCCGTTGAGAAGGGGCTGATAGCGGACGAAGCCAGCCTTTCCGAGAAAGAGATCTTGAACCTCATCTTCCTCCCCGGCTTCTCCACGGCCGAGCAGGTGACCAATGTCTCCGGCCGCGGCGTCGGTATGGACGTCGTGAAGCGCCAGATCGACGCTCTCCGTGGCTCCGTCGCGATTTCCACCCAACCGGGCGCTGGAACCAGCATCTCCCTCACGCTCCCGCTCACCCTCGCCATCATCGATGGGCTGCTCGTCGAAATCGGTGGAGACCAGTTCATTGTGCCGATGTCCGTGGTCACCGAGAACGTGGAACTCAACCGCACGCAGCGAGCGAGCAACAATGGCCGCAACGTGGTCGCCGTGCGCGGTGATCTGGTCCCCTACATTCGCCTGCGCGAAGTCTTTGGTATTGGGGGCCAGGAACACGAGATCGAAAAAATAGTCATTGTGCGCTATGAGGAACAGCGCGTCGGGCTGGTTGTGGACCGTGTGCTCGGAAGCCACCAGACCGTCATCCAGTCCCTCGGCTCTTTCTATCGCAATATCGATCTCGTTTCCGGCGCCACCATTATGGGCGACGGCCGCGTTGCGCTCATCGTCGATGTCGCCGGTTTGGTGCGGTTCGCGGATCTTCGGTCGCGCGTGGAAATGGCCGCGTGACCGAACAAATTTCCAACGGAGCTCAAACGAAATCAAATGAATAATCTAAAAATCGGAACCCGCATCGTCGCCGGATTCGGCGCGGTGATCTGCATCGCCGTCGCTCTCGGCGTGTTCTCCTACATCCAGCTCACATCCATCAACAAAGGCGCTGTGCGCATCACGGCGGATTCGCTGCCCGGCATGTATCTTAGTAGCCAGATCCGCTCCCATGCGCATGCCCTCAACGCGCTCCTCTTGTCGCACGTAATGTCGGAGGACCCTGCGGAGATGGCCAGAATCGACAGTGAAAAAAGAACCATCCGCGAAGAGAATGCCGCGCTGCTTGCCCAGTATGAAAAGACCATCTCCACCGAGAAGGATCGGGAGTCGTTCGCGGCGATAACCGCGGCCCGCGCCGCTTTCACCGAAAGCTACGATGGCGTAATCAGCCTCAGCGCCTCCGGTCAGAAGAAGCAGGCCCTCGTTGTACTCGCGTCGCAGGAAAAACCAGCCTTCCAGAAATACTTCGACGCCACGCAGGCGGTGGTGGATTTGAATAAGACCGGAGCCGACGAAGCGGGCGTTCAGATCATGACCGCCGTGAGCGGCGCGAAGACCGGTCTCGTCATCGGCCTCGCTATCGCCATGTTATTGGCTGTCGGCATCTCGCTTTTCGTCACCCGCAGTATCACGCGGCCGCTCGGTGAGGCGGTTGGTTTGGTGGAGAAAGTCTGCCTGGGAGATCTCACCCATACGGTGCAGGTCAAATCCACCGACGAACTCGGGGTGATGATGGGCAGCATGAACACCATGGTCGCGAACCTGCAGAGCGCCGCCAATATCGCCGCCAGCATCGCGGAAGGGAACCTGAGCGTCAAGCCCAGGACTCTCTCTGAGAAGGACTCACTCGGTCAGGCCCTCACGGCGATGGTGGAGAATCTTCAGGCCGCCGTCGGGCTGGCCGTCAAGATCGCGGATGGCGACCTCACCGGTCAGGCGGTAGTGCAATCGGAACGCGACGCTCTGGGCAACGCCCTTGAAAAGATGCTGCTCAACCTGCGTACCACCGTAGGTCAGGTTTCGACGGCGGCGGACAATGTCGCGTCCGGCAGTTCCGAGATGAGCGCCACCTCGCAACAGCTTTCGGAGGGTTCCTCCGAGCAATCGGCCTCCGCGGAAGAATGCACCGCCTCCATGGAAGAGATGGCCGCCAGTATCCAGCAGAACGCGGATAACGCGCGCCAAACCGACAAGATCGCTTCGAAAGCCTCCGATGACGCGAAATCCAGCGGCGACGCCGTAGCCAAGACCGTCAATGCCATGAAGGAGATCGCCGCGAAGATCGGCATCATCGAGGAGATCGCCCGGAAGACGGATTTACTCGCGTTGAACGCCGCCGTGGAAGCCGCGCGGGCGGGCGAGCACGGCCGTGGCTTCGCGGTGGTGGCTTCGGAAGTGCGTAAGCTGGCCGAGCGCAGCCAGACCGCGGCCGCCGAAATCAGCCGCCTCACGCAAGATGGCGTCCATGTAGCCGAGGGCGCTGGTCAGTTACTCTTCAAACTGGTTCCCGACATTCGCAAGACTGCCGAGCTGGTCCGTGAGATTGCCAGCGCCAGCACCGAACAAGGCACCGGCGCGGCGCAGATCAATAAGGCCATCCAGCAACTCGATCAGGTCATTCAGCAAAATGCTTCCGCTTCGGAAGAAATGGCGGCAACCTCGGTCGAGCTATCCAGCCAGGCGGAATCCTTGCAATCGTCCATCGGCTTCTTCAAGGTGGATACGGACGCCGCGCGCCGCGGCAGCTTCCAGCCAAAGCCCCGCGCCCAAGCCGTGGCAAAGCCTGCGGCGTCAAGAGCCCCCCGGCCCCAATCCACCGCCAAGTCGCTCACCAACCTCAATCGCAATCTCAAACCCGCTGGCGCCATCATCGATCTTGCCGGCGGCACCGGCGGCCCGGACACCCAGGACAAAGAGTTCTCGGCTTACTAACAACCAGGAGACCTTTATGAGCGCTGCTATCGCCGAAATGGCTCAGTATATGACGTTTAAGCTGGGTGACGAGCTTTTCGCCATCAATGTCGCCCAGGTTCGAGAAGTGCTGGAAGTATCCCAGGTCACCCACATCCCCACGGCGCCCGAATACATGCGCGGCGTCGTGAATGTGCGCGGCAAGGCCATTCCCGTAGTTGACCTGCGCCTGAAGTTCGGGCTCCCGAAAACGGCCGAGACCGTCCATACCCGCATCGTCGTGATGGAACTCGAACTGGATGGGGAAGTGACCGTGGTCGGCGGAATCGCCGATTCTGTCCATGAAGTCATTGAACTCGACGCCGGCCAGATCAACCCGCCGCCCCGCATCGCCATGCGCTGGCGCACGGAATTGATCAAGGGCATGGGCCGCCGCGGCGATGACTTCATCATCATTCTTGATATCGCCGCCGTCTTTACGCTCGACGAGCTTGCATCCGTAACCGACGCCGCGGAACCCGTGTCCGCGGCCTGATTCAATCAATGGACCCAACCGAGTTCTGGCCCGATCTATTCGAATTGTCCCCCGAAAGCTGCGACGAGTTCGCCGCCTTCGTCACCGAAGAGCTCGGCATTCAGATGACCGGCGAGAAAGCGTCGATGCTGCGGAGCCGCCTTGCCCGCCGTATGCGCGATCTCAACCTTCCCTCATTCGAGCACTATCGCGAGTATTTGTTCAATCCGGTTCACATCGAGGAAGAGCGCATCCACTTCATCGACGCCGTCACCACCAATAAGACGGATTTCTTCCGCGAGCCCACGCATTTCGATTACCTCGTCAAGGTGGTGTTGCCGCACGTGGAACGAAACAATCGGGGAGCGGCCCATCGCTTTCACCTTTGGTGCGCCGGCTGCTCCTCTGGCGAAGAACCGTACACTCAGGCGATCGTTCTCAGCGAGTACGGAAAACAGCGCTTTGGGTTCGATTTCGCCATCCTCGCCACCGACATTTCCAGCAAGGTCCTGAAGCACGCCCACGCCGGCATCTATGAGAGTGCGCGAGTGGAACCTGTGCCGCCTGAGCTCCGCAGCCGTTATTTCCGGCGCGCTAGGGATACCGAGTCGGATCTGGTTCGCGTGGTTCCCGAGTTGAGGAGCAAGATCAGCTTCCACCGTCTGAACTTCATGGACGAAGACTATTTTGTGAGAGACAAGTTCGACGCCATCTTCTTTCGGAATGTGCTCATCTATTTCGACAAAGCCACCAGGGAGGTGGTCATCAACAAGTTGTGCCGCAACCTCAAGCCCGGCGGGTTTCTATTCACCGGCCATTCGGAATCGCTGGCGGGGCTCGACGTGCCCCTCACTCTGATCGCGCCTGCGGTCTACGGGCGGGCGGCATGATGGCGTCGGGCACACCAAAGAAAATACGCGTTTTGATTGTGGACGATTCTGCGTCGGTTTGCCAGGCCCTCGCCGAAGTCCTCAACTCAGATCCCGATATCCAGGTGATCGGAACGGCGTCCGATCCCTATGTTGCGGTGGAACACATCAAGCGCGAGATTCCCGATGTCATCACGCTCGACGTCGAGATGCCGCGCATGGATGGGCTCACTTTCCTGCGGAAGATCATGAGCCAGCACCCCATTCCTGTCGTCATCTGTTCTTCCCTCACCGACGAGGGTTCGGAGACCGCCATGGCGGCTCTCGAAAGCGGCGCAGTCGAAGTTATCACCAAGCCCAAAATTGCGGCCGTGGATTTTCTGCGCGAGTCGGCCATTCGCATCTGCGACGTCGTGAAATCGGCCGCCAGCGTCCGCGTCGGACCCTCCCGGCCCATCCCGCCGAAGATCGCGCCAAAACTGACGAGTGACGCGATTATCGCCCGCCCCGCGTCCTTCGCCATGCTGAAGACCACCGAAAAAGTGGTCGCGGTGGGCGCTTCCACTGGCGGCACCGAGGCGCTGCGGACATTCCTGATGTCGCTCCCTGAGGACGCGCCCGGCATCGTGATCGTGCAGCACATGCCGGAAAAGTTCACCACCAGTTTCGCCGCCAGGCTCGATTCGCTCTGCCGCGTTTCCGTAAAGGAGGCTGCCGACAATGATTCCGTGATACGCGGGCAGGTCCTCATCGCTCCCGGTAACCGTCACCTGCTGCTCAAGCGCAGCGGGGCGCGGTATTACGTGGAGATCCGGGACGGCCCTCTGGTATGCCGCCATCGCCCTTCCGTGGACGTGCTCTTCCGGTCCGTCGCCCGCTATGCCGGCAAGAACTCCGTGGGCGTGATCATGACCGGCATGGGAGACGACGGAGCCCGCGGAATGCTGGAGTTAAAAGAGGCCGGCGCCACCAACATCGCGCAGGACGAAGCCACGTGCGTCGTCTTTGGCATGCCCGCGGAAGCCATCAAACTCGGCGGCGTAGACCGTGTATTGCCACTCGGCTCACTGGCCCACGAGGTGGTTCGCTTATGCCGCTGAAGGCCCGCTGAAACCCGCCAAAATGATTGACACTACCCGCCGGTCACAGAGAAAAAAGA
>PLFE01000193.1 GCA_003136675.1 Bryobacterales bacterium
TTCAGTAAGGCGTTCAAGCGAGTTGTCGGGGCCAACCCTGGTGAATACCTCAAACGTGTCATTTGACGACAAGGTCATGCCGGAATGAGAGAAGATTGTTGAAGCGGAGTATTCTGACTTTGGCGGGGGGGCCCAGGTGCCATGGAAGTGTGTTCTTCCACTGAAATGGATGCCCCAGGTGCCTCGCATTTGGGAACGGGAGACCACGGACCCAAAACCGACCGAAGCAGACCACGATCAGTCCCGGGAAATGCCGTTTTCGCCGTCCGAAGCTTGTTGAAAAAGCCGACGATTGAATGGGGTGATCGGGACAGGCGTCCGGCAACTGCTCGGGCCCCGCACTTTCAATGCACAGATTTCTGGTCTTTTCGACGGACTCTGGGTTCAAGAGCTGCATTCTGCGCGACCTCCAAGGGTGAAGAATGAGACCGGGCCTAAAGGCCGTTGGTTTCTGTGCATTTTCAGCCGCTGAGGGGGCTTTTCCGCAGCCTGTGAAGTCCGCACTTTTTACGAAGTTGGGTCGGTTGCGCAGGAGGCGGCGCGGGCGAGGAGGAGGGCGCGTTCGCGGGTGTTTTGGGTGAGGGCGGCGGCGCGTTGGAACTCGGCGCGGGCTTCGCTGTGGCGGCCTAGTTTGTAGAGGAGGTCGGCACGGACGCTGGGGAGGAGGTGGTAGCGGGCGAGCGCGGGGGCGAGGGCGTCTACGAGTGCGAGGCCGGCCTGGGGGCCGTGGGCCATGGAGACGGCTACGGCGCGGTTGAGCTCGATGACGGGGGAGGGGATGAGGTGGGCGAGTTCGGTGTAGAGGATGACGATGCGGGGCCAGTCGGTTTCGGATGGCGTGCGGGCGCGGGCGTGGCAGGCGGCGATCTGGGCCTGGAGGAGATAGGGGCCCGGGGCGGTGTTGAGTTTGTGCGCGCGTTCGATGGCGGCGAGGCCGCGATGGATGAGGAGCTGATCCCAGTGGGCGCGGTTTTGATCGAAGAGCAGGACGGGTTCGCCGGAGGGGGTGACGCGGGCGCGGGTGCGGGAGGCCTGGATCTCCATNNGCAGAGGGTGGGGCGCATGAGGTCGTCGCCGGCGGTGGCGGAGTAGCCCTCGTTGAAGATGAGGTAGATGACTTCGAGGACGGAGGAGAGGCGGGCGGCGAGCTCGGGGCCGCGGGGGACCTCGAACAGGATGTGCTTGTCGGCGAGGGTGCGTTTGGCGCGGACGATGCGCTGGGCGATGGTGGGTTCGGGGGTGAGGAAGGCGCGGGCGATCTCCGGAGTGGTGAGGCCGCCGAGCAGACGGAGGGTGAGGGCGGCGCGGGACTCGGTGGAAAGCACGGGATGGCAGGAGATGAAGACGAGTCGGAGGAGGTCGTCGCCGATGGGATCGTCGAGGGTGGAGTAGAGCTCAGGCACAGTCCGCTCGAGTGTGGCGAGGTCGCGGGCCAGGTCTTCATGTTTGCGCTGGGCGACGGCGTTGCGGCGGAACAGATCGATGGCGCGGCGTTTCGCGGTGGCTGTGAGCCACGCGCCGGGGTTTTCGGGGACGCCGGATTGCGGCCACTGTTCGAGGGCGGCGACAAGTGCCTCTTGCGCGAGGTCTTCGGCGAGGCCGACGTCGCGGGTGAGGCGCGTGAGTCCGGCGATCACGCGCGCGGACTCGATGCGCCACACCGCTTCAATGGTGCGGCGTGTGGCGTGATGTGGATCGGCAGCAGACACTGCTACCGATCACACCAGCTTCAAACGGGAAGTGCAAGTGCGCCTATTTGTCGGCGGTCTGATTTGGCAGCTTAGCTCGCCGCTCTACTTTGTGCTGGATCTGCTCTTCGGTCAGCACGGGGGCGAAGTCTTCCATCTCAAAGACCTGGCGGATTTCGACCTCGGAGTCGCCGCCGGGGTTGCAGTTGGGAGCGCGCTTGACCCACTCGATGGCCTCTTCGAGGGACTTGACCTGCAACATCGAGAAGCCGGCGATGAGCTCCTTGGCCTCGGTGAAGGGGCCGTCGACGACGGTACGAGACTTGCCGGAGAACTTGACGCGCGCGCCCTTGGAGCTGGGATGGAGGCCGTCAAGAGCCAGCAGGACGCCCGCCTTGCTGAGCTCTTCGTTGTACTTGCCCATCTCGAGCATGAGCTCTGGATCGGGGAGGGAGCCTTGTTTTTCTGACTCCGGGGTTGCTTTGACGATGACCATGAATCGCATTTTCTTTGTCCTTTTTGAGTTTAGAATGTCGCTGCTCTACTGGTACGTCGAAGCAGGCGCGGGGAAATCGACATGGTCGTGCATTTTTTAATTGATAGAATCGCTCCAAGGTATATGAAAGTCACCCTGAACATCCTGGGCGCGGTGCTCGTTCTCCTTGGAGCCATTTGGTTTCTGCAGGGGATCAACGTGTTGCCGGGCAGTTTCATGACTGGCCAGACCAGGTGGGCGATCTACGGCGGGATCGCAGTCGTGGCTGGTATATCGCTGATTCTGGCTTCCAACCGAAAGCGGCTGGACGGCAGGCCTTAGGCTCAAGTGGATTAAGATCGGGGTTGGTAACCGGATTAACGATCGGACGCTGGTTCCTGCTCACGCTTGTGCCGTCGATACTCTCGTCCCAAACTTCGCGGCCACCACGCGCTTACCCTTGCGGACCCTGCCCCGGTTCCGGTTCCGATGAAAGGTTGGCGACGGCCGGTTGCTCGGCTTGCTCCGGCCATGGCGCAAGCTTCGGGCTCCTCCCCAGTGGTTTGCGCGACAAATTCTCGTGGCCCTTCGCATCGGATTCAATCTGGAATACTGCAGTGGGCAGCGGAGCGAACTATCAGCCGGCGGGCATCGTTTCCAACACCAGCCAAGGATGGCCGACCGCATTTGGCGAGGACCAGGATGTGATCGTGATGGCTCCCACGGCCCCGCTGACCAATATCTACTACAACAGCATTGCGTGGAACGGCGGAGACCGCTGTCCAGCGCAAGGAAGCCTCCTGGCAAGTGTACCTGTCCCAGCCAGCTATGTCCTTCCAAACAGTGGCGACAACAATTCCGCCGCCTTTCTACTGTCCGATACGACGACCGTGGAGCAGAACCAGCCGTTCACCCGATGCGTTCCGGGAGGTTCCGCGACAACCCTGGTGACATTCGCGAACACGGATATCTATGGGCCTGGCCCCTATGGCGCGCACGGTGGCAGTGGTCTCTCCGCCCTCGGCGGCACAATTCGCCGGGGAGAGTTTGAATCGGGAAAGATTCATCATGCGATGAAGGTGGAGTTGTGGGCGGCGCAATATTATTACTGCTGCGTCTATCACTGGCCGGCAGTAACCATTGACGATTATGCGAGCACCAACTACGGTGGCTCCAACCCAAACCTCGGCCCTGGCTCGTTGCTGGCCCTTTTGCCGGGGTTTGATGTGAACCAGTTGACGACTACCCCCGGCAGAATTCTGGCGGAGGCTTTCTTGGACTATGGCGCTTACGTGGTCGACGACACAGCATGGAACGGGTGGGCGCTCGACACCGAACAAGGGCCTGACGGCAGTGTGGTTGATGAGTTTGCAACTCTCTATGGTTTTGCGATGAGCCCAGCGGCAGGAGATCCATTCATGGTGGACATGATCAACATCTTCCAGTCGCTGCAAGTCGTAACCAACAATTCGGCCACAAGCGTGGGGGGTGGAGGCTTGCCTCGTGTACCGAACCCTCCGCCGATTGGCAATTAATGCTAGCCTGAAAAGCGATGACGTGCCGTTCGCGAGCCCTCCGTTCACTCACTATTGTCCTATCCGCAGCTTGCTCTGTACCTATGCTACAGGCCCAGAGTTTCGGCGTTGCCATCGACGGCGCCTGTGAAGTTGGCGCCTGTACGCCTGCCCCGCTTCCCATCGACACAAGCGCCGAGGTTCCGCTCTCGTTTACCTACACGCTTCCCAACGGCGATATTTACTACATCAGCAACGGGGTTTTCGGCGGCGACAGCGATCCAACCGGGACAATATTGCACGTCAACATCTTGTATCAGGTGACCTACGAGGGGAACGTCACCGGCGCCGCACTCGCCTCGGCAAGCGACACGTTCACGATGGACTTCTACGAATCTTACGCGACTCCGACGACCACGACAAACTACACCGATGACCTCACCGGCGGATTCAGTCCTAACATCGCAGCGAACAGTTCGGTGAGCGTCTGTTGGAATCTGGTGAACTGTTTCCCGGCGGTTTCTCCCTATGCGCCGTTTGATTCAACAAGCACTTTCCCGAACACGAGTGTCAACGGAGCCATGAATTTCCACGAAACCTACACATTGACATTCGGCCAGGGTTCGCCTGTGGGATCCTACATCGTCATTGGACAGAGCAGCGCGATTGGGCAATCCGCTCCGGTGATCGACGGAATTGCGGACTCGGCGAGTTTTACCACGGTCATTGCGCCGGGAGAGCTTGCCTCCGTCTTCGGCAGCTATCTGACGGACGGCGCGGTTGGGAACGCGGCCAGTCTTCCCTTGCCGAACAAACTAGAGGACGCGACTGTCACCGTAAACGGCGCCGTTGTACCGCTTCTCTACGTTTCACCCGCGCAGATCAATTTCCAGGTACCCTTCGAGGCGCCTGTGGGGAACGCTCAGGTGGTGGTTACAACGAATGCGGGATCGTCCAACACGTTCACCATGCCGCTTCAATTAACTGCTCCGTCCATGTTCCAGTACAGCCCGAATCATGCGATTGCCGAAAATGCGGATTACAGTCTGAACCAGGCTTCTGACGGAGCGATGCCCGGTTCCTACATCATTGTTTTCGCGACGGGCGAAGGACCGGTCTCGAATCAGCCGGCTGATGGTGCGGGTGCCCCGTCGAATCCTCTGGCAGAGGTCACGTCAACCTTTTCCGCCACCATCAACGGAGAGAATGCGCCCGTGCTTTTCGCGGGAATGACTCCGGGCCTGGTCGGTCTGTTGCAGATGAATATCACGGTACCTTCCGATTTGGCGGCTGGGGCGTATCCACTGGTGCTCACTGTCGGCACTGCTACGAGCGTGTCCGCGATCGTCAACGTGCAGTGAAAAGGTGGCTTGCGTGCCTTACTGCGAAATCGTGATCAAGCGGCGCGTTGCTCTGAAACGTTCCATGCCGACCTGCAGCGGGTAGTCGCCCGCCGCCACGCCGTTGGGGATCTGTACGTTTAACTGAACTAATCCGTCAAGACCCGGCACGAGGCCGGCGAACGCGACATTCGCGGGTGTGGCGCCGATGGTCACCGAGACCGCGCCTTTCACGTGCGAGAGAGGAGAGCCAAGCGCAGGCTCGCCATCGGCCGGCGTGTTGGTGACGGCGCCCGCGCCGGTAATGTAGACGATCACGTACTGACCGGGCAAAGCCCCGTTATTGGGGCCGTTGAGCGAGTAATCCTGATTCTGGACCACGGACCGGTTGCCTGTATACGTGAAGATGCCCGGCGCCTGGGCGACCACGTTGACGGTAGTCGGCAAACTGGATCCGGCCGACGTGGAAACCACGACGGACGCGTTTCCCATAGCCGTCTCCCAGGGCACCTGGAAATTGATCTGGTTGGGCCCGGCGTAAAGCAGCGCGATGGAAGTCACATAGCTCGCGGCGTTGGCGATGCCTCCGGCACTGATTGTGGGCAGGACCGAATTCGTTGCGGGTTGCAGCCAAAGCTCCAGGCCGTAAGCCAAAGCGGCGGATCCGTCCAAGACCTGAAACGCAGTGATCAACTGGCCGGTGGACTCGTACTGAACCGTGGTGCCCCCCGCGCCGAAGCTCGGCTGGCCGGCGGGCGCGGGCCCGCACATGGTCCAGTTCTGGAAGTCTGGAGACGTGGCGATTTTCGGGTCGCCGCAACCATTGCTTCCATCGCCGCCGTTGTCCTCCACTTCAATGGCCGATACGCCCTGCGGGCCCACCGCGAAAGAGATTGGAGCGGCGAGCCGGTTGCTATCGTCCGGAACCGGATAGAACAAACCCCAGGTATTTCCGGTGTCCGAGGAAGCGACGGCACACAACTGGTGAGTCTGGTCGGTATCGCGCGACCCCAAATAGGCGATGCGGGGCTGAGTGACGTAGAAGGCCAGCTTGAGGCCGGCGCCACAACCCTCGCCGTTGGTGGAGCCGACCTTGAGGGCCGGGCCGCCGGGACGCCAAAAGAGAATTGGACAATCGGCCTCAGTGGCGTCGGACATGGATTGGTAGGCGACGCCCGGGTTGCTATCGGCATCGACCGCGAGTCCCAGGTTCCACTGAAACCCGGAGTAACCGGAGGGAAGCGGGAGCATGGTTGCGGTCCACGTGGTGGATGGAGCTGTTTCCTTTCCGGTGACGTACCAGATGCCGGAGGCGCTCTGTACATAGGAGAGGAAGATTTGACCGTTGACAAGCGCAAGCTGCGGGACATGATCGGTGTTCA
>PLFE01000142.1 GCA_003136675.1 Bryobacterales bacterium
TTCTCCCCGGCCTCATTGAAGCTTGGAAGCGGGTAACTGCGAAGCCGCCGCTGTTTCTGGGAGGGTTCTCTTACTGTGTCTTCCGGAGTGTCTTGAATCATCTCAGATTTCTTTTGCGCGATCGCGGCCCTGCTCGGCGGCCATTCGTCATTGGGCCCCATCGGGTGGAATCTTTACACTAAAGTTCTTGGGGCACACTGGGGCACGGGGAGCGGTTTCCCATATTGAGAGAGCTCTTCGGCGTGACCCTTCAGACCTCGTTCTGGGCCCAAGTCAATTAAAGAGAGAACTTCCCTGGCACCTCCCACTGAAGGTTGATAGGTTGATCTTTTGAAAAAACGATAACTTGCGGGGATGTCTTTCGTGTCCAGTGAATCTGTGCGAAACCAGCAAAAAACGTGTAATGAAGGTCTCGGTGTCTAAATCCGGAACTGCTTCCGCTCCCGGCATGGTCGAGAACAAATTGCCTACTTTGACCACGCCGACTGCGCAGCCCGCACAGACCCAACTGCGGCGAAAGGCAATATTCGCGTTCGCCATGGCGGTATTCCTCACTGGTTTTGTGGGCTACCTTTCGTGGCGAACAGAACAAAATGCCAGTGAGGAGGGCGACTGGGTTTCTCACACGCGCGAAGTATCAACCATTCTGGAAGCTGCCCTCCGGCACCTCCTGGACGCAGAAACAGGCGCGCGCGGTTTTGCAGCAACCGGAAGTAACGCGTTCCTAGAACCCTATGAAAACGGCAAACGGGCTGTCGCGCAGGATCTGCACGCTTTGCGTCACTTGATAGTGGACCCCGATCAAACAAGGCGCCTGGATCTTCTGGTAGAGCAAGTCACGCTTGAAGTGACAAGTGTGGATCGAGTGGTAGCGGGAAGGCAGCTTGCCGGCAGAGTCCCCAGCGTGGCGCTTTTTGAGGAGGGCAAGCGCGCTATGGACCAAGTGCGTATCACGGTCGCTCAGATGGAAGCCGCCCAAGAAGCGTTGTTAGCAACGCGCACAGCGCGTGCCCGTTCTGCGAGCCGGCTCGCCGGTTTTGTGATCGCTTCAGGCTCACTTCTAGGCATGACTTTCCTCGTTTTGGCAGGCTGGAGCGTCATCAAGGGCGTCTATGAAGGGGCAGACGCACGCGCACAAGTCACGGCCCTCGCTGCCGTCGTCTCATCTGATGACGCCATTATCAGCAAAACGCTCGACGGGACCATTACCACATGGAACCACGGCGCTGAGAACATGTTCGGCTACTCGGCCCCTGAGGCTATCGGCCGGCCAATAGTGATGTTGGTACCGCCGGACCGGATGAACGAAGAACGGGACATCCTGGTCCAAGTGCGACTGGGCGAGACTGTGCGACATCTCGAAACTATCCGCGTCCGGAAGGATGGCACTCAGATCGAAGTGTCAGCGACAATTTCACCGATCCGAGATGGGAGCGGCGAGATTGTCGGCGCTTCAAAGGTTGCGCGTGAAGTCACCGAACTTAAGCTAAAGGAAGAGGCCTTGCAGGCTAGTGAGGAACGGTTCCATGCAATGGTAAACGGCATCCCCCAACTTGCGTGGATGGCCGAGGGCGACGGATCCATCTTTTGGTACAACGAACGGTGGTACGAATACACAGGCACGACGCCTGACCAGATGACCGGCTGGGGATGGCAGAGTGTTCATGACCCCAATGTGCTGCCCACGGTGCTCGAAAAATGGAAAGCAGCCATTGTAGCGGGCGAGCCTTTCGAGATGGAATTTCCCCTGCGTGGCGCGGACGGGATTCTCCGCGCGTTCCTTACGCGTGTTTTGCCACTCAAGGACCCGGCTGGCCGTGTCGGGCGCTGGTTTGGGACCAACACCAACATTGCCGAACGCAAGCGCGCCGAGGAGACACTGGCCGCGCAGGCAGAAGAGCTGCTTCACTCGCAGCATACCCTGGAAGCCCAGACGCGTTTACTCACTTCAGTTCTGGACAGCATGGAAGAGGGCTTGATTGCCGCCGATGAGCACGGGAAATTCCTTATCTGGAATCCGGCAGCCGAAAAAATTGTCGGCCTCGGCGCCGCTGATGTGCCGCCCGAGGACTGGAGCGCCTACTACGGCGCTTACTTGCCCGACCGTATTACGCCCTTTCCGATCGAGCAGAACCCTCTGTTGCGCGCCATCCGTGGAGACGTGAGCACCGCAGAGATGTTTTTCAGCAGGCCCGAACTTAAACGCTACTTCTGGATCGAGTCCAGGGGCGCGCCGCTGAGAGATCAGAATGGCATCGTGCGGGGCGGCGTGATTGCTTTCCGTGACATTACTAAGCAGAAAGCGGACGAAGAGGAGATCCGCAAACTCAACCAAGACCTCGAAAACAGAATCGCCGAACGCACCGCGCAATTAGTGACCGTCAACCACGACCTGGAAGCTTTCTCTCATTCGATTTCTCACGACCTTCGCGCACCGCTGCGCCACATCAGCGGGTTCTCGACGATCTTGTGTCAGGATTTTGGCGGCGCGATTCCTCGAGAAGCACGCGATTATTTGCAACGCATCACGGACGGCGCCTACCGCATGACGCTTATGGTGGAGAATCTTCTTAATTTATCGAAGCTCGGCCGCAAATCCTTGAACCTGTGCGTTACCGACTTGAATGCCGTTGTCGAAGAAGTAATTCTGGTTCTGAAGCCCGAGTTGGATGGACGCGATGTGGAATGGCGCATTGCGCGCTTGCCGGCTATTGAATGTGACCGGGTCTTGATGGGACAAGTCTTTCAGAACCTGTTGAGTAACGCCATCAAGTACTCGGGGCACAGGAACAGCGCCCGAATCGAGATAGACAGCATCCTGGAGCCCGGCAAAGCGCCGGTCATTTTCGTTCGCGATAACGGCGCCGGCTTCAGCATGCAGAATGCCGACAAGCTCTTCGTCGTGTTTCAACGCCTGCACGCGGCGAAAGAGTTCGAGGGCACGGGCGTGGGTCTGTCTACAGTGCATCGGATCATTCAAAAACACGGCGGGAGTATCTGGGCCGAGTCGGAGCCCGATCGCGGAGCCACCTTTTATTTCACGGTGGAAGGCAAAGAGCAAATGAGAACCTCGCCGAACGAACCACCGCCAAACAACATGGCAGAAATGGCGCGGCTGCCAAATAATGAGGACTAACGCCAATCCTAGCTCTGTTGCCGCTCCTGTCTCCGGCGCGAACGAAAGTCGGAGGGACAGCCACCCGCAGGATTGGTCGTCGGGTGGCGGAAAGATGGGAGAGTTGATCCAATCCATGGACTGGACCAAGACTAAGTTGGGTCCCATCGAATCATGGCCGCAGAGCCTGTGCACAACGGTGAGTCTCTGCCTCGCCTCAAGCTTTCCTATTTCGCTCGCCTGGGGACCCCATCATGTGCAGATCTACAACGACGGCTACTGGCCGATCTGTGGTGAGAAGCATCCTCATTCGCTCGGACAGGACTTCAGGGAGTGCTGGGCCTCCGCATGGCCGGTGATCGGAGAGGCGTTTTCGAGCGCGCTCGCAGGTAAGACCTCCTTCCTCGAAAATCAGCGGATATTCCTTGATCGCAACGGATATCTCGAGGAGACATTTTTTACGTTTTCGTTTAGTCCCATCCGCGACGAGACGGGGGTCGCCGGTCTCTTTCATCCGGTGACTGAAACAACTGGCCGCATGTTAAGCGAAAGACGCACGGGCGCCTTGCGCGACCTGGTGGCCCACACTGGCAAGGCACAGACCATGGAAGAAGCATGCGTCCTGGCTGCACAGACACTATCGGGCTACCAGCTGGACCTCCCCTTTCTTGTTTTCTACATGCGCAGCGACCACGGAGAAGAAGCTCGACTAATTGCCAGCAGCGGTTTGCCGCAAGGAAGCCCGGCGAGTCCGGCGTTGGTAAACTTACGAACCGCCAGTGAGTCCACTTGGCCGTTGGCCGACGTCGCGTGTTCAGGCCGTGCGCAACTGGCGGAGAACCTGAAGTCTTCCTTCGGCGCCTTCTCGTGTGGAGAATATCCGGAACCTTCAAAAGAGGCCATGGTGCTTCCGATCAAGCTTCCCGGCGGTGAGATCCCGATTGCCTTTCTTGTGGCCGGCGTTAGTACCAGACTGCCGTTGAACGAAGCCTATCGCGCTTTTTATGACTTACTTGCGGCGGCGGTAGCGAGCGAGATGGCCAATGCACGAACTTATGAGGGAGAGCGCAAACGCGCTGAAGCCCTAGCGGAGATCGATCGCGCAAAGACGGCCTTCTTCTCAAACGTCAGCCACGAATTTCGCACGCCGCTCACGCTGATTCTTGGACCGCTTGAGAACGAGTTGGCCGAGCGCGAGAACCCGCTGCCTCCGGCCCGTCGGGAGTCGCTGGAGACCGCGCATCGCAATAGCCTGCGCCTCTTGAAGCTGGTCAACACCCTGCTGGATTTCTCCCGCATCGAAGCCGGCCGCGAGCAGGCCAGTTATGAACCCACGGACTTAGCCAGCTATACCGAGGAATTGGCGAGCGTCTTCCGCTCAGCGGTTGAGTCCGCGGGCATGACCTTAACCTTGGATTGTCCGAGCCTCCCTGAGCAGGCGTACGTGGACCGGGAAATGTGGGAGAAGATTGTGCTCAATCTTCTTTCTAACGCCTTTAAGCATACGTTCGAGGGTGGCATCACGGTTTCGCTGCGATGGTGCGGTGACCACGTTGAGCTCACGGTGGCCGACACTGGCGTCGGTATTCCCGCGGTGGAGTTACCGCGCTTATTCGACCGGTTTCACCGCGTCAAAGGGACAAAATCGCGGACCCATGAGGGCACCGGAATTGGCTTGGCTCTTGTGCGAGACCTGGTTTCGCTCCATGGCGGGACCGTCAGTGTCGACAGCCATGAGGGAAGTGGCAGTACCTTTACGATCACAATCAGAACCCGTTCCGCCCACCTGCCTTCCAACCGCTTGGGGACACCTTATGCACTCGCCTCGACGGAGACACGAGCGGCCGCTTATGTTGCGGAGGCCCTCCAGTGGTTGCCTCACCCCGCAGCGTCGGCGCCTTCTGGTAGTGGCCAGCAGGACGCCTCCGGCAAACCAGCCGAGGCAGCCGCGCCGCTGGGGCTTCGCCGCGCTCGAGTCCTGCTGGCCGATGACAATGCCGACATGCGGGAATACGTTCGCCGTCTTCTTGCCGGGCGCTATGACGTGCAGGCGGTGGCGGACGGTTCAGCGGCTCTCGCCGCGGCGCTAAAACAATCCCCCGATCTTGTTTTGACCGACATTATGATGCCTGGCCTGGATGGATTCGGGCTGCTGCGCGAGCTGAGAGCCGATGCGAGGACCCGGACAATCCCGGTCGTCCTTTTGTCGGCGCGAGCGGGCGAGGAGGCTGCCGTGGAAGGATTGAATGAGGGTGCGGACGACTATCTCGCCAAGCCGTTTTCCGCCCAGGAACTCCTGGCGCGGGTGAGAACCCATCTGGAACTAGCGCGTGTTCGCCGCGAATGGGTGACCGAGTTGGAACGGTCGAACAAAGAACTGGAATCCTTCTGTTACTCGATCTCCCACGATCTTCGAGCGCCATTGCGCGCGATCGACGGATTTAGTGAGGCCCTACTCGAAGAATACGCCGGGAAACTCGACAAACAGGCGTGGCACTATTTGCAAAGGACAAGAGCGGGGGCGCAGAAATTGTCGGAGATCATCAATGATCTTCTGGAACTGTCGCGCGTAGGGCGCGGCGGGATGGCGAAACGGTTGGTCAATTTGACGGAGATGGCGCATAGTGAAGTTGCCGCTCTGCGGCGGATAAACCCGAGGCGTCAAGTGTCCATTGAGATTGAAGACGGGCTCTCGGCTTGTGCCGACCCGCGCTTAATTCGGTCCGTCCTCGCGAATCTGCTCGGGAACGCGTGGAAGTTCACGGCAAAGCAGGGCGACGCCCGGATCGCATTTGGAAGAGAAAGCGGGGAGGAGGGCGCATTTTATGTTCGGGATAATGGCGCCGGGTTCGACATGGCTTATGCCCGCAGATTGTTCGAGCCCTTCCAACGAATGCACAGGGATTCCGAGTTTGAAGGCACCGGAATCGGTCTGGCGTCCGTACAGCGAATCATCTCTCGGCATGGTGGCTTGATTTGGGCCGAGGCGGCGGTCGATGCCGGAGCGACTTTCCGCTTCACGTTAGGAGGGATTCAATGACGTTAGAAGGACGCAAGATTCTTCTTGTCGAAGACAACGACGACGACGCCGAACTGGCCGTGATCGCGTTCCGGCGTGCGGGGATCACCAATCCATTGATTCGCGCGAGCGACGGCGTGGATGCGCTCGACTATCTGTTCGGGCGGAACAAATATTCAGAACGAGATGTCGGCGACTCGCCGGTGGTAACCCTGCTTGATCTGAACCTTCCTAAGCTCAGCGGCTTGGAGGTGCTCAAAGCAATGCGTGCGGACGAGCGGACCAAGCATCTCCCCGTCGTCATTCTTACTTCGTCAAACGAAGAAAGAGATCGGATGAACGCTTACGATAACTTCGCCAACAGCTACGTGGTAAAGCCTGTGGATTTTGGTCAATTTGTAAACGCGGCTTCGCAGCTTAGCCTTTACTGGACGGTGCTGAATGCGCCTGCTCCTCCAAGAGAAGAGGAATCATCGGGTGGTGATACTATGCCCCCTAGCAATCCTGCGCGGACGACGTTAGTTCCCTGACACGACGGCTTAGCCAAGATTCTCGTTCGTGATTCGGCAGAGCCCCCGAATGGGAACGGATGCCACCCGTTATCTCCGTTGGCGATGATCGGCTCTTGCTGCCCAGCACGAGCGACTCCGGCAACCGGGTAAACCCGTCGGAACTGACGTGGCGATTCCCTCACAGCGTCAGTTGATGGCCAGCCGTACCGGCTTGCCGACGCGGCTGAGCATTTCGACCAGCGNNGCCTCCAACAAAACTTAAGTTTTTACTTGACTATATTGACCTCGGAAGTGGATACTCAAGTAGAGGCTTAAGTAACCATGCAAGAACAAAACGTGATTCACAACACCTTCGTCATCGAACGCAGTTACCCGGTGACGGCTGAGCGGGTATTCTCCGCGTTCTGTGACCCGGCCAAGAAGCGCCGCTGGATTCTGGGGGGCGGAGGGCATGAAGCGGAGCATTTCGCCATGGACTTCCGAACGGGCGGGAAAGAGTGCGCGAGAGTGCGGTTAGGAGCCGGGACGCCAGTCGCCGGGATGGTGTGCACGAACGACACTTTTTA
>PLFE01000082.1 GCA_003136675.1 Bryobacterales bacterium
GGCGCGCGACGCTGATCGAAGCCAAGGCCAGGGTGGCGCAGACTTACTAGCTGGTAACTATGGGGCGGTCGTCGTCAATCGGGCGGCGGCCGCCTGCAATCCTTCCGACGTTGCAGTCACGTGGATTTCACCCACATGACTTGCTTCTGAACGTACAATCAGCAGCGCCAGTCCGTTGAAAGCTTTTCTGTAGTCGGCCTGGAACGGTTCCGTAGTTGCGGCATTGCCATTATCCACCGCCTCCACGTGGCCGGCGCCCTCCACTTTGAAGTGCACCATGTTATCCGCCAGCGGGCATAAGTTACCATCTTTATCTTCAACACGAACCGTGATGAACGATAAGTCATGGCCGTCGGCGTCGATCGCGGATCGGTCGGGAATCAAACGAATACGCGACGGAGCGCCCGCGGTCTGTACCTCACCCACGGCAACCTGAGCGCCATCTTTGTAGGCGACGGCCCGCAAGGTGCCCGGCTGATAGGGGACATCCCATTCGAGCCGGTATTTCGACGTGAATTTGTGCGTGTCGCTGACCTTCTTACCGACCGGGATCTCCACCGTATCTACACCCATCTTTTTGCGGCCGAGCGACTTTCCATTGAGAAACAGCTCGACCTCCGACGCATTCGTGTAAGCCATCACAGGAATCGTTTCGCCTTCGTGCCCGGACCAGTTCCAGTGCGGCAGTAAGTGTACGAAAGGCTCCGTGGTCCAACGGCTCTTGTACAGGTAGTAACCGTCCTTGGGAAAACCGGCCAGATCCACCACGCCGAAGTAGGAACTCCGCGAAGGCCAGTCGGCGCGACTGCCGTAAGGAGTAGGCTCCCCGAGATAGTCGAAGCCGGTCCACACGAACTCACCCAGTACATTCTGTAGACGGTCTTGCGCGTCAAATTCGACATCCGGGCAGTAAGCCCACGGCGGCGCGACGACATCGTAGCTCGATACCTGTAAAGAAGGATCTTTCTCGTAATACTTCAGCGGAAGATGGTAGACGCCGCGCGAACTAACGCACGATTCGGTCTCGGACCCAAAGATCACCCACTTCGGATGCTCCTTCTGAATATGCTCGTACTCCATCGGGGAATAGTTGAAGCCGGGGATATCCACCGCATCGGCAAGTTCGTTCCTGATTGCGTTCTGCCATTGATTGAACGCCGAAGTGGTGGGACGAGTGGGATCTTCCTGATGAGCCATCGCGGTCAATGATTTCGCAATTACCGCGCCTTCCGGCTTGTTTTGCTCGGGAATCTCGTTACCAATACTCCACATGATGATGCTGGGGTGGTTCCGATCGCGGCGGATCATGTCGCGTAAATCGGCTTCGCTCCACTGATCGAAGTATTTCGAGTAGCCGTTCTTCACTTTCGGAACGCGCCACATATCAAAGGCTTCATCCATCACCAGAAGACCGAGGCGATCGCAATATTCGAGTAACTCGGGCGAGGGCGGGTTGTGACTGGTTCGAATGGCGTTGACGCCCATGCTCTGCATGATTTGAAGCTGGCGTTCGACGGCGCGCCGGTTGACCGCGGTGCCAAGCGAGCCGAGATCGTGGTGATTGCAGACCCCGCGGAGTTTGAGAACGCGGCCGTTCAGAAGAAAGCCTTTGTCGCGATTGAATTCGATCGTGCGGATGCCGAACGGAGTGGTGTAAGTGTCAAGCGCGACATCATCCGACATCACTTTCGTCACGGCCTGGTAGAGATAGGGGTGGCTGATATCCCAGCGTTGAGGGTTAGCCACCTTGAGGCTTTGGTTGACAGTTTGCGTCCCACCAGCCGGAATACTGTACTGGCCGGACTGGGTGCTCTCCTGGCGTCCAGACGCGTCGAGAATTCGGGTTTCGACAGTTACTTGCGCCGGTTGCTTACCACGGTTCCGAACCTCGGTGCGGAGCGAAACCGTGGCGCTTGAATCCGACACATTGGGCGTCGTGAGATAGGTGCCCCAATGCGCCACATGGACGGCCCCGGTGACCACCAGCCAGACGTTGCGATAGATGCCCGCGCCGGGATACCACCGCGAGGAATCGACTTCCGGATTGAGGCGCACCGCGAGCACATTTTCCGCTCCGAGGTTCAGATAGGGCGTGAGATCGACTTCGAAGCTGCTGTATCCGTAAGGGCGTCCGCCAATGTCGTGACCGTTGAGGAAGACCTGCGAGTTCGACATGACGCCATCGAACTCGACGCTGTAGAATTTGCGGCGCGCATCCGCCGGGATGCTGAAATGTTTTCGGTACCATGCCACCCCGAAGACAGGCAGGCCACCGGTGCCGGGGTTGTACTGCTTGTCGAACGGACCTTCGATGGCCCAATCGTGGGGCAGGTCGAGCTTGCGCCAGGAGCTGTCATCAAATGCCGGCTGATCGGCGCCGGGCGCGTCCCCTTTACTGAAGCGCCAGTTCTCGTCGAACGAAGTGCGGCGGTCGGCTGCGGTGAGGAGACTGGAGGCCAGTAAGGCAAGTGCGGCGCAGATGAGCTTCGATTGCATGTTGAACTCCTTTCTATCACGGTGTCCATCACGGCGCCGAATCCCGAAGTTGACGCTGGCTGTCTCCCGGTGGCGCTCGACACTTCAGTCTGCGCATCCATTTTCTTCTTGAACCGCCCTCGCGTTATTGGTCCTTTGTCCTCGGAAAGACCGGTTGTTGAGTTGCGGCGCTGGCAGCGGTGACCTCATCCCGAATCCGAGAAAAATTCAGCTTAAACGAGGTTCGGGTAACGTGCTCGAATCCAAGCTTCCACGTCGACCGCGAACTGACGCACTGCAGTGAGCAAACCCTCGGCATCCGTATCCGACACGCCGCCCGCGAAATCATACTCGCAACTATTGCGTTTCATTCGGCAGCCATCGAAATAAGTCGATAAATTGGCGAATGCCGGATCGGCCACCTCCAGCGCCAGAAAGGTGTTGTAATGTCGGCCGACCGTGCGCGGCCGGTGACCCGAGGCGCGCACAATGAGCAGTGATAACGTCCGGGCAGCGTCGTAGGCCATCACGAACTGGGCGTCAGCCGACAGGCCCGCGGAGTCCACATCTCGTAGGTCCCGGCGACAATCGTGCGCAGATTGTCGAGTTCCACCCCGGTCGGCGGTAGCGCCGTCACCCGGTTATCCGCCAGCAATTTTGCCCAGCTCATACTCGTTGCCTATCACAAAGAGCTTGGGCTTGTCCAACACCTGCGTCAGAAAGTGGTTTTTCGCTGCGCGCTTTTTGTCGAACTCCGCAGATGTATAGACGGTCGGATTAATCTCACGGCCCAGCAACCCTGGCGCGCGCCTCAACGGCAATGCCAGATCGACCGGCGACACTTGTCCGATCACCATAAGGTCTATGTCGCTGTCGCTTTTCTCGCTGCCGGCGGCAACGGAGCCGTACACAAATGCGGCCCGCAGCTTTGCCGCGACCGGTTTCAGCGCGTCCGCCAAAACGTCAATGAGGCCAGCTGTCTTAAGCAATAGTCCGCGAAGATCGGGGAAGACGGGTGAATCCGTGTTGGCCTGGTAGTAGACCATGTGACCCTGCCGGCGGGTCTTGAGGATGCCCACTTCGCTCAGGTCCCGCAGTTCCCGCTGCAGGCTGGAGGAGGGTACGCTCATCCTGCGAGCCAGCGCCGAGACGCACCAGGCTTTCTCCGCCTGCACGAGCGTGGCCGCAAGAATTCCCTGGCGCGTCTTGGGCAGCAGCGCATCGAGTGTGCGAATCCCTCGCATACTGCGTAATTATATACGCAAATTACGTAAATCGGAGGGTCCGCCGCAGCGCCTATAAGATCTCGCCTAATCGAGGTGAAACACTTCACCCACCGGCCGCATCTGCTCATCCGCACCCAATCCCGAATCGCTCTCGAAGAAATCCTTCATCTCGGCTTGCCAGCGGCGGTTCACCTCAGTAATCGCCATTTCGTGCAGCGCGCGTTCAAAGTCTGGCGTTTCCACGTAGCCGATCAGCAATCCGTCGTCCCGCAGGAACAGCGTATAGTTCCCCCAGCCGGCTTGGCGCAAGGCTTCCCGCATCTCCGGCCAAACGGAGCGGTGCCGCTCTTTGTACTCCTCCAACCGGTCACGCTTCACCTGGAGGCAGAAGCAGATTCGTTGCATCTTGAAACTCTCTTGTTACCATACTTGCCGTGTTTCGAAAAGTTCTGATCGCCAACCGCGGCGAGATCGCCGTCCGTGTGATGCGCACTCTGCGCGAGATGGATATTGCGAGCGTGGCCGTATTCTCAGACGCGGATCGTCGGTCGCTACACGTCCGCCGGGCTGATGAGGCGGTACACATTGGGCCTTCCCCCGCCCGCGAAAGCTATCTGGCCATCGATCGCATTCTCGACGCGGCCCGGAAGACGGGCGCGGATGCGATCCATCCCGGCTATGGGTTCTTAAGCGAGAATGCCGGGTTCGCCGCCGCGTGCGAGTCGGCGGGCATTCAGTTCATCGGGCCATCGTCTGACGCGATTCGGAAGATGGGATCGAAGACGGAAGCCCGTAAAGTTGCCGTGGGTGCGGGCGCGACCGTGGTTCCCGGAACGGCCGAAGGCATGATCGACGCGGCTGAGGCCTTTCGTTTTGCAGGCGCGGTGGGGTATCCGGTGATGCTGAAGGCCGTGGCGGGCGGCGGCGGCAAAGGCATGCGCCGCGTGGATCGCGATGCGGACTTCGCAGCCAGCTTCGAGACCGCGTCGAGCGAAGCGCTGGCCGCTTTCGGCAATGCCGAGGTTTATGTGGAGAAGCTCATCGAGCGCCCGCGGCACATCGAGATACAGATCCTGGGCGATCGCCATGGCAATCTGATTCACCTCGGCGAACGCGAATGTTCCATTCAGCGACGGCATCAAAAGGTTATTGAGGAGTGCCCGTCGCCGGTCATGTCGATTGAACCCTCGTTGCGCGAACGCATGGGACAAGCGGCCGTGTCGGCGGCCAAAGCGGCGGGTTACTTCAACGCGGGTACTGTGGAGTTCCTGGTGGACGCCGGGCGCAACTTCTACTTTCTGGAAATGAATACGCGGCTGCAGGTGGAGCATCCCGTGACGGAGATGGTCACCGGACTCGACCTAGTGCGGCTGCAGATTGAGATTGCCGCTGGCGCGCGCCTGCCCATCGGTCAGGAGCAAGTGGAATGGCGCGGATCCGCAATCGAGTGCCGCGTGTACGCGGAAGATCCGGAGAACGGTTTCTTCCCGTCACCCGGCCGCATTGCGCAGTATGCGGAACCGTCTGGCCCCGGCGTGCGCATCGATAGTGGCGTTTACGCGGGCTGGACCGTGCCGCTCGATTACGATCCGATGCTGGCGAAGCTGGCCTGCTGGGCCGGAACACGCCGTCACGCCGCGGCGCGGCTGGGGCGCGCGCTTTCCGAATGCGCCGTGGTGGGAATCAAATCGAATATCGCATTCCTCGCGGAATTGATGAAAGACGAGGAGTTTCTGGCCGGCGAACTCGACACGGCTTTTCTCGAGCGTTATTTCGAGCGCCGTCAGTCAATCAATGACCCGCACGAAGCAATCGTTTCCGAAGTATTAAAGCTGGCGCGGAAACCGCTGGCGCTGGAAACCCGTGCTTCGGAGTCTCGTTGGAAGACCATGGGGCGGGCGGAGTCGCTTCGATGAGCGATTTGGTTGAGGTGGAACCGGGCGTCTGGTCCGTGATCGACGGGACCCGCGTGTATGAAGTGCGGGTTGTCGGCGAGCAGGTTCTGGTGAACGGACAAGCCGTGGAAGTGGCGAGCAGGAAGGCCGCGGCAGGCTCAGCGAGCGGCCCGGTTCACGTGCGGGCGACCATGCCGGGCAAGGTGGTGCGCGTGCTGGTGGAAGTGGGTGACGCCGTCTCGGCCGGGCAGGGCGTGATCGTAGTGGAAGCCATGAAAATGCAGAACGAACTGAAGAGCCCGCGCGATGGGCGCGTCATGCAGATTGCGGCCGCGCCGCATACGACTGTGGACGCTGGGGTGGTGCTGGTGACCATAGAATAGAGGGATGTCGATCGCGGTTTGTCCGGACTGCAACGGTACCGGTTGGAAGATTTTGGAGCAGGCGGAGCTTTCGGGAGCGGAACGCTGCCACTGTCACTTCGAAGGCCGGGCGCAGCGCAATGAAGCATCGGCTTCTATCCCCCCGCTTTACCGCAACGCGTCGTTTGACAATTTTTCGACGAAACGCGCGCATAGGGAACTTGCGTCTGTGATGACGACTGTGAAATCTTTTGTGCGTGAGTTCCCCAACGATCAGCACCCTGGGCTGCTGCTGATGGGCGACCCCGGCTCCGGCAAGACGCATCTGGCGGTGGCCGCCTTCCGCGAACTTCTGAAGCGTGGCTTCGAAGGGCTTTTCTACGACTACCAGAACCTGCTGGACCGCATCCGGTCGAGCTTCGACCCCACCGCCGGCGTCAGCGATAAAGAGGCCTATCGCGTTGCCATGGAAAGCGAGATCCTGCTGCTGGATGACCTCGGCGCGCATCGCGTAACCGACTTTGTGGAAGATACGGTCACTTCCATCCTCACTTACCGCTGCAATAACAGGAAGCCGCTGATTGCGACAACCAACCTGTCGGATACCGATTCCACCCCGGTGAGGAGCGAAGGCGCGTCGGGCAAGGTGGATTACCGGCTCACGTTGACGGACCGGTTGGGGATGCGCTCCCGCTCGCGCCTGTTTGAGATGTGCAAGGTGGTCCGTATGCCTCTGGTAGAGGATTACCGCACAGGGAGCTGGAGCCGCCATTGAAATTTCGGCTGGTCGCGGGCGCTTTGCTTTTTGCCGGTTTACACGCCTCGCCAACGCCTCCAGCGAAGCAGTACCTATTCGTTGATTTTCCTTTCAGCCGCATGCCCACGCACTTATGGCCGCGGGAGATGGTGTGGCTGAAGAATATCGGTGTGCGCGCGATTACTGCGTCCGGCGCGACAGCTCAGTTGAGCTCACTGGCGGCGGAAGCCGGCATTATTATCGAACAGCCCGACGCGAAATGCGTGCGCGTTTCGGCGCTCGATGCGGGGGCCCTGTTGAAGAGCCGCCTGGCCGCGCACAACCGCCAGCAAGTGATATGGACCGACGTGGAAAGCGAAGTTCTCCCGGTCTTCAAACCCGGCGCAGTCAGCCTGGAAGGCGCCGAAAACCTTTCCCTCCAGACGCTGCGCAGGGAATCGCTTCTTTGGACCTACTGGCCGAGCGTGCTGGTGAGTGAGGGCGCGGAAGACCGGCAGGTGAGTGGGCTGGAACTGGCGGAACAAAGGTCCACGGCGTCGGCCTCGGCAATCAGCGTGTTGAACGGCAGCGGGAAAGCGTGGCGCGGCGCCCTCACGGCGGGAATCGGGTCGGTGGGGCGGAAGGTGATGATCCCGGACGTGACTGTCCCCGCGCACGATGCTCTGCTGCTGCCGGTCGACGTGTCGTTTACCGATCCGGCTTTCTGCCGGTTCTGCACAGGCATGTCGAACAGCGAGCGGCTGCTCTACGCCACTTTGGAATTGACGGCGATTGAATATGAGAACGGGATTCTGTCGTTCGAGTTCTACGCCCCGGTTTCAGGGGTTGCGGTGTTGCAGCTGGAGCGCCAGCCCGAAGGCCCGATGCTGGCGGCGGGTCACCCGACGGCGTTCGATTGGGATCCTGATTCCAAGCGCGCGCGTCTGCCTATCCCGGTTGGCAAGGGGGCGGGGCAGCGTGTGCGCATCGCGATTGCGATGACCGGGCCGGACCACGTGGCCTCGTTCGTGGACACTCATGTGATGGTGATCGGGCAGATCAACCACTTTGTGACGGAGTATACCCCGCCTGAGATCGCGGCGCGATCGCGCTTGATTCTCCCAGAAGGGTGGAAGGCTGTGAGCACTGCGAAACCCGGCAGCGTGGAGTATGCGGTACCTGTACCGGCTGACCGGCTTCATGGCGACCATGCCGAGCTTCGGATTGAAACCGACGGCCTGACCATCAGCCATACGCGCGTGCAACTTCTGCGGCCGGTTTCGATCCATGTGGCCGAGGCTGAGGGAGTGCATTTCGGCAAGACGGCCGAATTGAAGAGCGACCCTCCCCTGGTGACGGTGGAGGCGCCGAATGGGCGGAACGTCGCCGTGCAGTTAAGGAACAACGCTCCGGAGATCCGAACGTTTCAAGTGGAGATAAAGGGCGACGGGCTCGAGTTCAGTCCAGACAAGGCGGAGATCAGTATTGGCGCGTCCATGGAACGCGAGGTCTCGATCCGGGTGTTCGCGGGTCATGCCGCGGCTGGGATGCATGCCGCGTTGATTCGCGTGACAGGCGCAGCCGCATATGAGCAGGCCGTGCGCTTTGTGGTGATGCCGCGCGGCGGGTCGGTGAGTTACTCGGCGGACTTATTGGATGCCGCTGGTGGGGAGCAGAAGGTTTGGGAGAACGCGCGGCTGCGGGCGGTGTTTTCGCGCGCGGATGGCGGGCGATGGCTGGAGTTCTATTGGAAGCCCAGCGGGAAGAGTCTGCTGCCCGCCGATGGGGTGGCAATCGGGAAGCCGGTGAAAGTGGAGTTGCGCGGCGATGAGTTGGTGATCGCGGGAGCCGCTGGATTGCCGGTGATTCCCGCCGTGGAGAATGTTGCGGTAAGTATGAAGCGTGAGGGCTTGGCGACCAGTTACCGTGTGGCGGAGCGTGCCGCGAGTCCTTAGTGGGTTTTCCCTAATACGGACATCGGCGTCCCATGAGTGGCCGTCGAAACGGCGCCCTCGTCCAGAATCGCCCGCCCGACTGGAAGGGCAATGGTTGGGGAATTGCCTTAGCGGGACCCATGATTACTAAGCTTTGCGTTTTGCTGGCGCTGGTTGGTCCAACCGATTTGGAGAGGCAGCGGCTGGTAGCGCATTTTGAGATGACGGAGAGCTGGCTCGCCGATGAGGTAAGCCACCTTTCCGAAGCGCAGTTGCATTTCCGTCCGGCTCCAGGCGCATGGAACATTTTGGATTGCGTGGAGCATTTGAATCTCTCCGAGCCGCAATACTGGGCGGAGTTCAAGAAGGTGATGGCCACGCGCGCGACCAAGGACGAATCCCCATCCGAGGACGTGGACCGGCTTTGGTATGGGATTGACCGGACGGAGCGAACCAAGACCGTTCCCTCGGAGACGCCGGCGGGGAAGTCCGATGACGTGGCTGCTTCTCTCTCTCATTTTCGAACTCTCCGCGCCACCATGTTGACCTATATCCGGACCAGCAAGGAAGACTGGCGGCATCACCAGGTGCCGGATTGGGACCGTGACTGCTACCAATGGCTGCTGATGATTTCGGCGCATTCGCAGCGGCACATCCTCCAGATTCGGGAGATCAAACACTCTCCCGGTTTTCCGGCGAATTAGCGCGGCAGCAGCGGGCGTATCCACACCGGGAGCATGTCGAGATTGACGCTGGTCACGACGAGCAGCAGGAAGCCGGTGAGGAACACAAGGCCCGTGAGCGACAGGCGCTGGGCGCGGATAAGAAATCGCGACTTACGCATCATCGCTTTGGCCTGGGAGGCGATGATACCGGTCCACGTGGTGCCTTGCTTGTGGTACCAGTTCTCGATCGATACCTGAATCGACTGTGGTTCGACGGCGGCGTCCAGCAGGTCGTCGGTGATGCGCCCGAGGGTAGTGGGCGAAAGCATCCCTTCAATAAAACGAACCCAGGTGACAGCGAAGCCCGCGAAGGCGGAAACCAGGAAGGCCACGATGGCGATCGAGAGGATGGTAAGTCCGGAATAGCCCACCGTGCCGAGTAACTCATAGCCTTTCGCTTTGGCCACAAAGGCGAGCACGGCGGCGATGGAGATGCCGCCGAACGCGACCGTGCGCTGGGCTTTCTGGTCCATCGCGGTGATAATTCGCGAGTTTTCCTTGTAGCTTTCGAGGTAATGCGTCAGCACATTCTCCAGCATTTTCAGGCGCTGGTCGGCGGGGAGCGTCGTGAGGACAGGGGTTTCGGCGACCTCCACACCATGGGCGTAGTGGCCATTGCCATTGGAGGAAGCGCGGCCGTTCGGTATGCTTCTCTGGGACCGCAGCGGCTTGCGAGATCCGCCCAACAGCTCGCCAAGAATCCGGAAAGCTCCCAATGTCGAGAAATTCCCCTTTCGTCAAGAGTTTATCGCGTTTCCCTCGAAAAAAGCGAAGCGGTCGCTCGAATTTCCACAGAATCAACAACTTGCCTGCAAGGTGGGCACATTCAGCCTGTGCTCAAATCCCATCCGCGATCGGCTCCTCCTAAACGGCGACGAGCCCAATCCGATCAACCCGATCGCCGTCCCCTTCCACGCTGGATGACCCAGCCGGCTTCCGGCCACGGCTATATTGCCGTGGCGAACAACCCATCACCCTCTTGAACGCCGTGCTGAAGGCGCTTTCGGATTCGTACCCAAGCGACCGCGCGATCACGGAGATGGCATCGCTCGAATTCACCAGCTTGTCCCCGGCCAGCAGCATCCGCCAGCGCGTCAGGTATTCCATCGGCGAGGCCCCCACGGTCTGTTTGAATTTCAGCGCAAAGGTGGATCGCGACATGCCGGCGCGCCCCGCCAGATCCTCGATCGTCCAGCGTTGCGCCGGGTCGCCGTGCATGGCGTTGATCGCTGCGCTCATCTGTTTATCCGCCAGCGCGAACAGCCACCCCACGCCGCCTCGCAACCCCTCCGCCAGGTGCAGCCGCAGGGCCTGAATCAGAATCATGTAGGCCAGTTGTTGCGACACCAGAAACCCACCTGGCTGTGGCTCGCGCAACTCCAGCATCATCCGCTCCAGAGACCACCGCATGGCCGCCTTGTCCGATTCGTTCCGGATATGCACGATCGGCGGCAGCACTCCCAGCAAAATCTCCGCATGCCAGCCCGTAAGGGCGAAGTGGCCGCCCACGCCAAAGCAGCCTCCACCGCCGTTGATCGTGCGGATGGCCCCGTTCAGCGGAAACTGAAAAAGCGTGGAAGCGTCCACCGGCGTCAAAGCCAGGTCGCTTGCCAGGCGGAAGGGCCGGCCGCTCGGCAGCAGGAAACAGTCCCCCTGCTTCAGGCGCACCTCGTCCGGAACACCCTCCACCAGCAGCCAGCTCTCGCCGGAAACCAAAGCGTAGCACTTGATGCCTTCATACGAGGGGAACCGGACGGACCATTCTCCACCGTTATCAAAGCCCCCGGACATATAACTGCGCGGTTTCAGCAGCGAAAGCACATCGGAGAGCGGATCCATGAGAATTCCAGACGATCGCGAAGATAATACGGACCTGAAAGCATAGATTGTATCGCCCTCAAAGCCTTACCTTGTTCTTAGGAGCGCAAAGAGCGCGAACCCGCGCCGCCATACCTGACATTAACCTCGCGAAGCTTGGCGGCGCGGGGCGCGTTCGTTTTGCGCGAGTTCATCAAGGAGAATGATCATGCGTGTTTTCGTCACCGGCGCTACCGGCTTTATCGGTTCCGCCATCGTCCCGGAGCTAATCAACGCGGGCCATCAGGTGCTTGGGCTTACCCGGTCGGATGCCGGAGCAGCGTCTCTGCTCGCCGCGGGCGCCGGCGTGCATCGGGGGGATCTGGAAGATCTGGAAAGCCTGCGCAGCGGAGCAGCCGTCTCGGATGCCGTGATTCACACGGCGTTTATCCACGACTTTTCGAAGTTCGCCGCCAACTGTGAGATAGACCGGCGCGCTATCGAGGCTCTCGGCGCTGGCCTTTCCACTCCTGGCGTTTCTGGTTCCCAACGGACTTTGATCGTCACTTCCGGCACCGGTCCCGGCATCCCGGGCCGTCTCAGGACGGAGGACGATCCACCCTTTCCCAGTTCCGCCGGCATGCCCCGCGTGTCGGAAGAGGCGGCGGCTTCCGTCGAGTCGCCCCTCGTGCGCGTCTCCGTCGTTCGCCTTCCGCAGGTCCACGATCGAGTCAAACAAGGCCTCATCACCTACCTGATCGATGTCGCTCGCAAGACGGGGGTCTCCGCATATATCGGCGACGGACTCAACCGTTGGGCCGCGGGGCCCGTGCTGGATGCCGCCCAGCTCTACAGACTCGCGCTCGAAAAGGGGTCTGCCGGAGCCCACTACCACGCGGTAGCCGAAGAGGGCGTGCCCCTTCGAGAGATCGCTGAGTCGATCGGTAGGGGCCTCAACGTGCCAGTCGTCTCCATGTCCCCCGAGCAAGCAGGCGAGCACTTTGGTTGGCTCGCGTTCTTCGTGGGCTTCGACATGTCGGCTTCCGGCGCATTAACGCAGCAAAGGCTCGGATGGCGCCCCACAGGCCCGGGTCTGATCTCCGATCTCGACCAGATGCGCTATTTCGAAGCCTGAAGCGCTTGTGCCCGCGCGCCGTCCAGGACAGCAGTCTGGGGGTGTGCGACACGACCCCGGTACACGCGGCTTTAGC